>JAFYQM010000045.1 GCA_017547085.1 Oscillibacter sp.
GTCGCAGAATACTTGACCGAAGTCTTTGACTGCGCCCTCAGCGGTCCATTTGACAACTTGTTTCTTGCCTGATTCTCAGCATCGCAGGCTCTCTGTAAAGGCATCATTGCCGTTATCTCCGCTTCAACGGTTTGGCGTATTCACTTTTGATGGCTGGAGTATAACACCGTAACTTTTCATTTGTCAACATTTTTTTGCAGAGGATAAAAACTTGCCTCAGCTTATGCAGGATCGGTAGAAGCGTTCCGACCCTCAAGGCGTGTCGGTCAGTTCTGTATCCTGTACATAATTTCGAAACTCCTCAGCCAATTCCGGGAGCGTTTGCTGTTTGCTCCAGGCAAGCACATATTCCACTTGATGCGGAGGCTGTGAAATTGGCTTGGAGACCAGTAAATCGTTGGGTGTATAGGTTGTTTGCGGAAAGATGCTGATTCCTACCCCTTGTTCTGTCAGGGCCACGGCATCGATGTAATTTGACATTTCACAGAGAATATCGGGTTCTTCCCCGATTTCATGGAACCAGCGTCGGATCGCCTGAATACGGGATCTGCGGGATGGGACGATCAGCGGCTGGCCGACCAGCTTATTTAGAGGAATATCGCTTTCCGGTTCCTGCGCCAGAGAATGTTCACGGGGAATCAAAGCAACCCATGGCTCTCGTTCAACAGAAAATCCCTCCACACGCTCATTGTCATAGGGAGTTGCGATAATGGCCAAATCAGCCAATCCCTTGTGCAGGCGCTCCAGCACATCGTCACTGCTTCCGTTCCAAAGGTTGTAGCGAACCAAAGGAAATTCCTCCCGAAATCCGGCAATCCAACGTGCGGCCAGATAGGGCGCTCGTCCTTCTACCAATGCCAGATGGAGTGTTCCGGACATGCTGTTCCGCATGGAGGCAATTTCCTGCACGGTTTTTTCTTCCATGTCCAGAATTTGCCTTGCCCTGCGCAGCAGAACCTCTCCCTCTTCCGTCAGAGTAAGATGCCGCTTTCCTCGAATGAACAGCTGTACACCCAGTTCTTCTTCCAGATTCCGCATCTGGTTACTGAGAGGCGGCTGGCTCATATTCAGTATTTCGGCAGCTCGGGTTATATTCTTTTCCTGTGCTACGATTGTAAAGTAATGCAATGTGCGGAGTTCCATAATAATCACCTTTCTGCTGCGTCATACATTTTTTGTATGATAGGCACAACAGCATGCGTATTTTATTTTTTCGCGCTTTCATGTTAGGATCAAGATGTCAAAAGGAAAGGCACTAACAAAGAGCAAAACGTTTAAAAGGAGGCCATGTTTATGAAAAAGATCGTTTTAACAACAGTGGATTGTACGCCTTGGTTCGTGGGTAAGCAGGCTTCCTGCCTGAACATTTAATTAATTGAGAAGGAGATGGCAAGTATGAAGAGCTGGAGCAAGGTGCTGACTGATTACTACCGCACGTTTTCTGTGTAAGAAATCGTATCCGTTCATGTGATTCGTTCAAAGGAGGATTATATTATGAAGAGACATATTTCCGGAATGCTGAGTGATTACTACCGGACTTTTGGTATCTAAACAAAAATCGGTTACAAAGGCAGGCAGCTGTGCTGCCTGCTTTTTTCGCGTTTTAAAAGAAAGTCTCTGTCCGAGATAAGTATTGGTGAATGCAAATATGCATGTATGCGGGATAATAATCCTTTTTGTCTCGAAAGGCTTTCTGGGCTGATAAATGTCATAAATTTTCGTTCCTAAAGTGAGACAAGCAGGGAAAAATATGCTATACTGTAGGTGTATTTTGGAACATTTTGCTGATTTTCCGTCTATATATGAAAATCAGTTAGACAAATAAGAATTTGGCGAATTAAATATGGTAGCTATAGATTAAGTGTTGTTTTAATGATAAAGATATATAATTTAATGTAAAACATTAAAAAACAATTGACAAACATTAAGATTTCCGATATACTTTCATTATCAAAATCTTTGGAGGTATGTAAGATGAAAGTTATAAACAAACTCGGGAAAATCATTACGAAAATTTTAGAGGTATTCCACTGGGTTGGAGTAATGCTTATGATAGCAGCAACAGTCTGTTCAGTTGTGGCTCCAAACTGGGTAAATTATTTTGTTGGCTTTGATGCAAAGGAGTGCTGTGGTGCAAATCTTGAAGTATATGGTTTTGAAGTCAATGCTCCAGTTATAAACGGAAATGTCGATATGACATCTTTCTTGATATTTGGCATCGGCGCAGTTATCATCCTTGTAGTGATGGCAATGGTATTTCGTAATTTACATCTTATTTTCAAGAAGTCAGAAAATACTACTCCATTCCAAAAAGATAACATTCGCATGATGCGTGAAATCGGTTATTTTTCTATTGCAGTTCCTGTAATTGGACTTATTATGAGCGTTTTCGTTCGTTTGGTAACAGGTGTTGAAACAGCAGAAGTCAGTATTGATACAACTGGTATCTTCATGGGAATTATTGTTCTGTGTCTTACTCAGTTTTTCATTCACGGAGCAGAGCTTGAAAAAGATGTAGACGGATTGCTGTGAGGAGAATGCTATGGGTAAAATAGTTCTTCACTTAGATAGGGTGATGGTTGAGCGTAAAATCTCCTTAAATGAACTTGCCGAGAGAGTGGGCATTTCCAATGTCAATCTTTCTAAAATTAAAAACAACAAAGTAACAGCTATTCGTTTTTCCACACTCGCAGCAATCTGCGAGGTGCTCGAATGTAATGCAGGGGATATTTTGGAATATCAAAAGGAATAACAAATTCCAACTTGTTGAACTAAATAGCAGATATATTCCGATAGGAGCAAGGTTGAAATACCTTGCTCCTTTTCATTTGCCTATGGGCATTCATAGAAAATGAATAAAAAGGTCAGTTATACTCGCCAATACTTATCTCGGACAGAGACAAAAGAAAAAGGCGCACAAATCCATCCTCTGACGGGATGAATTTGTGCGTCTTTGCACTATTGATAGGTCTTTATGATATTTTCGGCAACCTCGCGTTTGGAAATCCGAAGATCCATGGCCTGCTTTTCGATATAACGGTGAGCCTCTGTCTCTGTCATGCTCAGGCATTCGATCAGGTGCCACTTTGCCCGGTTAATCAGGCGGATCTCTTCGATTTTTTCCTCTACGGTTGCCTGCCGTTCTTCCACCTTGCGCAGTCGTTCCCGGGTGGCGCATAGGCTACGCAGACACTGGGCTACCATCTGCGAGGAGGTGGGTTTCGGCAAAGTCATGACGCCATACTCCACAACCTTGGCGTAGATGTCATTATAGAGGTCATTTTTGACCAACAGCAGAACGCCGGCATCACTGGTATTGCAGACATCAATGGCCAGCCGCATTCCGAAATCGTCCGTCAGCGGGGCGTTGATCAGAAGGATATCAACAGGTGTATCCAACAATTTGCGTTTTGCTTCGGAAATGCTTTTGGCAATGTTCACCGGCCAATAATCCGTAACTGGGAGCAAGGCCATAATGCTGCTGTTGAATTTGTCAGAGGCAGAAACGACCAGAACACTGTAAGTACGTTCCTGAAAAACCATGCTGCTCCCCCTTTCATCGGTTTCCTTACGGCAGCATTATGCGCCGCAGTAAGACTGAACCACGGTTTCCGGCAAATGCTCCCAGATAAAACTGCTTTCTCTGGCTGTACACTTTGCCTCCAGCAAGGAGGTGGGAAGCCGTTTGTAGTCAGCAAGAGCAGAAACGGGGGATGCGTAAAGGTTGATGTTGGTTGCCGCGGGTGGAAAGAGCTCCCGTTCAATGCCGTCCAGACTGGCGTAAATCAGCAAGGCAAATGCCAGATAAGGATTGGCGGCAGGGTCGGCGGAACGCAGCTCAGCGCGGCGATGGGCTGCGTCAGCTGCGGGAATTCGGATCAGCTGAGAGCGATTCTCGCTGGACCAGGTAATATAACCGGGCGCCTTGTTCTTCCCCAGACGCTCATAGGAGTTCTCGCAGGGATTCAGGAACACCGTCATATCGGAAATATGGTCCATGATACCTGCGATCACATGGGGCAGCAAATCTTCCTTGCCGCTGTGTTTCACAGAAATGTTGATGTGCAGACCGCTGCCGGCATAGTCGTGAAGCGGCTTGGGGGAAAAATCTGCGCTCAGGCCGTTGCGCATAGCAACAGACTTGACCACCGACTTAAAGGAAATGGCATTATCCGCGGCAGAAAGCGGATCCGAATAACGGAAGTCAATCTCGTTCTGGCCGGGGCCTTCTTCATGGTGAGAGCATTCCGGCTGGATCCCCATTTCCTGCAGCATCAGGCAGATCTCCCGGCGAATGTTCTCGCCTTTGTCTTCCGGTGCGATGTCCATATATCCGGCACGGTCATAGGGCTCGTGGGTGGCATTCCCGTTTTCATCCGTCTTGAACAGATAGAATTCCATTTCCGCGCCAAAGGCAAAGGATATTCCGGCTTTTTCTGCCGTCTCCACGGCCCTTTTTAAGATGGTCCGGGCGTCTGATTCCAGAACATGTCCGTCAGGATAGGTAATGTCGCAGTACATCCGCACGACGCTTCCGGTTTCCGGCCTCCACGGAAGCTTTACCAACGTAGAAGGATCAGGATGCAGGAACAAATCCGAGCGAATGGTTCCACCAAAACCTGCAATGGCAGAGGCATCAATCGCAATCCCGGTTTCAAACGCACGCTTTAACTCGCTGGGCATGATGGCGATGTTCTTCTGAACACCGAAAATATCGCAGAACGCAAGGCGAATAAACTGAACGTCTTCCTCCTTGACATACTGCATAACCTCTTCTGCTGAGTACTTCATAGCGCTACCTACTTTCCTTTAGTTTAGGACATACATTTGCTTATATGGGTTTTTGCTGTCGGGTTCAACCACTGTAAAATCGGATGCAAAGATCGCATCCAAATCCGCATCAAACAGGCGGCAGTATTCTTCAACATACGGCTGGATGCTTTTCTTCTCTTCGCTGTCTGCGATGTGAACAGTCACCTGCTTCGGGAAGAGGGTCTTCGTGCAGTTGCCCCGCAGAAACAGCTTTCCCCCGTGCATCCCTGTGCAGGGGAAATTGCTGACGAGGGGCTTTCCATCGGTATTCAGTCCAAGGACCAAAATAATCCCACCAGCCTGATATTCGCCCAGGAAGCTTCCTGCTCGACCACCAATCACAAGCACAGGCACTCGTTCTTCGTAGGCTTTCATGTGAACACCTGCACGGTATCCGGCGTTTCCTTTTACATAGATCTCGCCGCCGCGCATGGCATATCCTGCCGCGTCGCCGATGTTTCCATGAACGATGATGGTACCACTGTTCATGGTATCGCCGACGGCATCCTGCGCATTTCCAGTGACCTCGATTCTCGCACCGTTCAGATAGGCTCCCAGTGCATTCCCAGGGATACCCGAAATTGAGATGTGCCGATTCCCCATGCCTGCTGCAATAAATCTCTGCCCAAGACAGCCGGAAACAGTACAGTCCTCGTTTGCTGTCTGAAGCGCACGGTTCAGACAGCGAAAATCCAAATGATCTGCTTTAACATGCATATTTATACCACACCTTTTTTTGCATTTCTACACGCAGAATCAACGAGAAAATTATAAATTTTCTCATTCTCCGGCATGAAAGATGCCCAAAATCTCCAGTTCCTTTTCATTCAGTCCAATCCCCCGCAGCATTAGCCGGTTTCCGCGCAGCGCCTCGATGGAGTTGATGCCCATGCCGCCCATCAGTTCCTTGATCTCGTGTTTCCATGCCGTCAGCAGGTTGATCAGGAGCCGGCTTCCTTCCTCGGGATCCAGTCGCTTGACCAACTCGGGATTCTGTGTTGCGATGCCCCAGTTGCACTTACCGGTCTGGCAGGTACGGCACAGGTGACAACCCAAGGCTACCAGCGCAGCAGTCCCGATATAGCAGGCATCCGCACCCAGTGCAATGGCCTTGACCACATCAGCAGATGAACGGATGCTGCCTCCGGCAATCAGAGAAACCTGATTGCGGATCCCCTCATCCCGAAGTCGCTGATCCACGGCTGCCAGAGCCAGCTCAATGGGAATACCTACATTGTCCCGGATACGGGTGGGAGCTGCACCGGTACCGCCGCGGAATCCATCAATGGCGATGATATCCGCGCCGCTGCGGGCAATGCCGCTGGCAATGGCGGCGATGTTGTGAACGGCAGCCACCTTGACGATGATGGGCTTTTGGTACTCGGTGGCTTCTTTCAGGGAATACACCAGCTGACGCAGGTCCTCGATGGAATAGATGTCGTGATGTGGAGCAGGCGAGATAGCATCCGCCCCCTCCGGCACCATACGGGTGCGGGAGACATCTCCCACAATTTTGGAGCCGGGCAGATGTCCGCCGATACCGGGTTTCGCGCCCTGTCCCATCTTGATCTCAATGGCAGCGCCAGCTTCCAGATAGTCCTTGTGGACGCCGAAGCGACCTGACGCAACCTGCACGATGGTGTTTTCTCCATAGCAATAAAAATCTTCGTGGAGGCCGCCCTCGCCGGTGTTGTAACAGATACCCATTTCTTGTGCGGCGCGGGCGAGCGCTGCGTGGGCGTTGTAGCTGATAGAGCCATAGCTCATAGCGGAGAACATGACCGGTATCTCCAACTCAATCTGAGGTGCCAGCTCACACTTCAACTTTCCGGAAGCATCCCGTTGGATGCCGGAGGGCTTCTTTCCGAGAAAGACACGGGTTTCCATAGGTTCCCGCAGAGGATCAATGGAGGGATTCGTCACCTGTGAGGCATTGATCAGAATTTTATCCCAATAGACAGGAAACTGCTTCGGATTCCCCATGGAGGACAGCAGCACACCGCCGCTTCCGGCCTGCTTATAGATCTCCTTGATGGTGTCACTGTCCCAGTTGGCATTTTCGCGAAACGCGCAGTCGTTCTTTGTGATCTTCAGCGCATGGGTGGGACAGGTCGCGACACAGCGGTGGCAGTCTACGCACTTGCTTTCATCCGCCAGCATCAGATGGTGTTCCGCATCGTAGGTATGGACGCCGTTGGCACATTGACGTTCGCAGATCCTGCAGCGGGTGCAGCGGGTATCGTTGCGAACAACTTCAAATTCCGGAGGAAAATAGTTGATTATCATTAGAATACACCCTCCTTGACTCTTACGATGACCGGCTCGCCGCCGGCAGGTGCGTAGATGTTTTCTGCATCAGGCTCCATGGCGCGGATACCAGCTTCTTCGCTGGAGATGAAAACCTTGTCGTTTTTCTCGCCTACCACCATGCTGCGGAGCTTCAGTCGGTCATTCAATGCCATGAGTCCGCCATCAAAACCCAGTACGATAGAGAACGGTCCTGTAATCAGCAGGCTGGGGAAAATCTTGCGCAGATAGAGAAGCTGCTGGCGCTCTGCTTCCGGTTTTCTCTCAATGGTAGACCAGAACGGAGCCGCGATCACGGAGGCCGTTTCCTCCAGCGTCAGTCCCTGCTTGCGGAGCAGATAGTCTACAATATAGGTGATGACCTCTGTATCTGTTTGCAGGGTGCACTGATAGCCAAACATTTCAATGAAACGGCGGTTTGCATCATAGGAGGAGATTTCTCCATTGTGGACGATGGAATAATCCAGAAGGGAAAACGGGTGTGCGCCGCCCCACCAGCCGGGGGTGTTGGTAGGATACCGACCGTGGGCCGTCCAGCTGTACGCTTCGTATTCCTCCAGCCTGTAATAGTAACCCACGTCCTCCGGGAAGCCGACTGCTTTGAACACGCCCATATTCTTTCCGCTGGAGAACACATAGGCTCCCTTGCGGTTCGTGTTGATATTCATCACGATGCGGGCAATCAGTTCCTTTTCATCCAGCTGCAGATTGGAGAGGACGGATTTCAACGGGGCAACAAAATAACGCCAGATCAGCGGTTCGTCGGTAATGAGCGGCGTTTTTCGGGTCGGGACCTGCTCCGCGTGGACGATTTCCACAGACTCACGCAGATACGCCTCGCAGTCCTTTCGGGTGGTTCGGCTGTCAAAAAACAGGTGCAGTGCAAAGAAGTCGCGATATATGGGGTAGATACCATACCCGGCAAAGCCGCCGCCCAGGCCGTTGGAGCGGTCGTGCATCGGTTTCATGCTCTCAATGATCTTTTCGCCGGTCATCCGGGATCCATCCCGTGAAATGACTGCGGAAATCGCACAGCCGGACGGAATACGGACCTGACCTTCTACTTTTTTCATACAGCCTCATTCCTTTGCTTTGGAAATAAAAGAAAACGAAGATATCCCCGGAAAAACGCGCAGTTTTTCCATGGAACATCTTCGTCCTTACCAATAAATTACAATATAAAGACCGCTGCTGTCAACGGCGCATTTGAGAAAATCCGTCCCGGAGAAACAAATGTTTTTTGCAAATTGACGGTTGACTTTCTTTTTTGGGGGGCGTATAGTAGGCGCTGTTAAGAGACACCGACGTCTCAGAGGACATTCCTCTGCGATGTCGGTGTCTCTTTTTTTGATTCTGTGCCAGGAACAGAATCATCTCTTATTCTCCTGCCCCATGTGGGCACACACTCCCTTGGCCTTATACATCGCAGGGCCCGTCGCTCCCCCTCTCGGTGTCCTGCGGTGTATAACGTCAAAATCTCTGAAAGGGTGAATACAATGACGACCGTACCTGAACTGTTTGGAAGCAGGGTCTTTGATGACCGTGTAATGAAAGCCCGCCTTTCCGGAAATGTTTACAATTCCCTGAAGCAAACCATCGAGGCCGGCAAGAAGCTGGATCTGTCCGTTGCAAATGCAGTAGCAGCAGCGATGCGGGATTGGGCGGTCGAAAATGGAGCGACCCACTTCACCCACTGGTTCCAGCCGCTGACCGGCATTACGGCAGAAAAGCACGACAGCTTCATCTCTCCCGCCCCGGATGGCCGTGTCATCATGGAGTTTTCCGGCAAAGAGCTCATTAAAGGTGAACCCGATGCCTCTTCGTTCCCCTCCGGTGGTCTGCGTGCTACTTTTGAGGCTCGAGGCTATACCGCATGGGACCCTACCAGCTATGCCTTCATCAAGGGCAAGACCCTTTGTATACCCACGGCATTTTGTTCCTACGGCGGCGAGGCGCTTGATAAGAAGACGCCGTTGCTTCGCTCCATGGAGGCGCTGAACAAGCAGGCGCTTCGTGTGCTGAAGCTGTTTGGTAACGAGGATGTAAAGCGGGTCACGACCTCTGTCGGTCCGGAACAGGAGTATTTTCTGGTGGACCGTGCCATGTACGAAAAGCGCCATGACCTGATCTACACCGGCCGGACCCTGTTCGGCGCTAAGCCGCCCAAGGGGCAGGAACTGGACGACCATTACTTCGGTTCCATCAAGCCACGGGTCGCGGCTTATATGGAGGAGCTGAACGAAGAACTCTGGAAGCTGGGTATTCTGGCTAAGACGGAGCACAACGAGGTAGCTCCCGCACAGCACGAACTGGCTCCCATCTATACTACTACTAACATTGCCTGTGACCACAACCAGCTGACCATGGAGATCATGCAGAAGGTAGCGGCCAAGCACGGTCTTGTCTGCCTGCTGCATGAAAAGCCTTTTGCCGGGGTCAACGGTTCCGGCAAACACAACAACTGGTCCATCTCCACGGATACCGGCGTAAATCTGCTGTCTCCCGGCGATACCCCCTATGAAAATGCGCAGTTCCTGCTGTTTCTGGTGGCGGTCATTCAGGCGGTGGATGAATATCAGGGCCTGCTGAGGGCCGCGGTAGCGACTGCGGGCAACGACCACCGTCTGGGGGCCAACGAGGCGCCTCCTGCCGTGATCTCTATTTTCCTCGGCGACGAGCTGACTGCCGTTCTGGATGCTATTGAACAGGCTGTCCCTTACAGCGGAGCCGAAAAGAAGAAGTTAAAGCTGGGTGTTGCGGCTCTTCCCAGATTCGTTCGGGATACCACAGACCGCAACCGCACTTCACCCTTTGCCTTTACCGGCAATAAGTTTGAATTCCGGATGTTGGGGTCCAACAACTCCATTGCCTGCACCAACATCATGTTGAACACCGCTGTGGCAGAGATCCTGCGCCGGTATGCAGACCAGCTGGAGGAGGCCGCAGACTTTGATGCCGCGCTCCATGACCTGATCAAGGAGACTATTTCCGCCCACAAGCGCATCATTTTCAACGGAAACGGCTATGACGATGCCTGGATTCAGGAAGCTACAGAAGAACGCGGTCTGTTGAACCTGCGCACCACTCCTGAGGCCATGGGCGCCACGCTGGAACCGAAGAATATGGAACTGCTGGCATCCCATAAGGTCCTCTCCGAAACAGAGCTTCGCTCCCGCTATGAGATCCAGATGGAGAACTACTGCAAGACTGTTCGCATTGAGGCACTGACCATGCGGGACATGGCCCGGAAGGAGATCCTTCCCGCGGTGGAATCCTATGTTTCCACTCTGGCCGCAACAACCGCTGCAAAGAAGGCAGCAGATTCTGCACTGGCCTGCGGATATGAAACGAAGCTCCTGAAGAAGCTGGCCTCTCTGGTGGATACCATCGACGGGCGGACGGAAGCACTGGAAACTGCTCTGGTCAAGCTGGAGACAGTCAACGGTATTACGGAGGAGGCCTTTGCCATCCGCGACATGATCCTGCCGAAGATGAACGAACTGCGGGAGGTCTGTGATGAGGCGGAGACTCTGACTGCCGCAAACTACTGGCCGTTCCCCACATACGGTGATCTGCTGTTTGGCGTGAGATAAATAGGCATATTTAGATTTCGGTAGTGCTTTCGATCTTTACTGATAAGGTGAAAAGAAATGAAATATCCGATTGAATTGTCTTCTTTAAAAGATGTTGAGCGCTTTTCTAACGCCATTCAACGCATCGATGCAGATGTTTGGCTTGTTGGAGAGGATGAACACGGGCATCCGTGGTATTTGTCAGCAAAGTCGTTGCTTGCGTCACTGTGCATATCTAAAAAGGCACAAAAACAACGGAAGCATACAGCCCACGACGTTGACTGGAATACGATTTCGTGTGAATGCGATGAAGATATTTATTATGCAATCCGCGACTTCATCAAAGAATAGCAAATATCTGTGCAAAGGCGATTGAGAAATGAGAAGTACTGCGGGAGTTCACCCACAGAGAGCGCGGAAACGATGAGAACCGCGCGGCAGAGTCCGCACGAATAACACATTTTGAGCTGCAATCTGAAAAGAAGAACTGAGTAGGTGCGCCGCAATGCCAGCGTTATCCGGCAAGACCTTGTCAGAGGTTCAAAAGAAACAATACAGGTGGCACCGCGGGAACAGCACCCGCCCTGTAGAATGCTGAATCAACTTTGGAGGTTTTCTTATGTGTTCTATTATGGGTTACTGCTCCTGCGATGTTACCTATGACGAGTTCAGGGACGCTTTTGAGCGGACTAAATCCCGCGGTCCTGATGACACCCGTGTCATTTTTGTGGGCAAAGGTCTCCTGGGGTTCCACCGGCTGGCCATCATGGGACTGCATCCGGAAGGTATGCAGCCCTTTACGCTGGACGGAAGCGCTGTCGTCTGCAACGGCGAAATATATGGCTTCGAGCGAATCAGGCAAGTCCTGCAAAAGAAAGGCTACACATTCCGCAGTGAGTCGGACTGTGAAATCCTGCTTCCTCTCTACAAGGAGTACGGCGCTGCCATGTTCCGGATGCTGGACGCGGAATTTGCGCTGATCCTGTATGACGCGGAGGAGCAGGAGTTTGTTGCTGCCCGCGATCCTATCGGCATCCGGCCACTTTATTATGGCTTTGATGAGTCCGGTGCCATCGTTTTTGCCAGCGAAGCGAAAAACTTGGTGGGAATCTGTGCAAAGATCATGCCGTTCCCGCCCGGCCATTATTACAAAGACGGTGAGTTTGTCTGTTATCGGGATATCACGGCAGTGGATCGTGTCTGCAGCGATGATTTGGAAACGGTTTGTAAGAATATTCGGGAAAAGCTGGTTGCCGGCATTCGGAAGCGGCTGGTGGCAGATGCCAAGGTGGGTTTCCTGCTCAGCGGCGGTCTGGATTCCTCTCTGGTGTGCGCCGTGGCGCGGAAGCATTCTGACAAACCGATCCGTACATTCGCTATCGGTATGAGCGAGGATGCCATTGACCTGAAATATGCGAAAGAAGTGGCAGACTACATTGGCAGCGACCATACCGAGGTCATCATCTCCAAAGAGGATGTTTTGTCTTCACTGGAAACAGTGATTTCCCTGTTGGGCACCTACGATATCACCACGATCCGCGCCAGTATGGGTATGTATCTGGTCTGCAAGGCCATCCATGAACAGACGGATATCCGCGTCCTGCTGACCGGCGAAATCAGTGATGAGTTGTTCGGATACAAGTACACCGATTTTGCTCCCTCCGCGGAGGAATTTCAGAAAGAAGCCGTCAAGCGCATCCGAGAACTGCATATGTATGATGTTCTCCGTGCCGACCGCTGCATCTCCGTCAACTCGCTGGAGGCTCGAGTTCCCTTTGGCGATCTGGAATTTGTGGAGTATGTGATGTCCATCGATCCGGAGATGAAGCTGAACAAGTACGGCAAGGGCAAATACCTGCTCCGCCATGCCTTTGAGGGAGACTATCTGCCCCAGAGCATCCTGTACCGGGAAAAGGCAGCCTTCTCGGATGCCGTGGGTCATTCCATGGTGGACTACCTGAAGGAATATGCCGACAGCTGTTATACGGACGAGGCCTATGAAGAAAAGCGGATGGTCTATGCTTACGCACGACCGTTTACAAAGGAATCTCTGCTCTATCGGGAAATCTTTGAGAAATACTACCCCGGCCAAGCGGAAATGGTGGTTGATTTCTGGATGCCCAACAAGGCCTGGGAGGGCTGTGATGTCAACGATCCCTCCGCCCGTGTGCTGGCAAACTATGGCGACAGCGGAAAATGATAATAATGGGAGGAACAAATATGGAAAAGCTGGAACAACTCTACGAGGGAAAAGCAAAAAGGGTCTTTGCTACGAATGACCCCGAATTGCTGATCGTGGATTATAAGGATGATGCGACCGCGTTTAACGGCCTGAAAAAGGGCACGATTTCCGGAAAGGGCGTCATCAACAATCAGATGAGCAACCGGCTGATGCAAAAGCTGGAGAAGGCGGGAATTCCCACCCATTTTGTCCGGGAACTGAGCGAACGGGAAACACTTGTCAAGAGAGTCGCCATCGTTCCGCTGGAAGTCATCGTCCGCAACATTGCCGCAGGCTCTTTCTCCAAGAGGTATGGAATGGAAGAAGGCGTTGTATTTGAGCAGCCCACCATCGAGTTTTCCTATAAAAATGACGCCCTGGGGGATCCTCTCCTGAATACGCTGCACGCCAGGGCCCTTGGCCTCGCCACGGATACGGAGATCGAGCAGATCAAATGCTATGCGTTCCGCATCAATGAGATTCTGAAAGCATTTTGGGCAGAGTGCGGTGTGACGCTGGTGGATTTTAAGCTGGAGTTTGGCCGCCTGCCTGACGGCACCATCGTTCTGGCAGATGAAATCAGTCCCGACACCTGCCGCCTGTGGGATACGAAGACCCACGAGAAACTGGATAAGGACCGGTTCAGACGGGATCTCGGCGGCGTGGAAGATGCCTATGCGGAAATCATGAAAAGGCTGGTAGAACATGATGCGACCTGAATATCCCGGCCATGAAGAACACCACATTCACGAAGAGTGTGGTGTCTTCGGCGTTTTTTCGACCAGTACCACAGACGTGGGAAATCTGGCCTATTATGGTTTGTTTGCGCTGCAGCACCGTGGGCAGGAAAGTGCCGGCATCGTTGTCAACGACGACGGCGTTTTTACCGCCTACCGGGATGTGGGTTTGGTAAACGATGTGTTTACACCGGACCGGCTGCAGGCGCTGGGACAGGGCAGCATTGTAGTCGGCCATGTCCGTTATGCCACCACTGGTTCCGATAACAAACGCAATGTGCAGCCCATCGTCATCAACCACCACAAAGGGAGCATGGCACTGGCACATAACGGGAACCTTGCCAATTCCATGGAATTGCGGGATGCGTTGGAGCAGGCAGGTTCTATTTTCCATACCACAACCGATTCGGAGGTTCTCGCCTATATCATCGTACAGGAGCGGCTTCGCTGCCCGTCCATTGAAGCAGCAGTCTCCGCCGCTATGGATCAGATCGAAGGCGCATACTCGCTGGTGATCTCCTCTCCCACAAAGCTGATTGCAGCCCGAGACCCCTATGGCTTCCGTCCTCTTTGCATGGGACAGCTGCCGGACGGCTCCACGGTATTCGCTTCCGAATCCTGCGCGCTGGACGCAGTTGGTGCCGCGCTGGCGCGGGAACTGCTGCCGGGCGAGATCGTAACCGTCAATCAGGATGGGATCCACTCTGACCGCTCCCATTGCGGACAGTGCGGACAGAAATTCTGCGTCTTTGAATACATCTATTTTGCGCGGCCGGACTCCATCGTAGAGGGGTGCAATGTTTCGCTTGCCCGTCAGAAAGCCGGAGCCTTTCTCGCAAAAACACACCCGGTGGACGCGGATATCGTGATCGGCGTCCCTGATTCCGGTCTGGATGCAGCGCTGGGTTATGCAAGAGAGTCCGGTATTCCGTATGGAATCGGGTTTACGAAGAATAAATATATTGGACGCACCTTTATTTCTCCTACCCAGTCTCAACGGGAGAACGGCGTCAATATCAAGCTGAACCCTATCCGCTCCATGGTAGAGGGAAAGCGTGTGGTACTGATCGATGACTCCATTGTGCGAGGGACCACCTGTCGCCGCACCATTGACCTGCTGCGGAAAGCCGGAGCTAAAGAGATCCATATGCGGGTCAGCGCCCCGCCGTTTATCGCGCCCTGCTATTACGGAACAGATATCGACAGTGCAGAAAATCTGATTGCAAACCACCACAGTGTGGAGGAGATCGCAGAGATCATCGGTGTGGATTCGCTGGGGTATCTGCGGATAGAAGATGTGGTGCATCTGACAGAACTGGACGGAGACCGGTTCTGTACAGCGTGTTTTGGCGGAGCGTATCCTACCAGAATTCCAGCCGCAGGACAAAAGGACAGATTTGAACAGAAAATCAGTCGAAAAAAGTAAAGGAGCGTGTTTATGTCATACTGTGCAATCGTAGGGATCAACTGGGGAGATGAGGGAAAGGGCCGTATGGTGGATCTGCTGACGGAGGACTACGACATCGTTGTCCGGTATCAGGGCGGCGGCAATGCCGGCCATACGGTTATCAACGAATACGGCAAATTTGCCCTGCATCTGCTTCCCTCCGGTATTTTCAGACCGGGTGTTGTAAATGTTCTGGGCAACGGCGTCGCATTGGATCCGGAAAACCTTTGGCTGGAGATCGAGGACATTGTGAGCAAGGGTGTCCCCATCACGCCGGAAAATTTAAAAATCAGTGACCGGGCGTCTATTCTTCTTCCATGGCACCGGGATCTGGACGCGCTGGAGGAAGCAAGACTCAAGGATAAAAAGTATGGCTCCACCAAACAGGGAATCGCTCCGTTCTACTCCGATAAATATCAGAAGAAGACCATTATGGCAGGCGAACTGCTCTATCCGGAATATCTGGAAAACCATCTGAAAGATTTGATGGAGTGGAAGAACCTGACTCTGACGGGGGTATACGGCGCACAAGCCTATACCTTGGAACAGCTAAAGGCATGGATTGCCGAATTTGGCGGGAAAATCAAACCGTTTATCTGTGATACAGGTGCCTTTTTGAGAAAGGCGCAGGCAGAGGACAAGAGCATCCTCTTTGAAGCGCAGCTGGGTGCTCTGCGGGACCTGGACTACGGCATTTATCCCTATACCACCTCCTCCAACTCCATCGCAGCCTATGCACCGGTGGGCTCCGGCCTGCCCAGTGTTGTGCTGGATGAAGTGATCGGTGTGGTAAAGGCATATTCCACCTGTGTTGGTGAGGGGCCCTTTACCTGCGAATGGCTCGGCCCGGATGCCGATGCTCTGCGGGAAGCAGGGTTCGAATACGGGGCCAAGACCGGTCGTCCCCGCCGTGTTGGCCCGCTGGACCTTGTAGCGACCCGCTACGGTGTGCAGGTTCAGGGCGCCACCGGAATTGCTCTTACAAAGCTGGATGTGCTCAGTTATATGGAGAAGATTCCCGTTTGTACCCAGTATCTGATGCACGGTATGATTACGGATGAATTTCCGTTCCCTGCCGCTTTACCGCAGGCTGAGCCCGTAGTAAAATATCTGGATGGGTGGAACTGTGATATTTCCGGGGTTCGCACATGGGAAGACCTGCCGGAGGCGGCGCAGAGGTATGTGGAATTTATTGAGCAGCGTATCGGCTGCCCCATCACGTATGTCTCTGTTGGCCCTGAGCGGGATGCTTATATCAAGCGGTGAGGTGCGCCTATGTGTGGAATTGTTGGTTTTACCGGAAAGCAAAGTGCCGCTCCGGTGCTGTTAGCCGGGCTGAAGAAACTGGAATACCGCGGCTATGACTCTGCCGGCATTGCCGTGGAAAATGACGGTCTGATCTCTGTTTCAAAGGTCAGCGGCAGAATCGCCAACCTCTGTGAAAAGACAAAGGATGGAGCTCTGCTGCAGGGAAACACTGGTATTGGACACACCCGCTGGGCTACTCATGGTGCTCCTACAGATGTGAATGCCCATCCCCATATCAGCAATGACCGCCGCTTTACTGTGGTGCATAACGGTATCATCGAAAACTATATGGCGCTGCGGGAAGAACTGATAGAAAAAGGCTATCATTTTGAAAGTCAGACGGATACCGAGGTCGTTGTGCATCTTCTGGAAATGTACGATTCCGGAGATTTTAAGGAAACTGTGATGCGCACTACGGCAAGGCTGGAAGGGTCTTATGCGCTGGGTATTCTCTGCGCAGACTGTCCCGGAACGATCTATGCTGTGCGGGAGGCAAGTCCCTTGATTTTAGGCGTTGGAGTCGGCGAAAACTTTTTCGCCTCGGATGTGACCGCTCTGGTTGCATATACGAGAAACGCCATCTATCTGGAAGACGGAGAGTTTGCCGCCCTGACGCCGAATGGCATCAGCGTGTTTGACTGCACCGGCGCACCGATCCGCAAAGAGATCAGCCGCATCACATGGAGCATTGAGGCGGCGGAAAAAGGCGGTTACGACCACTTCATGCTCAAAGAGATCATGGAGCAGCCCCGTGCGGTCAAGGCGGCTCTGACGCCGCGCCTTCAGGGAGATGAGATCCATCTGGACGGCTTTGACTATTCCGCAGAGGAATTGCGGGAAATCCGGAAAGTTGTGATCACCGCCTGCGGGTCTGCCTATTATGCAGGCTGTGCCGGAAAGTATGCCATTGAAAAGCTGTGCCGCCTGCCGGTGACAGTGGAGCTGGCAAGTGAGCTGCGCTACAGTGATCCGCAGATCGATAGCTCCACGCTGTTGATCGTCCTGTCCCAATCCGGCGAAACAGCCGATACCATTGCGGCTATGAAGGAATGTCAGAAGCGCGGAGCCAAAACACTTGCCGTTGTCAACGTAGTGGGCAGCACCATCGCAAAGCTGGCCGACCATACGCTCTACACCTGGGCGGGTCCGGAGATTGCCGTGGCCACCACCAAAGGCTATACGACGCAGTTGACGGTGCTGTACCTGTTTGCGCTGTATACCGCCGAAAAATTGGCTTTGGTATCGGAAGAAGACTATCATCGCCTTCTCTCCCAGCTGCAGGGGCTTCCCAAACAGATGCAGCAGGTTCTGGATATGAACACAGCAATCCCCAGACTGGCTGAAAAATATAAACACAACTCCTCCGTATTTTTCATCGGGCGGAACACGGACTACTCCGTGGCATTGGAAGGTGCCTTGAAACTCAAGGAAATTTCCTATATTCACGCAGAAGCTTATGCCGCCGGAGAGCTGAAGCATGGAACCATCGCCTTGATTGACGAGGGGCAGCCTGTGGTTGCCCTCTGCTGCAATGAAATGATTGCAGAAAAGACCATGAACAACATCATCGAGGTCAAAGCTCGCGGGGCAAAAGTCCTCGCTGTGGCCGAAAAAGGAAACCGGACCATTCTGTCTCAGGCAGATGATGTAATTTATATTCCCCGTGTGGACCCCCTGTTTTCTGCAGCAGTCGAGGTCGTTCCGCTGCAGCTGCTGGCATATTACACAGCAAAAGAAAAGGGCTGTGATATCGACAAACCCAAAAACCTGGCAAAGTCCGTTACCGTAGAATAACGCAGAGAGAGGTACCTGGAATGAACGAGAAATACAATTCCCCGCTGTCTTCACGCTATGCTTCCGAATATATGCTGCATCTCTTTTCTCAGGAAAAGCGGGTCCAGATCTGGCGCAGGCTCTGGGTGGCGCTGGCCCGCGCGGAGCATAAGCTGGGCCTGCCTGTCACAGCGCAGCAGGTGGCAGAGCTGGAAACCCACATTGAGGATGTCGACTTCGACTGCGCCGCGGCGCGGGAGAAGGAGGTTCGCCATGATGTGATGGCTCACGTCTATGCCTATGGCAAGGTTGCTCCCTCTGCGGCAGGAATCATCCATCTGGGTGCTACCAGCTGCTATGTGACGGACAACGCCGACCTCATTCTCTATCGGGAGGGACTGCGCTATCTCCGTCAGGAACTGCTGGGCGTCATGGCGAATCTGGCCGCTTTTGCCAAGGAATATAGGGCAATGCCGACCTTGGGATATACCCATTATCAGCCTGCACAGCTGGTGACTGTAGGCAAACGGGCCACCCTCTGGCTGCAGGATTTCTGGTCTGATCTGGAGGAACTGGACTATGTTTTAGGCAGCTTGAAGCTGTTGGGATGCCGCGGCACCACGGGAACGGAAGCCAGTTTTATAGAACTGTTTGGAGGCAGCCACGAAAAGGTTCTTGAAATGAACCGCATGATCTGCGAAGAATTTGGCTTTGACGGCTGCTATGATGTCTGCGGTCAGACCTATCCCCGCAAGGTAGACAGCCGGATCCTGAACTGCCTTTCCGCCATTGCACAGAGCGCCTACCGCATGGCCAATGATATTCGTCTACTGCAGCATGACCATCAAATCGAGGAACCCTTTGAAAAGAACCAGATAGGCTCCTCTGCCATGGCCTATAAACGCAACCCCATGCGCAGTGAGCGCATCTGCTCTCTGGCGCGCTACTTGATGGCAGATGCCATGAATGCACCCATGACTGCTTCCGTCCAGTGGCTGGAGCGCACACTGGACGATTCCGCCAACCGCCGCATCTCTATGCCGGAGGGATTCCTGTGTGCCGACGCGATTCTGCGTCTGGCTCAGAATGTGACGGACGGCCTGCATGTGAACGAAAAGATCGTGGAAAAGGAAGTGCGGGAATATCTGCCCTTTATCGCTACGGAAAACCTGCTGATGGAAGGCGTGAAGCGGGGCGGCGACCGTCAGCAGCTCCATGAGGTCATTCGCCAGTGCTCTATGGAAGCAACGGCCCGCATGAAAGATGGCCTTTCCTGTGACCTGCTCTCCCGACTGTCTGCACACCCTGCGTTTGCAATGACGGAGACGGAAATGGAGGCGGTGCTGGATCCAAAGCTCTATATTGGCCGGTGTCCGGAGCAGGTGGATGCCTTCCTGCATAAGCTCTCCCCGCTGCTGGCAAAGGTGCCTGTGGGCAGTGCCAGTCTGCATGTATGAGGAGACCTGCATATGAAAGAAAAAGTATTGATTCTGGATTTTGGCGGCCAGTACAATCAGCTGATTGCCCGCCGTGTCCGCGAATGTAAGGTATATTGCGAGGTGAAGCCTTACACCATGTCCATGGAGGCAATCCGGAAGTTTGCCCCCATCGGCATCATTTTTACCGGTGGTCCCGGAAGTGTGTATGAGCCCAGTTCTCCGCAGGTGGATCCCGCTATCTTTCAGCTTGGTATCCCCATTCTGGGTATTTGCTACGGCTGCCAGCTGATCGCCCACAATCTGGGAGGTCAGGTCACGCCTGCCCAGGATGATTCTGCACGGGAATATGGCAAGACGGTCACGTATTTCGACACTGCCTGTAAGTTATTCAAGGGACTGCCGGAGACCGGCATCTCCTGGATGAGCCATGGCGACTACATGGCAAAGGTTCCTGGCGGATTTGCCCTGACCGCACATTCCGATGCTTGCCCCAACGTGGCTATCGCAGACGAAACCAGAGGATTTTACGGTGTGCAGTATCACCCAGAGGTAAACCACACCGAAAACGGTACGGCCATGATTCGCAATTTCCTCTATGAAATCTGTGGTGCCACCGGCGAATGGACCATGGAGGACTATAAGAATAGGGCCATTGCTGCTGTTCGGGAAAAAGTGAAAGACGGACGGGTACTGTTGGCCCTGTCCGGCGGGGTAGACAGTTCCGTGGTGGCCGCCCTGTTGGCAGAAGCCGTTGGTAATCAACTGACCTGTGTATTTGTAGACCACGGCCTCATGCGCCTCCATGAGGGCGATGAAGTGGAGGCCGCCTTTGCCAAATGGGATATCAATTTCATCCGTGTGGATGCTGAGAGCCGGTTTCTGCTGAAGCTGGCCGGTGAAGCCGAGCCGGAGCGGAAACGCAAGATCATTGGCGAGGAGTTTATCCGTGTATTTGAGGAAGAGGCCAAGAAGGTCGGCACGGTGGATTTTCTGGCCCAGGGAACCATTTATCCGGACATCATCGAATCGGGTTTGGGGGATGCTGCGGTCATTAAGAGCCACCACAATGTGGGCGGCTTGCCTGACTATGTAGATTTCAAGGAAATCATCGAGCCTCTGCGGATGCTGTTCAAGGACGAGGTCCGCCAGCTCGGTCGTGAACTGGGGTTGCCGGAATATCTGGTCTCCCGCCAACCGTTCCCGGGTCCCGGTCTTGCCATCCGTATCATCGGAGATATCACCAAGGATAAAGCTGACACCTTGCGGCAGGCAGATTTCATTTTCCGTGAGGAGCTGGCCAAGGTTGGTCAGGACAAGTGCCTGAGCCAGTATTTTGCTGTGCTGACCAACACCCGCAGTGTTGGCGTCATGGGCGATGGTCGCACCTATGACTATACTTTGGCACTCCGAGCTGTGGTAACGGATGACTTCATGACCGCAGAATGGGCCAGGGTTCCTTACGATGTACTGGACCGCATCTCCGTGCGCATCGTCAACGAAGTTAAGGGGATCAACCGCATCGTTTACGATATTACGAGCAAACCGCCGGCCACGGTGGAATGGGAGTGATTATTTAGGTAGACTTTCTAGTTTCCTTGGAGAGCTTTTTTTTAGGAGATGCGTCAACATATAAGAATAGTGTCGGAGTTATCAGGCGGTCAAACGGGAAACCCTCGCACCCCAGTTGTTTCATCGATTCTGTACAAAACGGGACGAAAATACGGAAAAACCCGGAGCCGTTGTGTTGCAACGGCTCCGGGTTTTTGAAGCGTTTTGCAAGATAGTAATCAAAGTAATCAAACAGTAGTCAACATGGAAGAATTACAGAAATAGTCGTTCCTTTTCCAACTTCGCTGGTAACATCAATTTTACCGTGATGATACTGCACGGCGTGCTTGACGATGGAAAGGCCCAGTCCGGTTCCGCCGGATTGCTTGGAGTGGCTCTTGTCCACACGGTAGAAGCGCTCAAAGATTTTCTCCTGATGTTCGGGTGCAATGCCGATTCCGGTATCCTGTACGCTCAGGCGAATAAAATTGCCTTCCTCTGCGATGGAAACCTTCACGCTGCCGCCGGAGTGATTGTACTTGATGGCATTGTCACAGAGATTGTAAACCACCTCGAAGAGCAATCTGCGAACACCGTTGACGACACCATCGTCGCCAGCAACTTCCAGAGAAACATCCTTGACCTTGGCTGCATCCGCAAGTGTTTCGCAGACCTCTTCGGCCAATACCCGGAGAGACACATCCTCATGGGGCATTTCACCGCCCTCGTCCAGTTGGGACAGACGAATGATATCATCAATTAGGGACACCAGTCTGGATGCTTCTTTTCGGATATGTCCGACGAAGCGAGGTATATCCTCCTGCTTTACAATGCCGTTTTCCATCAGCTCGGCGGAACCGATGATGGACTGCAGCGGCGTTTTCAGTTCATGGGAGACATTTGCGGTAAATTCCCGACGATTTCGTTCGGCATTGACCTGCTCCGTTACATCAAAGGCCAGAATGACCACACCATGTACATTGCCATCCGAATCAATGCGGTTCAGATCGAACTGGTACTCGCGGCCGTTGATTTTCGCACGGAAAGATGCATACCCCTGTTCCGCTGTATCGCTGACAGCCAGCCGCATATTCTGCTTGCGGTCAACGGTCAGGAAATCTTCTCCGATACAGTTTACATCTGCTGCAAACAGCTTTCTTGCCGCAGGGTTGATGCTGACGATTCGGCCCTTTGCATCCAGCAGAACAAGAGCTTCTTTCATGTTGCCCGTAATCTGGTCGAACTCATCCTGTTTTTGCTTCAGTGCCCATACCTGTTTTTTGATTTCCTGCCGCTGGGCGTGGATGCGGTGCAGCAAGGGAGAAAGCTCCTCGTAGGCATCATTGTCCATAGGTTTGTCCAAATCCAACTTATTCAGCGGCTCTACCACACGCTTTGCCATGCGGTGTGCCAGCCATGCGGAGAGAGCGATAGCAGCCAGAGCGATGGCCGCCAAAGGCTGTATCATTCCCAAAACCAGCACCAAAGCAGTAGCGCGGCTGACAGAGATGCGAAGTACGCTGCCGTCTTCCAGACGGGTTGCTTCATAAACGGTCTGTTCCGTCAAGGTAGCAGAGTTGCGGGAACTGCTGCCGGTGCCGGAAGTCATGGCTTCTTTGATCTCCTCGCGGTCAGCATGGTTTTCCATAACCGCTGCGTCCGCACGAGTATCAAACAGGACGGTGCCATCGGGGGCGACCCAAGTCAGGCGGTAGCGGTCGGAGGACAGCGTTTCCAGATACTTCTCACCAAGCTGCTCCGTGGCACTGGCGGCAAGGCTCAGCTCATCCTTCAGTTGGGACTGCTGAACGCCACCGAAATATTGATACAACACACCAGTGATGACCAAAAGTGTCGCTAACAGTACAGCAACAGCTACAGAGAGGATCGACTTTAAGATTTTACTTGTCATAACCGACCTCCCAACGATACCCCACATTACGGACGGTCTCAATCATTTTGCCGTAACTGCCCAGCTTTTGACGCAGGGTTCGGATGTGCATATCCAGTGTTCTGCTGTCTGCCATATAGTCCGTATCCCAGACTTGCATGTACAACTGTTCGCGGGTATAAGCCATGCCCGGATGGGACAGGAACATGCGGAGCAGCTCAAATTCCTTGTAGGTCAGCTGGATGCGTTCTCCATCTGCGATGACAGTATGTTCATCCAGATTGACCACCAGTCCACCCACTTTCAGCAGTCTGGAAACCTGCTTGGGCTGGCAGCGACGCAAAACGGCTTTCACACGGGAGATCATCTCCATCATGCCAAAAGGCTTTACCATATAATCGTCCGCACCAAGATCCAAGCTCTGAATCTTATCGTACTCCGCACCCTTTGCTGTTGCCATGATGACAGGAATCTCACAAAGATCAGGAGACTGTTTCATTTTCGTGAGCAGCTCCACGCCATCCATGCCGGGCAGCATCACATCCAGGATGACCAAATCAGGTGTTTCGGTGCTCAGTGCCTCCCAGAAAGACAGACCGTCTTCAAAGCCTCTCGCCTCAAAGCCGGTGGAGTTCAGCGCATATAATTCAATATCACGGATGCTCGCATCGTCTTCGACACACCAAATCATAGTCAAGCCTCCTTGTGTACTCCGGTCACAGAATAAATCACCCACTCGGCAATGTTCGTGGCGTGATCTCCGATACGCTCAAAATACTTCGAAATCATCAAAAGGTCAAGCGCAAATTCTCCCTCATCGGGATTCATCGCAAGCAGATGGATGATATCGCACTTCATTTGACGAAACAATGCGTCTACCGTGTCGTCGTGAGCAATGACCTGTTCTGCCAGAGCGGTATCTTTCTTCACGAAAGCATCCACGCTTTCTGTTACCATTCTGATGGTCTCTCTTGCCATGTCCTCAATACGTTCCACGCCCTCCATGGTGTGTCCCTTTAAAAATAGGATGATTTCAGCAATGTCCTCTGCCTGATCACCAATACGCTCCATGTCGGTAATCATTTTCAGTGCTGCAGAAATCTGACGCAGGTCACGGGCCACCGGCTGTTGGTGGAGCAGCAGCTTCATACAGCGGCTCTCAATGTCCCGTTCTTTCTGGTCGATGTTGCTGCCGTTCTCTTTTACCTTGTGAGCCAACTCCATATCACCGGTGCGCAAAGCCTTGGCAGCCATAGCGATGGCCTCCTCACACATGGCACCCATTTCGATGATCTCTCGGTTCAGTTCAAACAGCTGTTCATCAAATCGGTTTCTCATAACACCCTCCTTAACCAAATCTACCGGTAATGTAGTCTTCCGTGCGCTTGTCCTGGGGCTGAGAGAAAATATCGTCTGTCTTACTGAACTCCACCAGCTCACCCAGTAGGAAGAAAGCGGTGTAATCGGACACGCGGACGGCCTGCTGCATATTGTGGGTGACCATGACGATGGTGTACTTCTCCTTTAGCTCCATAGCCAACTCCTCAATGCGGGAGGTGGAAATGGGGTCCAGGGCAGAGGTAGGTTCATCCATCAGCAAGACCTTGGGTTCCACAGCCAACGCTCTTGCAATGCAAAGCCGCTGTTGCTGACCGCCGGACATGCCCAGTGCGTTTTTCTTCAGCCGGTCTTTCACTTCATCCCAAATGGCGGCATCCCGCAGAGCACGTTCCACGATCTCGTCCAGCTGCACACGGTTGGTGATACCATGGGTGCGGGGACCGTAGGCGATGTTGTCGTAGATGCTCATAGGGAAAGGATTGGGTTTCTGGAAGACCATGCCCACTTCCTTGCGCAGTTGATTAACATCCACCTCTTTGGAGAAAATGTCCGTTCCCTCGTAGCGGATATCACCGGTGATCTTCACGCCGGGAATCAAGTCGTTCATGCGGTTGAGGGTTTTCAGAAACGTGGACTTACCGCAGCCGGAAGGGCCGATAAATGCGGTGATGCTCTTTTCGGGAATCGCAATATTGACATCTTTCAGTGCCTGATGTTCCCCGTACCACAGGCACATATCTTTCACAGTGATAATATCACTCATAAACTTCTCCTTTTCGCAAAGTGCTTCTGTACCTGTGCTGCCGCAAAGTTGATCAGCAGCGTCAGCACCATCAGGATAGCGGCAATGGCAAAGGCCACGCCGAATTCGCCTTGTTCCTTGGCGTACACATAAAGAGCAACTGTCAGGGTAGCGCCGGGTGCCTGCAGACCGTCGATGATGCCGTTCAGAGCGTGGGCAAAACCTGCGGAGTACAGCAATGCGGCGGATTCACCCAGAATGCGGCCCACAGACAAGATGCAGCCGGTGATGACGCCGTCCACACAACCGGGCAGGACAACGGTTCGGACAACTTTCCACTTGCCTGCGCCAAGACCGAATGCACCCTCTCGATAGGACTGAGGCACAGTCTTCAGACTCTCCTGCGTGGTGCGCATAATGGTAGGCAGGTTCATAATAACCAAGGTCAGCGCGCCCGCCATCAGGCAAGTTCCCATATTATTGGAAAACAGCAGCATACCCACCAGACCATAGATGATGGAGGGGATGCCGGACAGCGTTTCTGCGGCATATTCGATGGCACCCACAAGCTTCTTGTTAGAAGCATACTCTGTCAGATAGATAGCAGCTCCCACGCCCAGAGGTAACACAATGAGCAGTGTCGCAATGACGATGTAGAGCGTATTCAGAATGTCAGGCAGGATACCGATACGCTCCGTCAGATAGCTGGGGCTGGTTGACAGCAGCTCCCATGTGATGTTTGGGATGCCCTTTGCCAGTACATAGACCAGCAGAAACAGCACCAGAGCTGCAGTTAGTCCGCCAGACAGAAGCATAACGGCTTTCATACGGGTTTCATAGTGCTTCCGTTTCACAGATAACGATTGATTCAGCATAGATTACTCCTTTTCCCGCTTGAGGAAGAAGTTCAGCGCGGCATTGATGAGCATGATGAACAGGAACAATACCAGTGCGATAGAAAACAGCGCCTGCCGCTGCAGACCACCGGAATAAGAAATCTCGCTGGACACGGCGGTGGTCAAGAAACGGACGCTCTGGAAAATGGAGTTTGGCATATTGGCAGCGTTGCCTGCCACCATCATGACTGCCATGGCCTCGCCAATGGCGCGGCCAACGCCCAGCACCACGGCGGCAGCGATTCCGCTTTTGGCTGCGGGGACGGAAACCCGGAAATAGGTCTCAACAGGCGTTGCACCTAGTGCAAGGGATGCGTCCTCGTATTCCTTGGGGACAGCGTCCAATGCAGTGATGGACATTTTGATGATGGAGGGCAAAATCATGATGGCCAGCACAATGATGGCTGCTAAGAGGCTTGCACCGTCCGGCACGCTGAACAGCTTGCGGATACCGGGAACCAGTATCAGCATACCAACCAGACCATAGACCACGGAAGGGATGCCCGCCAGCAGGCTGACAGCAGACTGCATCGTCGATTTCACCTTAGGAGAAGCCAGCTTGGAAAGATACACAGCAGTCATGAAGCCGATAGGCACACCGATTACGATGGCTCCCGCAGTTCCGTAAATGCTGGTCAGAATGAAGGGCAGAATGCCGTACTTCGGTTCCTCTGCCGTGGATGCCCATTCTTTGCCGAACAGGAAATCGATCAAACCGATCTCACGAATGGCAGGAATGCCGGAGATGACCAAGTATACAGTGATCAGCAGAACACAGCCGACGGTGATCAGACCCAGCAACAGAAAGATTCCATGGATCACTTTTTCTATGAATTGATTTTTTCTCATAAATCATTTCCTCGTGCCGATAAGCGGCGGCCATTTTCGTAGCCGTCGCTCATCGCGTTTTGTTTCAGTTGGCGGGAACCACACCGGCAGCGGAGATAATCTCGTTTGCGTCGGCAGAAGTGATGTAGGTGAAGAATTTAAATGCTGCGTCACTCAGTTCACCATCAGTCTTGGTCACCAGCACGAAGGGGCGCTGCACCACATAGCTGCCGTCCTTGATCGTTTCCTCGGTGGCGGCAACACCATCCACAGTCAGAGCCTTGACGGAGTCCTTCACAGAGGCCACAGAGGCATAGCCGATGGCAGCGGGATTTTGGGAAACGGTGGTGATAACATCGCCGGTGGAGGTCAGCTCCTGACGGTACTGGCAGATGTCCTCAGTGTCAGTGATGGACTCGAAGCCGTCACGGGTACCGGAACCGGCCTCGCGGCCGATCAGCACGATCTCGCTATCGTTACCGCCCACATCAGACCAGTTGACAATCTCGCCGGTGTAGATCTTGGCGATGGTTTCCAGACTCAGGTCGGAAACGGGGTTCTCGGGGTTGACGATGATGGCGATGCCGTCATAGGCCAGAACAGTTGCCCCCAGACCGGTTTCCTTTTCCTCTGCTTTCAGGTCGCGGGAGGACAGGCCGATGTCGCAGCGGCCTTCCTGTACAGCTTTGATGCCGGAGCCGGAGCCGGTGGGATTGTAAGTAAAGGAAATGCCGGTCTCATTCTGGAAGGATTCACCCAGTGCGCCAATCACCTTTTCCATGGAGGTGGAGCCGTCAGTAGTGACAGAGCCAGCCTCTTCTTTGCTACCGCAGCCGGTCAGAACAGACAGAGCCAGAACGGCAGTCATCATCAGAGCAAAAATTTTTTTCATGTTTCATATCTCCTTTCGAGAGTTCGGTTTCTGTTGTTTGCTTGGTACAGTTATCAGTTTAGAAACCGTATGTAAAATGAAAAAGACATGGTATGTCAAATTTAGGTCAAATTGTGTTGTGTGACTTCATGAAAAGGGTAGCTATTCTTCCGTTGATGTGGTATGTTGTCTTGCTAAAGGAGGCGAGACACATGACGGAATTGCTGAAAACACTGTACTGGAATCTCTACACACCATATATAAACGGAGAAACAGAGCAAGAACTGGATACTTGCCACAAACAGCTCATAGATGTTCTGGGCAAACCGGAGCGCAAACTGGTTCTGCGAATTATCGACGGTAAAGATCGATTGGCAGACGAAATCGGTTTGGATAGCTTCATCTTTGGCTTCAAACTGGCAACACAGTTGGCACATGAATTGAAAAAGTACGACGGACACCTTCGCAGCGAACAAACCGCTGATGAAGATGTCCGTTGTTCAATTTTATTAGAGGAGGAAGATTGATTATGAAAAAGAAAGACTTTGCGCTGGGTATCCTGTGCGGTGCCATGCTGTTTAGCGGAGCCACTGCCGCGGCCGCAGGCATCACAGCAGAACCAACCTGGCAGAATATCTATGTGGACGGAGAACGAGTGTCTATGACGGCGTACAACATTGCTGGTTCAAACTATGTAAAACTGCGAGACATCGGAAAAGAAGTCGGCTTCAATGTGTACTGGCAGGATGGCGTCCAGATCGACACAGATGCACCATACACTGGAGTTGCACCGGTGCAGGAAGCAGACGAACTGCCAACCATTGAAGAAATCCGCCAGGAGATGATCCGGTGCATCAACGAAGTCCGTAGAGAGAACGGTGTCTCTGAACTAACCGTCAACCAGTCCCTCATGGATGCGGCGCAGAAATGTTCCTCCATGCTGAACACATCCCATAAAAACAAAGAAGAGTGCCTGACTGTCGCAGCCTGCGGCTATCCCCATGGATTCGGCTCCAACCTCACGGTCCTGGTCGGAACAGGGATGAACCGAATCGCAGAGAAAGCAGTCACTAACTGGGTGAACTCGCCCGGTCACTTCGAAACGATGGTCAACGCAGCCTGTGATACCCTCGGCGTCGGCGTCACCATCGATAACAGCAGGGTCTTCTGCTACATGATGGTGGGACACCCCAACGCCTATAATCCCTACGGTCCGTAATCAGACTAAAAGCTGCGGCTGGTTCTGAGGAGCCAGTCGCAGCTTTGGGTCAAGGCATCAAATATTCCTTTCTGACCCGATACCGACATACGCCATAGCCGGAATCAGACCGTTCCATGATCTCCTGCGGGATCATTTTCAGATGCTTGCGACCAAAACTGGTGTTGCCAAAGAAGGCGTCAAAGTTTGCCACAGGCAGTACCACCCAATCGGAATCCTCCGGTTTGTTGGCCTTATAGTAGCAGATCAGCGTTGGGATCACCTCTGGCGGCATTCCCTTCGGCGTTATCCGCCCAATCCGGTTCTCTAACTCTGGAGAGAGCGATACTTCGTCTTGCCGCAGCGGTCCCAGTTCCAGCGCATCGGCAATGGCATCGTCAAAGCGCATGATCCATTGGCCCTTTGTGCCTGGAGAAAAAATCGGCGTCTGGAACTGGATGACTTTCTTTCGCCATGCCGCATCAAAGCCTTTCTGAATCAAAAGACATTTATCCTGTGCGGATTTGCTGGTCACATCGAGATGGGCGAATACAAAATCCGCAATATTGTGGACATGGCGATAAAACCAGCCGCCACCATGCTCGTCCACCAGTTCCGGGAACTCACTATGAAGCGCTCTGAAATCCGACTGGAATTGCCACGCCTCTTTGGGCGTGGCTTTTTTGCTGTCTGGAATACTGCACCATGCACACAGCGCACGGCGGGCATGGTCAATATTCTCCCGTGGTGATGCAACCAGAGACCCATCCTCTGTGTGGAACAGGTAGCCTCTTGTGAGGATCGTCAGCACACGGGACAGCCCCTCGAAGTCCATCAGGGTGTCAAAGGTGAATCGTCCCATGTAGGTGGTATCCCTTTTGCTTACAGCGGTGTAATCCACCGGCTTTGTATAGGCCTGAAATTCTTTCCATTCGTTCAGCATATCAGGCCTCCTTCACAAGCACATTGCTCTCGATCTGGTCGATCAGCAGTTCCCACAGTAAATCTCGCTTTCCCAGAGCCACCACATACTGGATCGCAAGCCCGGGCCGCACGATCCGCTTCAGCAGCCTGCGGCATTCCCTGGACACGGCGGCACGGTAAGTTTCGGATAAAGGCTTTTCCGCATAGGCTCGCATCATGGCGGTGAATGCGGCAGAATCTGTCTCACGGTACAGATACTTTCGCTCCCGCGCCGTATTTTCATCGTCAACGTCGCAGACCAGATCTCCAAGGATGCGGTAGCCGCCATGACGGAAATCAGCAAGCAGATCGTAATAGTCCTCTGCTTCCGGCAACCGTTTCGTCAGAAACGCTTCCCGCTCTGTCTCGTCCATCAGATGCCAGGATTCCGCCCGAATCATTTGCCGCAGTTCGGAAATTCGCTCCGGCTCCATCTGCTGGAACAGTGCGTACAGTTCGTCCGCATCGTAAATGTCTTCCTGTCCTCTGGAATAGAGGATACGCTCGATGTCCCTCTTTCGCTGTTGGTCCTTGATGGGAACCCGACAGGCCCGGATGCGGGAGAGACAGGCTTCGTAATCTTTCAGGAGTGCAGAAACAGAAGAAAGTGTTTTTCTGTCCAGCCGATCTTTCCAGTCCGACTTCTGGGCGAACGCAAACAACTCGCTGTCCTCTGCGGGACGCGGTTTGATTTTCGGTGTATTTTTCTTTAGCTGCAGAGCCAGATACGGGAGCCGCTCCACATGGGAGTCCACCTGTTCCCAGTCAGTCTTGTCAAAGAATGCTTTCAACTTCTGCTGATGGGTGGGTTCATACCAGACACGGCGCTCCTCTGCGTCCTCGATCAGCTTTTTATATTGCAGGAACGCAGTTCGTTTTACCGTCCGTGTTCCAAGATACTCGGTAAGGTCGGGACGGATACCGGTCTTGGCCGCGTCGATTTCCAGACCGGTGAGGATGGCCAGTGTCTCTGTTTCTCTCTGGCAGCGCCGCTTTTCTTCCGCATCAGAGTTTTCATTGTAGGCGATGATGCTGCGATCCAGGGCTGCGTTGCAGATCTGACCCACGCGGGAGGAAAAGGTGTCGCGGACAACCTCAAATCGGGCATGCCAGTTATTAGCGTCTCTGTTGTGGGAGGAAAGCGCGGGGATTTTTAGGAACGGGAGATTGACGGAGTTGGAGAGCATCCCGTATTCCTCGTACTGGTAGTTCTTTCTGACGCAGGCGTTCAGAATCGGATCCGAGATAGTCTTGATCATGTCGCCATCATAGTCGGCACCACTCAGCCGCTCCGCTGCCAGAGATTCAGCGGACACCATCACCACATCTGTAAGATGACCAAGATAAGTATTCCGTAGCTCATCGTCCGTAGGGTAAACGGAAAGCTGCAGCTCTTCATTTCTGGCAATGTGGGGATTACGAAGAAGCGTGCAGTTGTCCCCGTGGGTGTATGCGGCACCGGGGGCAAAGAAACTGTTTTCCGCAAACGAGCTTGCCGGAAGGTTCTGATAAAACCACCGTTGCTCTGGCGTTGGCAAAACGCTTTCATAAACCAAAGGACGCATGAGCGCAAACAAGTCTCCGGAGAGGTATCGGTTATCTCCCGCAACGATCAGACGGCCAATGGAATACTGCTTTAGAATCTTTTCCGCCGCAGCATCCAACTGTTTTGTGTAGATAGGTTCGTGGATGAATAAAGGATTCTTTTGCAGGACGCTGGCGAGAATGTACTCCCGACTCTTGTTGAACAGCGTCCGTTTGCTCAGGGACTCCAGAAAATAGTCGCGGCGGAACTGATCATTAGCACAGAAGTTGTAATAGGCCAGCTCCGTCTCCTTCGTCAGCCAGTGTCTGGGATCGGAGGCCGGACTGACTTTCCAGCCATCCGGCAGATCGGCAGGCCGGAACTCGTCAGCCTCCATGGATACGGTGGAGAGGAACTGATAATTGAGTTCCGTATGCGTCTCCGGTTTTTCCTTACCGACATTGGTGATGTACAGAGCGTGATTATATTTGGAGAAAGCCTTCCAGTAGTCATCCCAGGACATCCGGTTATCCCGCAACCAGCCATATCCCTTGAACTGGCTTTTGGTGAGAATGATATCCACACTGTCCACGGGATGATTCTTTCCCCAGATGTCCTGAATCACCTGCGTACCGGTCCTTTTGAAAAAATCTTTGAAATCCACCTGATGCAGCATTCCCTTGACATAGGGCATGCGGATCTGGAACGAGGTATGAATGTGCTGACCGCAGTAGACCTTGTCAATGACTGCCGCGTATTCCCTGGAGATCAAACCCACGCCGTCAAAGCAGGTGGTCGTGATATCCTCGATGGTTTCAACACGGTGATACTTCCGCATAGCAGCGTTGCTGCCGTCGTCCCGCACGGTGATGACGGGAGTATGGTCAACTTTGTTGATGGGGTTATCGATGACGATAACCCGGTGGCGTTTCTCGATTCGGACACCATCGATCCGCACACCGCTGGAGAGCATCAAACCGTTGTAGGCATAGAGTTTACTCAGCTGACACCATTCAATTTTCATGTCCAGCATGATGCGGCGGCGCACTTCCTCATAAACATCCTCACGGATAAAAGACAGTCTCGCCTGACGGCTCATGCTGCCGGAACGCTCAAAAGCAAGATAGCGGTGCTCTCCGGAACCGAAGTTCAGGCAGACACCTTCCGGGCGGAACATGTCCTCTGCCTTCCGCTGGCGCTCTCTATACTTCGCGGTGCCGCTGCGGTCAAAGATGTTTTCAAAATTCATGTAGAAGATGACATCCGCCAAATCTTCGACCAGACGGTTCTGCCTGGATGACGTATAGGTGCCGCCACGCAGGACACACATGGCCTGATAGAACAGTGCGTTGTCGTCCTGCTCATGGAGAGCGGAAACGGACTTACATCTTTCGGTAGCTCTCTGGTTTAGATGAAAGCGGTAGACACCATCCACTTCTCTGGCGTGGCTGATAACTGCTCTTGCGGATAGTTCGTAGATCCTGTATTTCTGCTGCGGCATCCTCGTCACCTCCTTTGTGTGTTCTCATTGTATCATATCGTGATTCAAAAGCAATATGGAAACTGCTCCCACAATTTTGCGGGAGCTTTATCTTTTTGCGAAGGAGGAACAGAAAATGATCAACACACAGATAAAACATTTTACGAAAAACAAGGGAACGGAGGATAACGAATGAGCGATGAAAAGAAGATCATCTATGCGGAGAATTACAAAATTGATAACGGCTGTCTGTGTGAAATCAGACAGACAGCGAAAAAAGTGTATGAGAGAAAACTCTGCAACTTCACGCCATGGATTGTGAGTGAGATCACTGTGGATGACGGTGTGGAGACATCCACCCGCATTCGTCTGGCAGGCATACACGCGAGCGGACATGCCCTTCCTGAGATTGAAATCGCAGCAGAGGAACTGGGGACCTTCAACTGGCTGCATAAGCACTGGGGCATCGACTGCATTCTGGAAACCGGCTCCAGCGTCAAGGACAGTATCCGGTATGCCATCCAGACGACAGCAACGGAAGCAGATCGGCAGACTGTCTACACTGTCACCGGCTGGAGAAAGATCCATGGGCAGTATCATTTTCTGATGCCGGGAGATGGTGAGCAGACAGTGTCTCTTGCCGGTAAGATGCAAGGCTACACTATGGAGCGGTGTCTGAAGGAAAACGATATTGGATTTCTCGAAGACCTGTTGCTGAAATCTCCTCTTGCCCCGCCAAGAATCCTGCTGACATTATTGGCCTTTGTATTTCTCACACCGCTGAATCATTTTCTGAAGCTTGCTGGCTGTGAGCCAAAGTTTGTTGTGTTCCTGACCGGCAAGACCGGCAGTCGGAAAAGTTCTCTGGCAGCTCTGGTTCTGTCTTTCTTCGGAAGGTTCACAGGAACAGAGCTGCCGCTGTCTTTCCGTGACACACTCAACAGCATTCTGCATCACACCTTTGCGCTGAAGGATGTGCTGACCTGCATCGATGACTTCCATCCGGCAGGGCGGCAGGAAGAGACAAAGCTGACGGCATCTGCACAGGGCATCATGCGTGCCTACGGTGATCGCTCCGGACGCGGCAGACTTCGAGCGGATGCCTCACCCATGGATGCGCGGCCTCCGCAGGGCAACACCATCATCACCGGTGAGTTTCCGCCTGACATCGGTGAGAGCGGCACGGCAAGATATTTCGGACTGGAGCTTCATGACGGAGATATCAATTTGGGTGAGCTGACCTTTTATCAGCATCGAGCTGCGGAGGGTGTACTCCAGAGATGCATGTACGGATATCTGGAATGGCTGCAAAAATCTTTCCTCCGTAATGATGAATCGGTAGAGGATTTTGTTTTGCTTCTCAAACATGATTTTGAAGCAAAGCGTACTGCGTTTCAGAAGTCCGGTATTCACTGCCATGGGCGTGTGCCGGAAGCAGTGGCTCTGCTGCAGATGGGGATGGACATGCTGTTGGAATACCTTGAATTAGAGGGTGAACTGGAAAAAGAACTGTGCGATGAAGTGAAACAGCGGTTCCAGACACTGTTGTATCAACTGGCAGCGGAGCAGGCAGAGAGCATCATTCAGGACAAGCCGACACGCAAATTTATTCGCAAGTTCCATGCACTGTTGGAGAGCGGCAAAGTTTGTGTGCTGGACAAAAACCGGCCCTGTGATTTTATTCCTCAAAGCTGTGTTGGATATGAAGACGATGAATTCTTCTATCTGCACAGTGAGGTCATTCACAAAGAGGTGCGAAAGCTGTGCGATGAGCAAGGTGAATCTTTTACCATCTCACAGAAGAGTCTGCAAAAGATGTTGGCGGAGGAAGGCTTCATTGAAACAACGTCCGGTCAGAACACGAAACAGGTTCGGATCGGCAAAAAGAAAATGCGTCTGCTCTGTCTGCGAAAGAACATGGTACAGCAGATCACAGACGCAGCGTAGTGAAAAATATGTGGGGCAAGCGGTACAACCGTGGCAGCGATCACGGAAAGCATTGGTACATCTGGGTTTCATGTGCAGCGGCAAATCTATTTTGTCTCTGCTCTGTCCCTGAAGTGTCCCTGGTGTGTCTCTGTCGGCAGGTGTGGGAAAGCGTTGAGGCTGTTGACTTTTCCGCCCTGTCTCTGAAGTCCCGGCAAATAAAACCATACCTGCCGCAGAGAATTACTCTTCTCTGCATCGGAATCCTGTGGCGTGTTTCCGCTTGTGGGGCGATTTGCGGAGGCTTTCCTGCGAAGCCGGGGAAACTCCCGCAGGAGCGTAGGACGGCGCTTTTCGGGCGCTTTTGTCCGAAGCTGCGGATGGACTTCCGAGGACGGTTTTTCCCTCCTTTGGGAGGGGCAAGCAGAGCGCCCGGCTGTCCGCCGCCCGCGTCCCCCAGCCCCAAAGGGGTGTTTCGGGCGGCAGCCCGAACCCACTCATTACAACGAAAAAGGAGGCAAATATGAGCGAGAATCGCAAAAGAAATCAGACCCTGAGTATCCGCCTGACACCGGCTGAGAAAGACGCCATTGTCAAACAGGCGGCCAAGGCTCGTATGAGCCTGACGGATTACATCCTGACCTCTGCACTGGTGACAGAGATCCATGTAGCGGAAGATACCCGTCCGCTCATTACAGAACTCAAACGCATCGGCAACAACCTGAATCAGATCAGCACCAAAATCAATGTGGGTGCGTTCCAGTCCTACAACTTTCAGGAGGTCATCGATCAGCAGAAGTTGATCTACGAAGAACTCTACCGCATCGGGAGAGGTGGTGTTACATGGCAACCGTAACGTACATCAAGGAGAAGAAACAGCATCTCAGTGCCATGCGCGGTGTGATGCGATACTGTATGCATCACACCAAAACATGGGACGAGCAGTCACAGCAGTTCCTCATTAGCGGTGTCAACTGCAGCGGTGCGAATTCCATTCTGGAGTTCGAAACCACAAAGGCTGCGCACGGGAAACTGAACGGCACCAACTTCTATCAGTATGTGCAGTCCTTCTCTGACAGAGAAGATATCACACCCCAGCAGGCGCACGAGGTGGCGAAAGAGTTCGCCGCCCGTGCGTGGCCGGGAATGGAGGTGCTGGTCACCACACACTGCGACACGGATAATGTCCACAGCCACTTTGTGATCAACTCTGTCAGCTTCGAAACCGGACTGAAGCTGCGGCAGAATCCGAACACGCTGATTGACCTGCGGCAGATCTCAGATCAAATCTGTCAGGCGCACCACCTCTCGGTGCTTCCGCAGAAGTCAAAAAAGCAAAGCAAAGGTATGAGCGCACGGGAGTACCGTGCTGCGGCTAAAGGTCAGAGTTGGAAGTTCCGTCTGATCAATACCATCGACGATTGCATGCGCTTCGCCGGGAACCGTGAGGAATTCATCGCCCTGATGAAATCCGAAGGCTACGCCGTTCGCTGGGAGAACAGTCGCAAGAGCATCACCTACACAACACCGGATGGCATGAAGTGCCGTGACATCAAATTACACGAAGACAAATATCTCAAGGAGGTCATGGAATATGAATTCAGAATACGAAAACAACTCACAGCACAGGAAAACGCTGCAGGAGTTGAAACAGATGAATCAACCGAATCAGCAGAACAGCACGGAGCCGAGTTCACCGATCACCCCTATCGTGATTCAGTGTCCACTGCCGGAGGCGCTGACAATGCTGACGCAGAAGACGGAATCCATCGGGCGGGAAGTACATGCAATGCGGGAGTATCTTCCGAGCCTGAAATTCCGCACGGATCTGACAACCGTGCAGAACACCATGGCGGAGATGCAGAAAACACTGGCACACATGACTTCTCTGTTGGAACAGGCTGGGAAGAAGAACGAGCAGCGTACCTGCACATGGTTGGACTGGCTTCCGGACTTCGACCTGATGGTAGTCGTCAAATGGATCACACTGGTGCTGCTCATCGTGGCAGCACTGCTGACGATGGGGTACGGCACAGCGACAGTGGTCAGCAACATCCGAAACCTGTTTCTCTAAAGCCGCTCCACGCCGGACTGTATGGCCTGGCGGCAGCGGGAGCATTGCTGGATGACGAGAATGATGAGGGAAGTTACCGCCGTATCCAGGCGGAACAGGAAGCAAAAAACATCGGCGCAGTCATCGGTGTGGCAGCTGGCGTGGCCATTGCGATCACGCAGGGCAAACCCGCAACTGAAGAACAGCAGCAGGCAGAACAAACTCAGCAGCAGACCATGTGACGGTCTGCTATTTTTATTGCCCGAATGGATTTCGGGAGAAAGGGTTTTTATGAAAAGTGAATTTGAAGAGTACAGAGAAACAGGAATGCTGGGGACCTATAACCCCGACAGAGCGTTAATTCGAAAGATGACTGATGGCGGTGTGGTTACCGTCTTCCGTGATACCTTCCACTGCGCGGAAGAAGACCATTTCATTCGGGAACGGGAGATGCTGATTGGTGGCAAACGCTTTGTCATCTCCTCCATGTTCCCCAAAGAACCTACCACAACGGTAACTGAAAAGATGCTTTCCCTGATCGACACAGATATCGGGAAAGGCACGGAAAACTCTTGAAAATTCAATAGACTTGTGCAGGCCGGTACGGTATACTTCGGTTTACCGTACCGGCTTGCCCCATTTTAAGGAGGTACGAATGGCAAGCCCAAAATACAATATTCTCTATGGTAGACTCAGTCAGGAAGATGCCCGGCTGGGGGACTCCAACAGCATCATCAACCAGCAGCTCCTTCTGGAAAAGTACGCGCGGGATAACGGATTTGAAAATACGCTGTTTCTTGCCGACGATGGATACTCCGGCACGAACTTCGACCGGCCATCTTGGAAAAGGGTTATTGAGATGATTGAAAACGATGAGGTGGAAACCCTCATCGTCAAAGATCTCAGCCGTCTGGGCCGTGAGTATCTACAGGTAGGATACTACACGGAAATCTATTTCCCGCAGAAAGGTGTCCGCTTCATCGCTGTCAACGATTCTGTTGATTCTCTGGTGGAAAGCAGCAACGATTTTAATCCGATCCGCAACTGGGCAAACGAGCTCCACGCCAAGGATACCAGCAAGAAAGTTCGTTCCATCAAAAAACTGCAGGCGGAGCGCGGTGAGCGACTGGGCGGCAAACCTGCGTATGGCTACAAGAAAAAGGATGCGGAGAGCAAAGACATCATTCCGGACGAAGAAGTAGTACCGGTCGTTCAGCGGATATTTGCTCTCTGCGCTTCCGGCAAAGGTCCAAATCAGATTGCTCGAATCTTACGGGAAGAAAAGATTCTGACTCCGTCCAACTACTATTACCGGAAGACGGGAAAAGGTCATGCGAGTTTGGATACGACCCGTCCTTACGCATGGAGCGCCAACACCGTCAACGGTATCCTTGACAATCAGGTTTATCTGGGCCATACGGTTGGACTGCAATCCACCACGCTCTCCTACAAAAACAAAAAGACAATCTATAATCCGGAGAGTGAGCAGGTCATTGTGAAGAATACGCATTCAGCACTGGTGACACAGGAGCAATGGGATATCGTGCAGGATGTCCGCAAGCACAAGAAGCGGACACCCAAACACATGGATGAGCCGAACATCTTCTCCGGACTGGCCTTCTGCATGGACTGCGGAAAGCCGATGGTGCTGCACAGGGCAAGCACGATGAGAAAACAGGCATACAATTTCAAGTGCTACACCTACGGCAAAAAGGGCAAGGATTGCTGCACGCCCCACCACATCCGGGAGGAAGAATTGTATCAAATCGTGCTGGATGACCTGCGGAGGGTGACCCACTTCGCACGGATGAAGGAACGACAGTTCGCGGCGCATATCAACCGGAAAAACACGCTGGAAATCCGACGAGAGATGAACACCCTCCAAAGAGAGCTGGATACCATGCGCAGACGCAACGATGAACTCTCTGCCCTGTTCAAACGGTTGTATGAGGACAATGTGTTGGGGCGCATTACGAACGAGCAGTTCCGGATGCTGTCTGCTGACTACAATGCCGAGCAGAAAGCGCTGCAGGAGGCCATCCCGGAAAAAGAGATGCGGATGGAGCGGCTGAAAGCCTCTGCTGCGAATGTGGATGCATTCATCGAAAAGGCGAAACAGTACACATCCATTGAACAGTTGACACCGGAGATGGTTCGACTGTTCATTCAGCGCATCGAAATCGGAGAACGCGCTGTCCGATATTCCAGACATTCTTCACAGCAGATCCGCATCATCTATCGAGACATTGGCATCGTGGACAGTGATATGCTGGCCGAGGAAGAACAACCGCACATCCTTCCGCCAATTGATGAATGTGCAAGAAAACTGGCATAACTGCAAAAAGATATACGAAAAGGGCGGGTGGCTCTCGCCACCCACCCTCTCGCAAAGGTTGGTTCAATTTGTGTCCCTATAAACCCTAACAGAAGTGTCAGGGAGTTTTTCTTGCATTCCGGTATTTGCTGTGCTATACTCCTCCTCGACAGGTGCCATCTCCCTGTCCAAGCGTTCGTTCTTCGGGCGTTCGTTCGGAAACACCAGATGGAGTTTTCGTTCTCTAAACAAAAAAATGGAGGCTGGGGCGACCTTATCGCCCTTGATTGCCGCTGTGCGGCTGTGGCCTCCACTTTACAAGAAGGAGGTCTTTTTTTATGTCAAATTCCCGTTTCACCACCCGCCAGATGGCAACAGCCGGCATCATCGCCGGCATTTACACAGTTCTGACCCTAGTGCAGCCCTTCCCTCCATACCACGGCATCCAACTCCGTATTGCGGAAGCCATGACCCTGCTGCCCTTCCTCTTCCCCGAAGCGATAGCCGGGCTTACCATCGGCTGCTTTCTCGCAAATCTTCTGGGTTCTCCCTTTATGCTGGACTGGGTCTTCGGCACGCTCGCGACACTTCTGGCCGCCCTGTGGAGCCGGAAAATGCCCAACAAGTGGCTGGCCGCTCTGCCGCCTGTGATCTGCAACGCCGTCATCGTGGGTGCGCTGATCGCCTATTTTACCGTGCTGGACGGCGGTGCTTTCTGGCCCGCTTACGGGCTGAACGCACTGACCGTGGGCCTTGGCGAATTGATTGCCTGCTATGCGCTGGGCGTACCGCTGGTGAACTGGCTATCCAAACATCCCAAACTGTTTTAACGCTAAAAAAACGCCTGTGCACAGGCGTTTTTTTATTTCAATTTGCTGCGGATCTTTGCTTTCAGCTCCGGTGAGAGCATTTTGGATGCCACACGAACCGGAACAGGCGGCACGGAACAGAATTTCTTCCGCACCTGATCGAAGGGCTGCAGGGCGTAGGCGGCAAAGAAAGCCGCGCGGTCCGCACTCTGCGGGATGGGAGATGCCAGACGGGGATTGCCCGCAATAGCCCGCTCCACTGTGTAGGGCTGCCGCGCCAGCGGCAGTTTGTCGAACACATGGCTGCCGTGAGGCGTGTTCACCAACAGGAGGCTGACGCCCTTTTCCTGCTGCTCCGGCAGTTCATCCGCCGCAAGGCCCCAGAAATCGCCCAGTGTAAAGTCGCCGGGACGGTTCAGATTGGTATAGGCACAGCTGTGGCAGGAAGGCCGCAGGAACAACGCCCGTCCAAAGGCACGGCCAAACTCCGTGCGCATCAGCGGCGCGGTATCCACGGTGCCGTCGCTGTAAACGGTGGTAAAATGGCTGTCCTTCCAACCGGTGACCTTATTGCGGAATCGTACCGCCTGCAGCGTTTTCTTCTTCCGCTGCTCAATGGACGCCACCATATCCTCCCACACCGCGGGAGACGGCACACCATGGCACACCAGATCGCAGGTGGTAAGATTCTCAGGGCGTGTACCCAGATAGCGGTACAGGCCGTCCACCTGACAGGGCGTGCCGGAAAACAGCACGGGGCGGGTCTTCAGCGCTTCTTTGATTTCCTTGAACACCTCACCCATATCACTCTGCACATATTTGGCTCCCCGCATCCGCCAGAGGTCCTCCTTGCGGAAGCAGGCCGTATGATGCAGGCGCTGCTTGCCGTCCAGCACGGCACCGTAAACCACGCCGCCATCCTCCAGCACATATTCCGCCAGTGCGGAGAAAACGCCGCCGGAGGTGGAATCTCTGCGGATCTTGTCATCCTTGTTCCACGCGGCATAGACCGCGGGCAGCGGTTTTGTCTCCCGCTCATGCAGCAGCGGGCAAACTGCACTGCAGCGTCCACAGCGGACACACTTTGCTCCGTCAACGACCGGATAGGCAAAGCCCTCGGCATCCCGTTCCATGGTGATGGCCTCCACGCCGCAGGTGTTGACGCAGGCTGTGCAGCCGGTACAGCGGCCGTGATCGGCCAGCACAGGCAAATCACTTTGCGCCCCAGCCTCCTGCTGCATGGTATACGGCTCGTCCTGCAGCGCCGCACGGAGATAATCCAGCGAGGACTGCCGCGCCGCCCGCAGGCGTTTCTCCACTGCCTCCCAGTCGATGGGGGCGTCCGGCGCCGCCGTGTCGCCCTTGCCGATGATCCGGTCCGTCAGGCCGAGGCGGTTTAAGATGCTGAAAGTGCGGGAACGCTCCGGCGCTGCCAGCTCCGTGGCGTGCACCGTGGTGAAAAACGGCTTCTGAAACTGAACGGAAAACACCGTGCCGTGGAAGGAATTGGTGCAGACATAAGACGCATTACGGAACAGGCCCAAAAACTCTGCGGGGCCCGCATCCAGAATACAGCGGGCCTTGGGATGCACCTTCTGGCGAACGCCGCACAGCTGCACCACCGGAAGTCCCGTCTTTCTGGCAAGATAGTCGATATACGGCGCCAGCGCACCGGGCTTACTGATACAATAGCAGAGAATATAGCCTTTCTCTGCATCCGGGTAACCGACGGGCACGTTGGACATGGCAGCCCACTGCTGCCGATCCAGCAGCAGCGTGGGGTCCAGCACCACGGGCACATCCTGTCCGGCGATTTCCTTTACGATCTCCTGCCCCTGCTTTTCCCGCACGGAAACATGGGAAAAAGCGGCGAGGTAATCCCGCAGTTCCTGTTCCATGCCCTCGGGAATGCGGGGAATGCCAAACGAAGGCGCATAGGCAATCTTTCTCCGCTGAGAAAACGCACCGAAAAACACCGGGTCAAAGTGACCGTCCGGAAAAATCTTAGGGTTCCAGATCTGGTCGCTACCGGAGAGGATGGCGTCGTAGGGCAGCTCCGCATCCTTCAGCTCTGCCAAACTTTCAAACCGGTGACCGGAGATGTGAAGATGGTCTTTGGAAAACTGCTCAAACCGCTGATAGCGGGCATTCAGCGCCTGATAGTGCAGAGCGGTATGGGCGTCATGAGCGGCACTGCCAAGTCCGGTGGGTTTGCGGAAGAGGGCGTTATTCTGATTTACGAAGTAGTCGATGATCTCGCATTCGCCGCCGAGATGCTCCACCGCCCGTTGGGTGGCTGTGGCCTGCAGCAGCGCTCCGTAATGGTGAATATGGTAAAAGGTGACAAGTCCGGTCTTCAAAAAAAGACTTCCTTTCTTACTTCAGGTCCATTTCCGCCTTTTCGATACCAGCGGCCAGCTGGTCGTCCTCCCACACCCAGTCACGGACATTCACAACCTCAAATTCCGTTTCCGTACGGCGGATGACCACCTTCTCCAAGCCGGAATTGATGACCAGCCGGCGGCACATGGAGCAGGATGTGGCGTCGGAGAGCAATGCGCCGGTCTGGGCATCGCGGCCCACCAGATAGATGGTGCCGCCCACCATGTCACGGCGGGACGCGGAAATGATGGCGTTGGCCTCGGCATGGACACTGCGGCACAGCTCATACCGCTCGCCTCTGGGCACCTTCATGGCCTCGCGGGTGCAGTAGCCCAGATCGGTGCAGTTGGCACGACCGCGGGGTGCGCCGTTATAGCCTGTGGAAATGATCTCGTCATGCTTGACGATGATGGCACCGTAAACACGGCGCAGGCAGGTGGCGCGCTCCAAAACGGTTTCGGCGATATCCAGATAGTAATTTTCCTTGCTGATACGGTCCATAGAAGCTCCTCCATCTATATGTATATTGGTTTATTCGCTTGATAACGTCATTTTAGCATGGCGCGCAGCGGCTTGACAAGGGGTCATACCTCCACGCCAGCACGGACGGCAATCATTTCTGCCGTAATGGAAACTGCGATCTCCGCCGGGGTCTCCGCGCCGATGGCAAGGCCGATGGGGGCGTGAACACGCTGGTATTCCTCCGCCGTAAAGCCCGCCTCGATCAGGCGCTCACGGCAGACGGCAATCTTACGCTTGGAGCCGATGCAGCCGATGTACTTTGCGCCGCTGCGCAGCACCTGCGCCAGCACCTCATAATCGTACTGATGACCGCGGGTCATGATGACCACATAGTCATCCGGCGTGACGGTGATTGCGGTTTTCACGTCCTCAAAGGCACCGCACAGAACCTGCTCCGCCTGCGGGAACAGGGCGGGATCGGAAAATTCAGGGCGGTCGTCATAGACCACCGGACGGAAGCCCACTGCGGCCATGGCAGGTACCAGCGCCTGCGACACATGGCCGCCGCCGAAAATGTAGGCCCGTCCGGCCGTGACCACAGGGCACACGAACCAGCCATCCCGGCAGGCTGCCCGATTCTGCAGCAAGTCTGCGGGCACGTCCTCCACATAGCGGACGCCAAACCGATCTGCCAGACCAAAGGCGGTAATCCGGTCGCCCTCCAGTCGCCGCACTAACCAGGTGCTGGCGTTTTTGTCGGCAGCTTCCATCAAGTCACGCAGCGCGGCGATCATTTCCGCATCGTCCGGCTGCAGGTAATGAAAGTGCAGCGTGACATTGCCGCCGCAGACCATGCCGAGGCTGGCGGCATCTCCCTGCACAAAGCGGAAACTGCGCAGCGCATTCTCGCCCGTTTTCAGCAATTCCGCAGCCAGCTTCCCCGCTTCATATTCCACGTTGCCGCCGCCAATCGTTCCCGTCATGTTCCCGTTCGGAAACACTGCCAGCATGGCGCCTGCGCCCCGGGGCGTGGAACCGTGGGACTCCAGAACTGTGACCAGTTCCACCCGCTGTCCTTCCTCCAATGCATGCACCACCGACCGGATAAATTCCCGCATTGTCCTCGGCCTCCTCCGTTTATTTTCTGTATTGTATCACAGATTTGCCGCGGATGGAATCCACAAAATTTTGTCTGATCGTGGCCCTACCGGTCTCCTGCTGTAGAACAAAAGACGGACTGTCCTGTGACAGTCCGTCTTTTCGTTATTTTGCCTGTTTCATGGAGAGGCCGATGCGATGCTTCTTCTCATCCACCTCCAGCACGACCACCTTGACGATATCTCCCACGGAGACTACCTCGGAGGGATGCTTGATAAATTTATCAGCTACCTGAGAGATATGCACCAAACCATCCTGATGAACGCCGATATCCACAAACGCGCCGAAATCAATGACGTTGCGCACCGTTCCGGTCAGCACCATACCCGGCTTCAAATCCTTGATCTCCAGCACATCGCTGCGGAGGATGGGCTTGGGCAGATCGTCACGGATGTCGCGGCCCGGCTTCATCAGCTCCGCCGCCACGTCCCGCAGGGTGGGCACGCCCACGCCGCATTCTGCCGCGGCCTTTTCCTCGCCGTAAGCCGCCACCTTGCGCTGCAGGTCGGTCAGCTTTCCTGCCTTCACATCCGCCAGCGTGTAGCCGGTCAGTTCCAGCAAAGTTTTTGCGGCATCGTAGCTTTCGGGGTGAACGGCGGTATTATCCAGCACGCTCTTGCTCTCCGGCACCCGCAGGAAGCCTGCACACTGCTGGAACGCCTTGGGCCCCAGCTTGGGCACCTTTTTCAGCTGTGCGCGGGAGGTGAAAGCGCCGTTTTCCTCGCGGTAGGCCACCACATTCTTGGCGGTAGTACCATTCAATCCCGCCACCCGCTGCAGCAGGGACGGAGATGCAGTGTTCACATCCACGCCCACGGCGTTGACACAGTCCTCCACCACGCCGTTCAATGCCTCGTCCAGCCGCTTCTGGGGCATGTCGTGCTGATACTGTCCCACGCCGATGGCCTTGGGATCGATCTTCACCAGTTCCGCCAGAGGGTCCTGCAAGCGGCGGGCGATGGACACGGCAGAGCGCAAGTTCACATCGAACTGGGGGAACTCCTCCGCCGCCAGCTTGCTGGCGGAATAGACGGAGGCACCTGCCTCGGACACGATCATATAGCTGACCGCGCTGCCGGAGGCATTGACCTGATGGATCAGCTCCACAGCCATCTGCTCCGTCTCGCGGCTGGCGGTGCCGTTGCCGATGGCGATATGCTCCACGCCGTGCTTTTTAATCATGCGCGACAGGGTGACAATGGCTTCGTTTTTCTGTTTTTCGCCGTAGGTGGGGTACACCACGGCGGTATCCAGCACTTTACCGGTGCCGTCCACCACCGCCACCTTACAGCCCATGCGGTAGCCGGGGTCAAGCCCCATGGTGACCTTGCCCTTGACGGGCGGCTGCATCAGCAGCGGGCGCAAGTTCAGCGCGAACTGGCCGATGGCTCCCTCAGCGGCAGTCTCCGTCAGCGTGGAACGGGCCTCCCGCTCCAGAGAGGGGAACAGCAGGCGGTCATAGGCATCCTCGGCGGCCGCTTTGATGAACTCCATGGCGGCGGTACCTGGGATCACGGTATGGCGGCGCACGATGCGCAGCGCCAGCTCCCGGTCCAGTTCCGCGGCAACTTTCAGCTTCTCTTCCTTTTCGCCGCGGTTGATGGCCAGCACCTGATGGCCTTGCAGGCGGGAGATGGGCTGGGCAAAGGCATAGTACAGGCGGTAAACGGAGTCCTCCTCCACCGCGGCGGCGCTGGTCAGCTTGCCGTTTCGTGCCAGCAGGTCGCGCAGCTTGCGGCGCAGGTCAGCATCGTCGGAGATCTGCTCGGCGATGATATCGGATGCGCCCGCCAGCGCGTCCTCTGCCGTCTCCACGCCCTTTTCCGCGTCGATATACTTCGCCGCCTCGGTCAGCGGGTCGGGGCAGTCCGCCTCCTGCGCAAACAGCACCTGCGCCAGCGGCTCCAGGCCCTTTTCCTTGGCCACGGTGGCGCGGGTCCGGCGCTTTTGCTTATAGGGGCGGTACAGGTCCTCCACCTCGGCCAGCGTCTTGGCAGCGTCAATAGCTGCCGCCAGTTCCTCCGTCAGCTTCCCCTGCTCCTCGATGGACTTCTTCACGCTCTCCCGCCGCTCCTGCAGGCCGCGCAGATACTGCAGCCGCTCCTCCAGCGTACGCAGGGCGGTGTCGTCCATAGCGCCGTGCAGTTCCTTACGGTAACGGGCGATAAAGGGAATGGTGTTGCCCTCGTCCAGCAGCTGCACCACATTGGCAACGTGCTGGGGCAGCTTATCCAGTTCTTCCGCTAAAAGTTGAATGATGGGATCCATATCGTTCTCTCCTGTGTATTGGGGTGGAAACCCCCGCCCTTAAATGGGCGGGGGTGCTGTTTTCTCACTTATGATACAGCTTCTTGGTTTCGTATCTGGCCTCACAGCTGACGTTGATGCCCAACTTTTTCAGCAGCTTCGCATCCACATCACTGAGGATGACGGTGAAGTGGGCGTCACAGCCGCGCAGCTTGGGCAGCTGCTGCTGGGCCAGTTCCGCCAGCGGATTCGTCAGAGCCGAAATGGTCAGCGCCATCAGCACCTCATCCGTGTGCAGACGGGGATTCCGGTGGCCCAGATAGCGGGTCTTCAGGTTGCACACCGGCTCCAGCACCTGTGCGGAAATCAGTTCAAACTGGTCGGCAATGCCGCCCACAGCCTTCAGCGCATTCAGCAGCAGCGCCGATGCCGCCCCCAGTGCGGAAGAGGTTTTTCCCGTGACCACCCGTCCATCCGGCAGCACCATAGCGCCGGCGGGGCCTCCGGTTTCCTGTGCTTTCTGCAGCGCGGCGGAAACTGCCGGGCAGTTCTCGCTGTCCACTCCGGCCTTCTGCATCACCAGTTCCAGACGGCGCACCGGTTCATCGTCGCACTTGCCCTGCAGCCGCTCCACGCAGGCAGTATAGTACCGGCGCAGGATCTCGCGGCGGGAGGCGTCGCAGCAGGCCGCATCGTCCACGATGCAGTTGCCCACCATGTTGACGCCCATATCCGTCGGGGACTTGTAGGGAGATTCACCCTGAATCTTGGTGAAAATGGCATTCAGAACAGGGAAGATCTCCACGTCGCGGTTGTAGTTGACCGCCATCTTTCCGTAGGCTTCCAGATGGAAGGGGTCGATCATATTCACATCGTCCAGATCCGCCGTGGCAGCCTCATAGGCCAGATTCACCGGATGGGTCAGCGGCAGATTCCAAATGGGGAATGTCTCAAACTTGGCATAGCCGGACATGATGCCCCGCTTATAGTCGTGATACAGCTGGCTGAGGCAGGTGGCCATCTTGCCGCTGCCGGGGCCGGGAGCAGTCACCACCACCAGAGGGTGGCTGGTTTCGATATACTCATTCTTACCAAGGCCATCATCGCTGACGATGTGCTTGACATCGGACGGATACCCCGCAATGGGATAGTGACGATAGTTGCGAATGCCCAGAGCCGTCAGACGTTTCAAGAAGGCATCGGCTGCAGGCTGACCGTTGTAACGGTTCATGACCACGCCGCCCACATACAGGTCCATGCCGCGGAAAATATCGATCAGACGGAGTACATCTTCGTCATAGGTGATGCCCAGATCGCCCCGCACCTTGTTCTTTTCAATATCCGCCGCATTGATGGCGATGACGATTTCCGCATCGTCTTTCAGCTGCTGCAGCATGCGAATCTTGCTGTCCGGTTCAAATCCGGGCAGCACGCGAGACGCGTGGAAGTCGTCAAACAGCTTGCCGCCAAACTCCAGATAGAGCTTGCCGCCAAACTGTGCAATCCGTTTTTTGATCTGCTCTGACTGAGTGACCAGATATTTTTGATTATCAAAACCAATGGCAGCCATCGCAAATTTGCCCCCTCTTCAAATAATCCAAATTCAGAAAGCAGTATATCACATTTTTACCCGTTTGGAAAGAAAAAAAGACAGGCAGCCCCTGAGATTTACAAAATCTTTGTGATGCCTCTCCGCATGTTTGTCCGTAGGACGGCATACGGTGGTCTGAAGGAGGATGTTGCCATGCTGAAAACCATCGATGAACTGCTCTGGGGCCCCGGCACACTGCTTTTGCTGTTAGGGACGGGAATGTTTCTGCACATCCGCCTGCGGTTTCTGCCGTGGCGGAATTTAGGCCGCGCCCTCTCCTCCGCACTGGGACGGACAGGCCGCCGCAGCGGCAACGGGATCTCCCCGTTCTCTGCTTTAATGACGGCACTGGCCGCCACACTGGGAACCGGAAACATCGTGGGCGTTGCCACGGCACTGGTAGCCGGTGGGCCGGGGGCTTTGGTCTGGATGGAGGTTTCCGCCTTATTGGGGATGTCCATCATTTTGACAGAAAGCACGTTGGCGGTGCGTCACCGCCGGAAAAACCGAAAGTGCGAATGGGTGGGCGGCCCCATGTATGTGATGGAGGCCCGTCTGGGGGCGGCAGGCCGGCCGATGGCGATGCTGTTCTCCCTGTTCGCAGCCTGTGCTTCTCTCGGCATCGGCAGCATGACGCAGGCCAATGCCGCAGCCGGTGCGCTGGAGAGCATCCTGTCCGTGCCGCCTGCGCTGACCGGCAGTATCCTCGCGTTGCTGGCGCTGGTGATCATCCTCGGCGGCATCCGCTCCATCTCCCGTGTTTCCGCCGTGCTGGTGCCGGTGATGGGCGTGCTGTATCTGGCAGCCGGTCTTGCCGTCATCATCGGGCATTGGGCCTCTCTCCCGTCAGCACTGGTGCAAATGGTGCGGGAGGCCTTCTCCTTCCGTGCGGCGGCAGGCGGTGCGGCGGGAATCGCCGCCATACGCTGGGGAATCGCCCGGGGGATCTTTACCAACGAGGCCGGACTGGGCTCCTCCGCCATTGCGGCGGCTTCCGCGGAAACAAGCCACCCCGCGCAGCAGGGCTATATCAGCATGACCGGCCCGTTTTTCGACACCATCCTCATGTGCTCCGTCACCGGCCTTGCCATCTGCTGCAGCGGTGTCCTTGGAACCACGGATACCGCCGGGCACCTGCTGGACGGCGCGGCACTGACCATTGCCGCCTTTGAAACGGTTCTGGGTTCTGCAGGCGGCACCTTTGTGGCGGTCTCCATCGTGCTCTTCGCCTTTTCCACCATTTTGGGCTGGGAGTATCTGGGCGAAAAGGCCTTTGAGTATCTCTCCGGCGGACGGGGCATCACCAGCTATCGCGCCGTCTTTGCGCTGGCTGCGCTGGTGGGAGCGATCGTCTCTCTGGACACCGTGTTCCGCTTTTCCGACATCTGCAACGCACTGATGTGCCTGCCCAATCTCCTCTGCCTGCTGGTGCTCTCCAGCGAGGCCGCCCGCGAAATTGAGGCATACGACCGCATAAAAACGAGGAAAAAGCTGTAAACTTTTTGTGATATGGTTGCAATTTCTGGTTAAAATGGTATATTAAGTTCGTTCAGAAATTTAAAGCAAAGGACTTGATACCATGACGAAAATTGACATCGTCTCCGGCTTCCTTGGCGCCGGTAAGACCACCCTCATCAAAAAGCTGCTGGCCGAGGCCTTCCCCGGCGAGAAGCTGGTTCTCATTGAAAACGAATTCGGCGAGATCAACATCGACGGCGGTTTCCTGAAGGAGTCCGGCGTGGAGATCTCCGAGATGTCCGCCGGCTGCATCTGCTGCTCTCTGGTGGGCGACTTCAATCAGGCGCTGAAGGACGTGCAGAAGCAGTTTGCACCCGACCGCATTCTGATCGAGCCCTCCGGCGTGGGCAAGCTGAGCGACGTGATCGTGGCTGTGGAAAACACCGCCGCAGAAACTGCCGACATGCAGCTTAACAGCTTTGTCACCGTGGCCGACGCCACCAAGGTGAAGATCTACATGAAGAACTTCGGTGAGTTCTACAACAACCAGATCGAATCCGCCGGCACCATCATCCTCTCCCGCACCCAGAAGGTCAGTCAGGAGAAGCTGGAAGCTGCCGTAGCCCTGCTGCGGGAGAAGAATCCCGACGCCGCCATCCTCACCACGCCGTGGGATGCACTGGACGGCAAGACCATCCTCTCCGCCATTGAGAAAGTCTCTCTGGCAGACGAGCTGCTGGCCAAGATGCGTGCAGAGCACGAGGCCGACGAGGCAGAGCATGCACACCATCACCATGACGGCGAGTGTGATGACCCCCACTGCTCCTGCCACGAACATCACCACGAGCATCACCACCATCATCACGATGGCGAATGTGATGATCCCGACTGCGGCTGCCACCACGAGCATGAACATCATCATGAACATGAACATCATCACGAGCATGAGCATCACCACGAGCACGAGCACCACCACGAGCACGAGCACCACCACGAGCACGAGCACCACCACGAGCACGAGCACCACCACGAGCATGAGCACCACCACGAGCATGAGCACCACCACGAGCATGAGCATCATCACGAGCATCACCATGACCACGGTCCCGATTGCACCTGCGGCTGCCACGATCACCACCATCACCACGCGGACGAGGTGTTCACCAGCTGGGGCAAGGAGACCCCCAAGGTCTTCTCTCAGTCCGAAATCGCCCGCATTCTGGCGGCACTGGATTCCGGCGAATACGGCAAGATCCTGCGCGCCAAGGGCATCGTGAACGGCGAGGGCGGCAGCTGGATCGAATTCGACTATGTCCCCGAGGAGCACGAGGTCCGCGCAGGTCATCCCGACTACACCGGCCGCCTGTGTGTCATCGGTGCGGAGCTGGATGAGCATGCTCTGGCCGGGCTGTTCGGCTTATAAGACAGGAAGGGGCTTGACGAATGGCTGACATTCCTGTATATCTGATCGCCGGTTTTTTAGACGGCGGCAAAACTGATTTTATCAACGGCATCCTGCAGGACGGCTTTGCCCGCGAGGACAAGACCCTGCTGATCTGCTGTGAGGAAGGCGAGCTGGAATACGATCCCGCCGTGCTGGACAACGTGACGGTGGTCACAGTGGACGAGGAAGAGGATCTGAAATGTTCCTGGCTGAAAGAGCTGGAGAAGCAGCACAAGCCCAAGCAGGTTCTCATCGAGTACAACGGTATGTGGCAGATTGAGCGGCTGTACCGGGATGTGCTGCCCGCCAACTGGGTGCTGTATCAGGTGATGACCTTTGTGGAGGCCGCCACCTTTGAAACCTATGCCAAGAACATGGGCCAGATCATGATGGAGAAGATCACCAATGCGGATCTGCTGGTGTTTAACCGCTGCACCCCGGAACTGCGGGACGCGCTGCGCAAGCGCAATCTGCGCATGGTGAACCGCCGCGCCGACATCTATCTGGAAAATCTGGACGGCACCAGCGAGGATTATCTCACCGGTGACGAGTGCCCCTTTGACCTCGATCAGGACCTAATCGAGATTCCCGATGAGGATTACGGCGTGTGGTATGTGGACGTGATGGACCACCCCGAGCGCTACGAGCACAAGCGGCTGCACATGAAGCTGACCATGTGCCATTCCAAGAAGTTCCCCGGCATCCACTGCCCCGGCCGCTTCGCCATGGTCTGCTGCGAGGACGACATCCAGTTTCTCGGACTCATCGCCCGCGGCGACGGGCTGGACCAGTACAAGAACCATGACTGGATCGATGTCACCGTAAAGATGACCATTGAAAAGCACAAAGCATACAAGGGCAAGGGCCCCGTGATGAAGATTCTCTCCATCGCCCCCTGTGAAAAGCCGAATCCCGAAGTCGTAACTTTCTGATCAAAAATCCGGACATTCGCCGCAGCGAATGTCCGGATCGTTTTATTTCTTCAGCAGCCATCTGTTCCACACCTCGTCCGGTACACACAGACTGCCAAAACAGAAAATGAACCATATGCCCACCCCTACCATGGGCCCGTTAGCCATAGAAAAGATCCGTCCCAGCACACTCATCACCGCAACGCAGGCAAGTAGCACCGCAGCATAAAATGACGTCAAAACACAGGCATTGCGCATCACTTTCTTCATACCAGTTCCCCCCATCAAATTGTTTTCACCCCATTCTATGCCGCGTCGTAACCATCGCTGCCTCTGGGCGAAAACCTTAACGCTCTGGAAGCGGAGAAAAAGGCTGCGCTGATTCGCTTTTATCCTTTATGTGTGTTTGGGCATAAAAAAACTCCCTTCGCCGAAACGGCGGAGGGAGGTGTTCATCATGGGGAATCAGCCGATAATCCCACTTTAACCAATATACTTCAGTTGTATCGGGAAGAATTCCAAAACAAAATGTTCTTGTTCAATCCCCGTTCCCGGATAGGATGTTGCAATACGGAATTTCACATTATCAATCGTATGATGATATCCCGCCTCACACTTGCCAAATACAATGTATTGGCAGCAGCAATATTCCAGCATTCCTGCTTCATCCGGTTCAAGGGGTGAGGTTTCAAGCGGTTTCTCAATATCAATTCCCAACGACTCTAAATATTCTGCGACTTCGGAAAATGCAGATTTGACTTGTAATCTGTAACTACGGCAATAGCCGCAATCACACAATAAAGAATCGGTGATGGCATGATAATACTCTTTCGTTTTTTCAATATTTACATGCATCTGCCTTCCCCTCCACATCTTTGTCTTGGGACTTACTTTATCATATTTTTCCGCCCACATCAATGTTTGGTGAAACTGGAGTGAATTTGATCCGACACAAGGAAGCGCAAGAACGCTCCTTGCTTTTTTGCACAGCACCCAATATAATAAAAATGTTATGAAGTTTACACGAAAGGACGCGAATGCTCTGAAAAAGCTGAAACGAACTTCCCGACAGCTGCCGCTGTTTTGGACGCTTGTGATCGCAGTGCTGCTGGCAGGCTGCATCACCTTACTGGCCCTGTGGTGCCAGCCTAACGCCCTGCGCTCGGTGCTGGTCATCTTCGAGGCACAGCCACTGCTGATCGTACTGAACGCCCTGCCCGTCGGATTGCTGGTGCTGCTGTTCACCTGTCTCACCCGAAACGTGTGCTTCGGCGCCGCGCTGACCAATCTGATTGTCTGCGGTTTTTCCATCGCCAACCGCGTGAAGATCGAAGTGCGGGACGAGCCGGTCTTCCCCCGCGATCTGGCCCTGCTGAAAGAAGTGGGCTCCATCGTCAGCGACTACGATATCCAATATCCGCTGTCGGTCATCGCCGTGGTGGTACTGGCTTCACTGGCACTGGTGGTACTGGGATTCTTCCTCCGCTGCAAGCCCTTCCCCGCGAAAAAGCTGCGGGGCTGGCGTGGCAGCCTGCTGGGCAGCGCGGCAAGTCTCGCCGTTCTGGCATGCCTGATCGTGACGGTCTATGCCTCCAACGACCTGTACAATTCCTTCAAAACCTCCAATCCCTACTATGTGCCAGCCGTGTTCAACGAACTGGGCTTCCCCTACTGTTTCTGCCACCAGTTTACTACCTATCCGGTGGACAAGCCGGAGGGCTTCAGCAAGGGACAGGCAGAGCTTTGGGAACAGGAGACTCCTCCTGCCGTCCCCGGAAAAGAACCGCAGCCCGTCCATGTGGTGATGGTGATGAATGAGGCCTTCTCCGACATCACGGATCACGAGGTCTTTGCCTATAACGAGGACAGCGAGCCGCTGCCCAATCTGCAGGCCATGCGTGCCGATCCTCACGCCGTGACCGGACACATAGTGGTCCCCGGCTTTGCCGCAGGCACCGCCAACACGGAGTTTGACGTGTTGACCGGCATCCAGACCAACGCCCTCTCCGCTACCACCACTTCCGCCATGTGGGTGGTGAACCGGAATCTGGACAGCCTGTTCCGCGTGTATGGCGCGGACGGCTACCACACCTCTTATTTTCATCCCGGTGACGACTGGTTCTACAACCGTGAAAACGTCCTGCGGTGGATGGGCGCGGAGGAAACCGTGTTCATTGACCAGATGACCGCACCGGAATACAAGGGCCGTTGGGTGACGGATGCGTACCTCACCGGCGTCATTCAGCAGGAATTTGAGGACACGGTGGCAGAGGATAAACTGCTGTTCCACTATATGACCACCATCCAGAACCACATGTCCTATACAACGGACAAGTACGGCGCTGACTACACCTATCCCAATGTGCCGCTGCACACTTCTGTCTCCCCCAAAGTGGAAACGATGCTGCGAGTCTACATTGAAGGCGCACGGGACGCCGACACCATGCTGGGCGACCTGCGGGACTACTTTGCCGCACAGTCCGAGCCGGTGGTGCTGGTGTTCTTTGGTGACCATCTGCCCTATCTGGGTGACAATCAGCTGGCCTATGCGGAACTGGGCATGACGGAGGAAGCCCACTGGTCGGATCTGACCGCCTACGAAACACCCTATGTGATCTGGGCCAATGACGCAGCATTCAGCCTGCTGGACTGGTCTGCTGCCGAAGCGCTGCCAGAGACCATTTCCGCCAGCTTTCTCGGTGCCGCGGTGTTGAAGCTGACCGGACACACCGCGCAAAGCAGTTGGTTTACGTTCCTGAACGATCTCCTGCTTTCAAGCTTTCCCGTCGTCCAGAAAAACACAGCCGTGCAGTCGGATGGCCGCATTGTGAATCCCTACCTGCTGGACGACCACCCTCCCATGCAGTTGGACAAGTGGAGGCAGTGGAGCTACTACAAGCTGAAATATCAGGAATTTGACTCCTGACAAAAAAGCCTGTTTGCGATGCAAACAGGCTTTTTCTTATTCTATTTCATGGAAGTGCTTCCAGACTGCTTCCGCAGCCGACCGCGGCACCACCGCCGCCAAGCTTTCCACATCCGCTTCCCGGATGGCCTTCATCGTGCCAAAGGCTTTTCGCAGGGCTTTCTGCCGGGCCTCGCCCACGCCGGGGATACCGTCCAGCGCAGAGCGCATGGCGCTCTTCCCGTGGCTTTCGTGGTGGTAGGTGATGGCAAAGCGGTGCGTCTCCTCCTGAATCTGCCCGATGAGGGAAAAGACCGCCTGCTGGGTCACGATGCCGATCTCCCGTCCCTGCGGTGTCACCAGCGCGCGGGTGCGGTGGCGGTCGTCCTTGACCATGCCGAATACCGGCACTTCCACGCCGAACTGCCGCACGATCTCCTCCGCCGCGCGGGCGTGGGTCTCGCCGCCGTCGATGAGGAACACATCCGGTAGGGGCAGAAACTTTTCATCGCCGTCCGCCGCCCGCTGCAGGCGGCGGCGCAGCACCTCCTGCATGGAGGCATAGTCATCGGGGTGACCATCCAGTTCCTTGATGCGAAACCGGCGGTAAGCCGACTTCAGCGGGCGGACGCCCTGATACACCACCATGGACGCCACAATATCGCTTTTTCCGGTGTTGGAAATATCAAAAGATTCCATCCGCTTCGGCGGTGCAGGCAGATCCAGCATTTTCCGCAGCAGCTCCAGCGTATATGCCACCCGTTCTTCTCCGGTGATGGCACGCTCTGCTTCTTCCGCCGCATTGCGCTGGGCCATGGTCCGCAATTCGGCCTTTTCGCCCCGTTGGGGAACGTGTACCCAGACCTTATGTCCGGCACGCTTGCTCAGCACCTCCGACAGGTTTTCACAGTCACCAGTATCGATGGGCAGCAAAATTTCACGGGGCAGGATGGCGCGGGGCAGATAATACTGTGCCGTCAGCGCGGAGAGCATCTCCGCCTCCGTCTCCTCCATGGGTGCCGTAAACAGCTCGGTTTCTCGTCCCGCCAGATTGCCATCCTCCATATGCAGCACCGCGTAGCAGCACTTACCGCTGCCGCGGTAAATGCCCCAGATATCCGTATCCGCGCAGAGGCCGGCAATCACGGTCTGCTTCTTGGCCAACGCGCCGATGGCCTGAATCCGGTCCCGCAGCAGCGCCGCCTGTTCAAACCGCAGCGCTTCCGCCTCCGCCTCCATCTCCGCCGTCATGTCCCGCAGCAGTTGTTTGGAGCGTCCTTCCAGCAGCTGCACCGCCTGTCCGATGCGGCGGTTATACTCCTCTGCCGACAGTTCCGGACGGCAGAAGCCGTCACAGCGGCCCATGTGGAAATTCAGGCACGGACGCTCCGCACCGATATCCCGCGGGAAATGACGGTTACAGGTGGGCAGCCGCAGCGCCGACAGCACAGCATCCAGTGCCTGCCGCGTTTCAAACCGGCCGCCGAAGGGGCCGAAGTAGCGGGCGCTGTCATTGGCCGGCTTATTGACCATGGAGAATCTGGGATACGTCTCCCGCGACAGGCGGACAAAGGGATAGCCCTTGTCATCCTTCAGCAGGATATTATACCGGGGCATGTGCCGCTTGATGAGCGAATTTTCCAGCACCAACGCCTCAAACTCGCTGGACACAAAAATCGTATCAAAATGGTCGATTTGAGACACCATCTGACGGGTTTTCAGGGTGTGGGAGGCACTGTCCTGAAAATACTGGCTGACCCGGTTTTTCAGTTTTTTCGCCTTGCCGACGTAAATGACCTTTCCGCATTTGTCCATCATCAGATAGACGCCAGGCGCAAGGGGCAGGTCATTGGCTTTTTCTTTCAGTTCTTCGCGGGTCATGTCCTCCCTCCTTTCCTTTGTTCAAATGCCGTGCAGGTTCCGGTAAACGCCCCAGCCCAGCAAGAAGATCAGCAGTGCAACCGCCACGATATTCTCCGTCCGGCGGGACCCGCCCCGCAGGTGGTGAATTCCCAACCAGAGCAGGAATGGCACCGTCAGCGTCAGTCCCCAGTTATAGGCGGGCGCCTCTGCGAAGTTTCCCCGCAGGATGGACAGGCACATGGCAGTGATCCCGCAGCCGGGACAGCGCAGGCCGGTGAGCTGCCGGAAGGGGCAGCGGATCCAGATCCCTGCCGGAATCAGGACATATCCATAGAAAAGGCCGGCGCAAAGCAACGCCGCGCCGGTCTTCAAAAACTGTGTTTTCTTATGCGGCGGCATACTCGTTCAGTTCCGATTGCATGATGGCATAGGAGACGATCCCCAGACCCGCCACCGCCAGCACGAGGAACAAAATGGCCAAATACCCCTGGCCTTTGCCGTGTGCCATCCGCAGCTGCTCCAGTGAATCACCGGCCTTATAGAGCCAATACCAGCCATAGATCCCGCAGGTAATGATGGTAAACAGCACCACGAATCCACCAGAGGCACCATCCTCGCGGCTTGCAACGGCATTCACATCCTCTGCTAAAGAATACAGCCAGAACCAGCTGTAAATTCCGCAGGTGATGATGGAAAAGACAATACAAAGCGCAATATTCTTCTTCACAATAGGCCGCATATTCCCGTCGACAGGCACAAAGCGCCTGTCTCCTCCTTCCGGATTGTTGTTCCTATCATATCATGCTTCCGGTTTCCGTGCAACATACGCAAAAAGAAAAGACGGTTCCAGCTTCTGGAACCGTCTGTAAGTTCAATATCCGCTTCTTATTCGCCGAAGTTGTCGTTGACCAGATCAACCAGAGCGCCAACAGCTTCCTTCTCGTCAGCACCATCAGCGATCAGGGTGATGGTGGTGCCCTTCACGATGCCCAGAGACAGAACACCCAGCAGGCTCTTGGCGTTGACACGGCGGTCTTCCTTTTCCACCCAAATGCCGCTCTTAAACTCGTTGGCCTTCTGGATGAAGAAAGTAGCGGGTCTGGCATGCAAGCCGACCTCATTGTTCACGGTAATTTCATGAGTATACATATTCAGCTCTCCTTTTCTATACCGACTTGAAATACAGCTTTGCATAGCTAAATATTTTCGTAATATTATCATATCCGTTTTTTCCCATTCCGTCAACGGCGATTTTCACAAACATTTTGACAAAATCGTTTTCATTAAAAATCTTTTTGGTAGTTTATACGACGAAACGTTTTCCTATTCCCGTTCGACAAAAAAAGATCCGCCGTTTCCGGCGGATCTTTTTTGCAGATTAGTAATTGAGTGCCTTGATCTGGAAATAGGCCTGGGGATGTGCGCAGACGGGGCACACCAGAGGTGCTTCCTCGCCGATCTCCACATGACCACAGTTGCGGCAGAACCACATGACCTTCTCGCCCTTCTTGAAGACTTCACCCTTCTTCAGGTTATCCAGCAGCTTCAGGTAGCGCTCCTCGTGGGTCTTCTCGATCTTGGCAACACCCTCGAACTGAGCAGCCAGTGCCAGGAAGCCCTCTTCCTCAGCGGTGCGGGCCATCTCGGCGTACATCTGGGTCCATTCCTCGTTCTCACCGGCAGCGGCAGCAATCAGATTCTCCTCGGTGGAGCCGATGCCCTGCAGAGCCTTGAACCACAGCTTGGCATGCTCTTTTTCGTTCAGAGCGGTCTCCTGGAAGATGGCAGCGATCTGCTCATAGCCTTCCTTCTTGGCCTTGCTGGCAAAATAGTCATACTTGTTGCGAGCCTGAGACTCACCGGCAAATGCGATCCACAGATTTGCTTCCGTCTTGGTACCCTTCAGATTCATCATATTTTCCCCTTTCAAATTTACAAATTAAGCCATTTTATTTTCTCCTGCACAGGCAGGACATATACCCATAAATAGTAAGCTATGGCCGGATACATTCCAGCCCTCGGCCGCAACAGCCTGATCCAACTGAGAATCATACGGTAATTTTACATCTGCCACGCAGCCGCACTTAGTGCAGCAAGCGTGGGTATGCGGCGCGAGGTCCGCATCAAACCGGGCTACGGGGCCATCCAACTCCTGCAGCCGGCCTTCCTGCGCCATCTGGTGCAGATTGCGGTAAACTGTGCCAAGACTCAGCTTAGGCAACTCTACCCGCAGCGCATCGTACACCATCTGTGCGGTGGGATGTTCTTTTGTGCCGCAAACGGTCTCATAAATCCGTTCCCGTTGGTGAGAATATCTCTGCATCAGCGCCTCCTTCACGAATAGTAATAATTATTATTATTGTTATAGCATAGCTATCTGAAAATTGCAAGTGCTTTTTGAAAATTTTTTGGAATTTTTTCATTTTTTTCTTCGGGAAGTTTTTTGCTTTCCGGAAACAATAGCATACGGGTATCGCGCACTTTGATTTGCGCAGAAGGAGGAATGCACTGTGAAAAGAAATCTGTCTTATTTGCTGGTTTCGGCACTGTTGGTGTTCTCTCTGACCGCCTGCGGCTGCACGGCAACTCCGCAGGATGCGGGTGGAGCGAACAGCAGCACGCAGGAAGAAAACGGTCAGGGCGGTAACACCCAAAACGGCGACCAAAACGGTGGACAGAACGGTGGTCAGAACAACGGCAGTGCCGTCATCGGCAACGGCGGCGGTAGTGGCAGCGGCAATGGCTCTTCCGGCGACACGCAGAATCCCGTGGAAGAGGGCATGGACAACATCCAAAATGGCGTGAACAATGCCGTAGACGACATCACCGGGACCAACCGTCCGGATGACGGCGGCGTGCCCTTTGACGAAATGCTGGAAAACGGAAAGGTCAAGGAGTAACCCGCTTCGATACGCATATGCTTTCCATACGGGGCTTCGGGGTCGAAGCCCCGTATCCTTTTGTTGTGTTTTTTTGAAAATCCTGTATAATCATAAAAAAGTAAAGGAGGTGGTCTTCTGTGGCACAGGAGTTCTCCATGAAGGTGATCGGACGGATCCACAGTGATTTCGCCACGAAGTTCGGCGTTCCTCGTCAAAGTGGACTGGTGGATGCATTGGAGTCCACCGTGATATTTGAACCGGAATACAGAAATGCCGATGCGCTGCGGGGTCTGGAGGGATTTTCCCATGTGTGGCTGGTCTGGGTCTTTGATCAGGCCATTCGCGAAACTTGGTCTCCCACCGTTCGTCCTCCCCGGCTGGGCGGCAACACACGATTAGGGGTATTCGCTACCCGTTCCCCCTTCCGTCCCAACCCCATCGCCCTGTCCTGTGTGAAGCTGGCGGGCATTGAACAGACCGCAGAATACGGAACCGTTCTGCGCCTGCGCGGTGCAGACCTGATGGATGGCACCCCGATTTTAGATATCAAACCCTACATCCCCTACGCAGATTGTCACCCGGAAGCCATCGGCGGATTCGCGGCCGCACCGGCAGGCGAAACGCTGGACGTTGTGATCCCGCCGCAACTGCTGGAACAGATTCCGGAATCCCATCGTGAATCCTTGCGGGGTGTGCTGGCACAGGATCCCCGTCCTCATTATCAGGATGATCCGAAACGAGTCTATGGCTTCGGCTTTGCAGGGATGGAGGTCAAATTTTCTGTGGATCAACAAACACTGACGGTAAAAGAGATTACCGGTTTCAAATAAGCAGAAATTTTGGGAAGGCTGGTATGTATGAAGAAACTAAAAAAAATATTTCTCTATACATATCGAATTCTGCTTTTTGTTGCTATCATTGCAGCGATTACCGCACTCTTTTCCAAAGTTTTCTTTTTACTTCTCAAGACGGTTGCTTCGATTTATCTCCCTTATTCCGCTTGGTTTGTCTTTTTCCTGATCCTATCTGGCGGCATTTGGGCAATTGTTACGGAGATAAATGGTCAAAAAGAACGCAAAAAACAACTGGCAACCCTTGCGGAAGTAGAATCTCCAAATTTTCAACAAGAATTGAAAACATTTGTGGAAGACTGCCTTTCAAAATACTCTTATATGACGGAACAAGACGGAGATCATTACACCGTTATTCTTCCAGACCCCAGTCGCTTTTTGCAGATTTCCGTTGGGCAATCCGTAATTGAAACGCAAATTTTCATAGGCGGTTGGGACGAAGGCAGTTATTATGCAAATTCTTCTGAAGAATTTGAGGAGTTGAAGCAAGCATTTTCTTTGGATCTGCACGATTGGCTCCACGACCGCACGGTACAGGTTGCTTTTATTACAGATGAGAAGCAGGTTCCCTATTCTTTTATCTGTGCAGTGGATAATATTGAGGAAATCATTTCTAAAAATCTGAAAAGTTTTTCCTATCATCCGTGGTGGATCCGTATTCTTTACCTGATTTTTCTCATTCCTCCCCCGAAACCTGTTTCAAAGATTCAAGTCTTTTCCGCCAACGGGGTTCATGACCAAATTATTTCTATCAAATAAAAAGGATCGTCCTTTCGGACGATCCTTTTTTATGCTTATCAAGAGATCTTACTTCGCAGCCTTGGCAGCCTTGATAGCCTCGATCAGCAGCGGGGTGACCTTGAACAGGTCGCCGCAGATGCCGTAGTCGGCGATCTCGAAGATAGGAGCGGTGTCGTTCTTGTTCACAGCGATGATGCACTCGGAATCCTGCATACCAGCCTTGTGCTGAATGGCGCCGGAAATACCCAGAGCAACATACACCTTGGGATGAACGGTCTTGCCGGTCTGGCCAACCTGATGGTCGGCAGACAGCCAGCCGGAGTCGATGGTGGCACGGGAGCCGCCAACAACGCCGCCCAGAACCTCAGCCAGCTCCTCAGCCAGCTTGATGCCCTTCTCGACATCCTTGCTGATACCACGGCCAACAGAGACGATGAAGTCTGCGCCAACCAGGTCGACCAGCTTCTTGGCGGCCTTCACGGTCTCGGTGACCTCGGTCTGGATGTCAGCTGCGGCCAGCTCGAATGCGGGATGCAGGATCTCCACATTCTTCTTGCACTCGCGGCGCTTCATAACGCCGGGACGCACGGTAGCCATTGCGGGACGGAAACGGGGGCAGATGATGGAGGCCATCAGGTGACCGCCGAATGCGGGACGGGTCATCTTCAGGTCGCGGGACACGTCGTGGTCCTGACCGGCGATCTTCACGGTACCCAGCTTCTCAATGCGCTCCTCGGGCAGGGTGGAAGCTTCCTTCAGGAAGCCCTTGTAGTTGGGCATGTCGATGTCCAGGTGGGTGCAGTCAGCGCACAGACCGGTGTGCAGACGAGCTGCGCAGCGGGGGGCCAGTTCAC
>JAFYQM010000046.1 GCA_017547085.1 Oscillibacter sp.
CCAGACGGCCGCCCTGCTGCACCACGAAGATGGGCTTGGGCTGAATGCCGGCAGCAATGGCCTTTGCGCGGCCACGCATATAGGCTTCGCCCACTGCCATAGCCTGAGAAACGGAGAAGTTCAAGGTGGTGCAGACAGCGATACCGCGGGATGCCAGCTCTTCCACCAGAGGCAGTGCGGACATGATGGAGGGGGTCTTCACAGAGATGTTCTCTGCCCAGGAAGCATAGCGCAGGCCCTGTGCGATCATCTTTTCACTGTCCATGCAGATGGAGGGATCCAGCTGGCCCAGCGCATAGCCGTGCTCGCCGTTGGTTTCCTCAAATACCTTGCGGAACTTGTTGGCGGCATAGACGGCAACCATCTTCAGCAGAGCCTCTGCGTGCTCGGCCTGAGTCAGTTCCTTGGGGATCTGGTCCACCTGAGGCTGCCAGAATTCAGGCACAGCCTGCAGGGTCTTGTAGGTCAGAACAGGGTTGGTGGTAACACCCAGCGCGCCGTTTTCAATGGCGGCGTCAATTTCGCTGGGAATAGCGGAGTCGTGCCAGAATTTGGTAGGAGTTTCTTTTGTTAACCACTGCAGATAGTTCATAATCTGCCTCCTTGTTATTAGAATAAACAATAGCTCTTCGGGTAGTCATATACATGCATCATTCTAAATACAGCCCGAATAAACGGTCGCCGCACAGTAATTGCAACATTTTTGCATGTGCATCCAAAGCAGAGAAAAGACAAACAATTCTACAACGTGCTATCTCACGTACACGTTTAATTATAATTTTTCAGTATTTGATTTTGATCTCTGCTCAGAATACAACTTTGCGAAATATAATAATTCATCGAGAAAATACAGCGGTAAAGACAGTGATCTGTCTTTACCGCTGTTTGCATACTGCAGGTATTTCACGGACGTAATTTATCACCATGTCATGGCGATTGGTCTGTGGAGATTCCTCCAGCAGAAAGACTCTGAATTAAATGCCTAAATATGCCTGACGAATGCTCTCGTCAGCCAGCAGGTTCTTCGCATTGCCCTCTTTCACGTTCTGACCGTTCTCAATAACATAAGCGCGGTCTGCAACTTCCAGAGACAGCATCACGTTCTGCTCAACCAGCAGAATGGTTCTGCCCATTTCATGCAGCTTCATAATGTTTTCAAACACGTCCTCGACCACCACGGGAGCAAGGCCAAGAGAAGGTTCGTCAAACATGATGATCTCAGGATGAGACATGATGGCACGGCTCACGGCCACCATCTGCTGCTCACCGCCGGACAGAGTGCCGGCAAACTGGTTGCGGCGCTCATACAGCTTCGGGAACAGGTCGAAACACATCTCCAAAGATTCTTTGCGATAAGGACGGGCTACCTTGTTGAAAGAACCAACCAGCAGGTTATCCATAACTGTCATATAGGGGAACAGCTTACGGCCTTCAGGCACCTGCACAATACCCATCTGCACGCGGTCATTAGGGCGCATGTCATTGATGACCTGACCTTTGTAAATAATTTCACCCGAAACAGGCTTATTCAAGCCAGAGATGGTATTGATGGTCGTGGTCTTGCCGGCGCCATTGCTGCCCAGCAATGCCACGATCTCACCTTCCTTGATCTCAAAGGAGATGCCCTGCAGTGCATGGAAATGACCGTAGTCTACATGTACATCGTTCAGTTTCAGCATTTCTTCTTTGCACCTCCCAGATAGGAATCGATAACTTCCTGATTTGTGGAAACTTCCTGGGGTGTGCCTTCTGCAATCACAACGCCCTGATTGAGCACGTAGATGCGGTCAGACACGTTCATAACGGCCTTCATGATATGCTCAATCATGATGATCGTATAGCCCTTCTTGCGCAGATTGAGCACCAACTCCATAGCCTCTTCGCACTCTGTCGGGTTCAAACCTGCCATAACCTCATCCAGCAGGATGATATCGGGTTCCGTTGCCAGAGCGCGGGCGATTTCCATACGCTTGAGCTGAGGCAGACCCAGGTTTGCGCCCTTGGTATGAATGTGCTTGCCAAGGCCTAACTCCTCCAGAATCTCATCCGCTCTCTTGCGGGCACGCTCAATGTTTCTGTGACGGTTCAGGCAGCCCACCATCACGTTCTCTTCCACGGTCAGAGAAGTGAACGGCTGCACCACCTGATACGTTCTGCCGATACCCATCTTGCAGATCTTATCTGCAGGCTTGCCGGTAATATCCTGTCCACGGTAGTAAATCTTGCCGCTGGTGGGCTTCAATGCGCCGGCCAGCATGTTGAACAGGGTGGTCTTGCCAGCACCGTTGGTACCGATTAGACCCAGAATCTCACCCTCATTCAGGTGGATATTCACATCATTATTTGCGACCAGACCGCCGAACTTGATGGTTAGGTGCTCGGTCCGCAAGATCTCTTTCTGCTCACTCATGGACACTCGCCTCCTTTACCGCTACCTCTTTGGCCTGCTGCTTTTCATAACGCCGTTTCTCATACTTATCCTTCAGGCTCACCAGTCCCTTAGGCAGGAACATAACCACCAGCATCAAGATGATACCGTAAATCACGAAAGACAGACCAGACAGGCGGGCACCGAAAGATGCACGCATCCATTCGTTCAGAGGAACCAGCAAGGCGGCACCCAGAACAGGGCCCCACAGGGTACCCAGACCACCAACCACGGTCATCAGCATAATACGTGCAGACGTATCATAGTTGAACATGGACAGGGGGTCGATGGATGTCAGGAAGAAGGCATATACTGCGCCGCCCAGTGCCATCAGGAATGCACTGGAGCACAGAGCCATCAGCTTGTACTGCATGATGTTCACGCCCAGAGAGCTTGCTGCATCCTGATTGGTAGTAATGGCTGCCAGATAGTAGCCCATCTTGGAGTTCTTGATGTACCAGCACAGGAGTACGCACAGGATCATAAATACCAGGAAAATGTAATAGAAGGGGACCTTACTGACAAACTGCATGCCGGAGACACTCTCCCCCATCCACGAGATCTTCAGGCCGACGGCGCCGCCGGTCTTGAATCCAAAGATTTCCTTGGAGGCGGCCATGGCGATACGGAAGCAGTTCAGCAGTGCCACAGAGGACAGCGTATAGTAGGAGCCTCTCATATGGAATGTTACATAGCCGATGATGCCTGCGATCACAGCTGCCACGATACCGGCGATGAACATGCCAATCCAGGGAGAGATACCGCCGTACAGATACAGCATCACAGCCACATATGCACCAATACCGACATAACAGGCATGGCCCAAAGAGGTATGGCCGGCAAAACCGCCGATGATGTTATAAGCACTTGCCCAGTAGATGAACAACATCGTCAGGCAAGTCAGCTGAATTGCGTAAGCGCCAGTGGTCGGGAAAATGGGCAGAAGCGCCAGAATCAACAATACAACCGTCACCAGAATGTTCTTCGGTGTAAGTAATTTTTTCTTATCAATCATGTTCTGCACCTCCCCATCAGCCTTTATCCTTGCTCAGGAGACCCGTGGGCTTGAAGAGCAGGATCGCAATAAACATGAGGAACACAATAATCTGAGCAACAGACTCAGAGAAGAACAGTGCACCGAACTTCTCAATCAAGCCGACAATCAGGCCGCCCAGCAATGCGCCTGGCACACTGCCTTTACCGCCCAGAACCACGATAATAAACGATTTATTGCTGAATACCGAACCAACAGTAGGATAGACAGAGAAATAAGGAATCAGCATGCCACCGGCCAAGCCCACCAGCATGGTGCCAATGGCGAAGCTGACGCTGTACACGCGCTTTTCACTGATACCCATCAAGGTTGCAACACTGCGGTTCTGAGAGGTGGCACGAATGGCTCTGCCATACTCAGACTTCTGCAGGAAGGTCCACAGGGCAGCAACAGCGACAACAGCGATGATAAAAGCAATAAGCTTAGGCAGAGAAACCACCAGATCGCCCATATGCAGGGCTCTGCCGTTGTACTTGGTTTGCGCCATAACCTGCTTGGAACCGAAAATGATCTGCACGCTGTAGCTCATCACCATGCCGAGGCCGGCGGTGAACAGCAGGCAGGAAATAGGCTCACGATCCGTTTCACGGGACAGGATGCGGGAAATGACTACGCTCTGCAGAACATAGCCGTATACGAACATGACCGCGCCGACGATCAGCATAATCACGTAAGGATCCAGGGGTGTGTATTGGTTCATGTAAAGAGCGATCAGCATGGACACCATCAGGCTCTCACCGTGGGACCAGTTGATGACTCGCATGACGCCGAAGATCAAACTTAGGCCGACTGCGATGACGGAATACACGCCGCCGATCATCAGTGCGTCAATAAATGTCTGTAAATAAAGCATTTTGGCCTCCCAAAAACTGTCTATAACCCAATGGGGCCCACCATCATTGCTAATGGCAGGCCCCATCACAGCTATATCAACTTATGCGATACTGGATATGGGGATGGAGTCCGTGTCCAATCAGGCAACGGGCCACACCAAGGGGTTGCCGCTCCAGTCGGGATAGATCTGACGGATCTGACCGTCAACGATCTGGGTCATAATACCAGCAGAGTAGATGTTCTGGTTCTGCATAACACCAGAGCCGTCCCAAGTTTCCTTTTCACCCATCTTGATGCCCTCATAAGCGTGCAGCAGCAGTGCCAGGCTGTCACGGCCCAGATCCAGAGCCTTCATGGCGGCAGCAACAGCATCCTTATCCTTGGTGCCAGCATCTTCAACAGCCTGAATCAGAGTGGCAACGCCGATCCAGCCGTTAGCAACGTTCTCGTTCAGCTCGCTGCCGGTGTCTTCCTTGCAGCGCTCACTCAGCCAATCGCACAGCTCGGGGTCATTGGACTCAGCCATGGTGTCAACGCACCAGCCGTTCAGAGTAATCTGGTTGTTGGCCAGATCGCCAACAGAGGTAATGAAGTCGTCGGTCAGGATGCCGCCGCCTGCCCAGATCAGAGCGTTGTCCAGGCCATACTCAGTATACTGGTTCATGAACAGAACTGCGTCGGACACATACATGCAGGGCATGATGAAGCCAGCACCAGAGTTCTTAATTTTGTTCACGATGGTGGAGAAGTCAGCAGAGCCGGATTCGAAGGACTCGCAAATCTTCATCTCATAGCCGGCTGCTTCCAGAGCGGCTGCATAAGTATCAACGCAGCTGTTGCCCCAGTCAGTGTTCTCATAGATAATGGCAAAGCTGCTCAAGTCAACGCTGGAATCCTTCTCCTGCAGGAATGCGAGGCAGTCGAGAATGGCGCCCACGTTGGAGGAGTTGGAGTGATTGGGGCGGAAGGTGTACTTCAGCTCACCCTCGGTCATCTGAACGTTATCAGCGGTGCAGTTGGTAACGGTGAAGGGAACGCCATACTTCTCAGCGATGGGCTGCATAACAGCACCGACGGAGGAGTTGTAGGGGCCTGCCAGTGCGTCGACCTTCTCGTTGTTAATCAGACGCTCAGCTTCGGATGCACCGGTAGCGGGGTCGCCGGTGGAGTCGGCCAGAACCAGCTCGATCTTGGCACCGCCCAGAGACTGAATGCCGCCAATTGCTTCATTGTAATGTTCGGCAAACAGCTTCATGCCTTCGTACTGCAGTTCGCCCATACGAGCGGAGCCGCCAGTCATGGGAAGGACAACACCGATCTTGTAAACATCAGCACCGGAAGACTCCTCAGTCTTTGCGGACTCTTCGGTCTTTGCGGATTCCTCGGGCTTTGCGGATTCCTCGGGCTTATCGCCACCGCAGGCAACAAGAGACAGTGCCATTGCCAGAGTCAGAATGATCGCCAGAAACTTTTTCATTGCTTTTCCTCCATTTTTCATAATTTCGTTGTGCATTTTCGTGCCAATTGTGGGTTCGCCGTCAGCAAAATAAGTATAACATGCTGTTTTTTTGAGGTATATAGCAGAATAAACCGCGATTTTTAAAAAAAGTTGGTTTTAAACACATGTCTTCACAAGAAAAGATTTCCCTTCCCTTATCCCTCTAAGAAAATCGGGTACTGTACTTCTTTGGCTTTTCTTATCCTTAAATAATTGTTAAGTAAGCGTTTTCATTTTCTTATTTAAAGTCTCTAAATGAAGTTATTACACCACACACATAAAAAGGCGTATTTCATTGGCGACAGAGACATATCTTTCCCCCAAAATCTGCAATAAAATGAGTATGCTCAAAATGTGCAGGCAACCCGTCAGTTGTAAAAAACGCACCAATTTTGTTTCCTTAACAGCCGCGGCATGCCGTCAGTAAGCATATTTGCTTTCGCGTCTGTTTTAGAAGCCTTGTGGTTTTCGCCGTCAGTCTTTCCAATTTCCTTGTCCGTGCGGTCCCACTTTATCGTTTTTGTATTTCCCGTTTTTTCCCTCAAAAATTAGCTTCGATTTCATGAAGTGTTCAGGAGGAATTACCATGATAAAAATTCTTGACGATGTTCGAGTTCTCGATTTAAGCAGATACATTTCCGGCCCCTCTTGCTGCCGCATTTTGGCAGATATGGGCGCCGAAGTCATAAAGGTAGAAAAGGCCGGCCACGGCGACGAAGGCCGCCACTGCGGCCCCTTCCACAATGGATCCAGCCTCTATTTCCCTGCATACAACCGCAACAAGAAAAGTATTACCATCGACTTCCGCAGCGAAAAGGGCAAGGCTGTTCTGCGCGGGTTAATCGAAAAGAGCGATGTTATCGTGGAAAACTTCCGCGCTGGCACCATGGCTAAAATGGGACTGGGGTTTGAAGAGATCCAGAAGATCAATCCCGGTGCAATTCTGGTCTCCATCAACGGCTTCGGTCAGTTTGGCCCGGATTCCAAACGCCCCGCCTACGATCAAATCATCTCTTACCGCGCGCACCTGTACTCCAATCCCGCTGAAGGCGAGTTCCATCTGGGACCGGACCTGATGAGTGACACCATTATGGGCATGAATGCCGCCACCGCCGCAATCCTCGCCCTGTATGACCGGAAGAAGACCGGAAAAGGCCAGTGGCTGGACTGCTGCATGCTGACTTCCTCTGTAGGTTCCTGGCCTATCGCGCTGGCAGACTACGCCATGAACGGCGACCGCGGTCCCTATCTCATTGATGCCCCCAACGGCATTTTCAAGACCAAGGATGGCTATGTACAGCTGACCAGCGGCCCGCAGCCCATGTTCATGCGCCTGCGGGAAATCATTGAGGATCCCATTATTCAGGACGAGAAGTATATTGACGGCAAGAACCGCATTCAGGACGCTGACCTGCTGGTGGAGCGCGTTGCGGTCTGGATGAAGGAGCACACCTGCGCAGAGGTGGACGAGATCATGGACACAAACGGTATCACCTGCGGAAAGGTTTGTACCTGGCAGGATGTGCTGGACGACCGTCAGCTCGCCTACCGAGACGACATCATTCACCTCCCTGTGAAAAACTGCGGCACTGTTCCCTACGCAAAGTTCCCTGTTCACTTCTCGGGCCACGAATATCTCGAGGACACCCCGGTGCCAGAACTGGGCGAAAACAATATCGATATCCTCACCTCCTTGCTGGGCATGACTCCCGAAGAGGCGGAAGCGCATACCAAGTAATCTTTTGAATACATCGTTTATATATTAAAGGTAGTTTGTCTCCATGAAATCTTTTGAAGGCCGCGTAGCAGTCGTAACCGGCGCCGCTCAGGGAATCGGTTATGCTGTTGCGGAAAAGCTGATTGAAGAAAAAATCTCCGGCATTGCCATTCTGGACTGGAATGCGGATGCCATTCAGGCAGCAGCGGAAAAGCTGTCCGCTGCTACCCCCGAAACCAAGGTCATGCCTGTGCAGTGTGACATCGCTGACGCAGATGCTGTTGACAGGGCTTTCGCAGCCATCGAAGCCACTTTGGGCGGTATCGACATTCTGGTCAACAACGCTGGCATCACCCGTGACATCATGTTCCATAAGATGAGTTTCCAGCAGTGGGACAGTGTTGTGAAGGTCAATCTGTATGGCACCTACAACTGCTGCAAGGCAGTTATGCAGGGAATGCGTGACCGGAACTACGGTCGTATTGTCAACTTGTCCTCCGTGGTGGCCTACGGCAATGCAGGTCAGGTCAACTATAGTGCCACAAAAGGCGCGATCATCAGTATGACTAAGACCCTTGCCAAAGAAGGTGCCCGTAGAAACATCACCGTTAATGCTATCGCTCCTGACTGCATCGATACTGCTATGATGCGTGCGGTTCCCCCTGCTTTCCTACAAGATTTGCTAAATCGCCATCCCATGCAACGTTTGGGAAAGCCGGAAGAAGTCGCTTCTCTAGTGGCATTTCTATCCAATGAGGAGTGCAGCTATGTGTCCGGTACAGTCATTGACTGCAGTGGTGCCAACAGAACTTGATTTCTTCCTCACAAAAACAGGTTTGAGTTTGTATTAGATTTATAATTTGTATAGAATTTTGTATAGAATATGCAGAATACCCAAATGCTTATCTATAAATAGGAGGTCTAATACAAATGAATCATGCAATAGAACTCTATTCGGCTTGTTTCTTTGAGTACGATGGAACGCAGCGTACCGTCCCTCATGTGCACAATGAAGTCTATCAACTCTACTACGTTGAAAGCGGATCCCTAATCTACCTGTACGATAAAGAACGCATCAATTTAACAAAAGGACAGTTTTTGTTGGTTGTCCCCGGCGTTGAGCACGGAATGATTACACAAGGCCCCAGCAATGTGCTTGATATCAAATTTGGTATTTTCGATTCCTTGCTTCGTGCCAGTGTCACGAAAAAGCTGGCAGGCTTTCAGCGAGCAACGCCGGAAGCGGTGCACATATTCGCTTCCATTGTCGCTCTTCAAACAGCAAACAGCACATATTTCCACCGTATTTCATCCCTTTATCTGGAAACGATTTTTTATCTCATGCTTCAGGATATTGCGCTTGCCCCTTCGTATCTCAGAGATGATCCGGGTATTCAGGGCAATTTCCAACATTTAAGTTCATGCGTCAGGCGAGCTCTGCCTTTTGTGGAAGGGTCTCTTGTTTACCCGGTGGCCCCGTTCAGCCCCGAAAGCATCGCAAACCAAGTCGGCTATAACACACGATATATCAGCAGCAAATTTTCCGAGGAAATCGGCATCAGTCTGACCAAGTATTTTCGGATTCTTCGCATCAACAAAGCAAAAGACCTTTTGTATAATACCGATTTAAAAATAACGGTTATTTCAAAACTCTTAAATTACGAAGACGTTTCCCAATTCATCAAACATTTCAAAAAAAGCACAGGTATGAGTCCAAATGAATACAGAAATTATCACCGGAATGCCCCTACGTGATGCATTCCATCGGATAGGAGGAACATAACATGAGAGAAGTAGTATTTGTAGAGGTCGCCCGTTCTGCTTTCGGCAGAAGAGGCGGCTCATTAAAGACCTTGCTGCCCGTGGATCTGGCCGGTTTAGTTATCAAGGGTCTGGTAGAAAAGAGCAGCATTTTGGAGCGTGGCAAGGTGGACAGTTTGATTTGCGGTGGCGCTTTCGGTACCGTAAATTCCTGGGCACCTGCCCGTTATGCATGCCAGGCTGGTGGTCTGCCCTTTGATACCTCAGCCTCCTGGGTGGAAATGCAGTGCGGTAGCGCTATCGACTCCATTAACCATGCGGCATGGAAAATCATTGCCGGGGCAGCAGATGTGGTCATCGCCGGCGGCTTTGAATCCCACAGCCAGTTCTTCGCAAAGTTCTCCTGCAGCGTAGAACCTTACAAGAGCATCCTCCCCGCAGCGGTTCCTCAGAGCCTGTCTCCCTTTACCGAGCAGGACATCTCTATGATTCAGGTTTCTGACGGCATGGCTCGTAAGTGGGGTGTGACTCGCGAAGAGTGCGACGAGTTCGCATATCAGTCTCAGATGCGCGCCTATGAAGCTCAGAGCAAGGGCTATTTCAAGGATGAGATCATCCCCATCATCATCAAGGGCGGTAAGAACAAGCCCGACATCATCGTGGACACCGACGAGCATCTGCGTCCTGAGACCACCATGGAAGGACTCGCCAGGCTGAAGCCCGTTCTGGGTCCTGACGGCTTTACCACCGCAGGTAACGCCTCCGGCACCAACGACGGTGCAGCATTCGTGCTGATGATGAGCGCCGATAAGGCAAAGGAACTGGGCTATGAGCCCATCGCCCGCTGGGTCTGCGGTGCAGATTACGGCGTGGAGCCTCGCTACATGGGCATTGGCCCCGCATACTCCAACCTGCTGGCTCTGAAGCGTGCCGGTCTGACCGTGAAGGATCTGGACGTCATCGAGTGCAATGAGGCATTTGCCGCACAGAACGTTTCCGTCATTAAGGAAATGGAAAGCCAGATTGGCTACACTATCGATCGCAGCAAATGGAATCCAAACGGTGGTGCCATCGCTTTCGGTCATCCCAACGGCGCATCCGGTGCCCGTATCGGCATCTTTGCTATGAAGGAACTGGAGCGTACCGGCGGCCGTTACGGTCTGTTCGGTGCCTGCTGCGGCGGCGGCCACGGCGTGACCACTCTGATTGAAAACCTGCAGAGATAAGGAGAGGCATTATGATTTATATCATCGGAAACAATCTTAAATCTATACTGCTCCGGAATGCTGCTTTAAAGGCTGGCCTTGATGCAGATATTTGCGAGAGTGTTAATGATATTCAAGAAGAATGTGACCTCATCATTCTGAACACTGAAGAGGATCTGGAGAGCCGCCAGGCAGAAGTAGCTGTATTGGCAGAAAAGACTTCTGCCCCCATTGCAGCGACGATCAGCCTGAACTATGCCTGCGCAATGGCAAAGAATGCTACAGACAAGAGCCGTATCGTTGCTATCCGCACTATGGAGGACGAATACATTGGAGAGTACATTGAACTGACAAAGACATTCGATACAGATGAATCTGTCTATGCGAAAGTGTTGGAGATTCTGAAAAGCTTTAACGGTCGTGTAGCGGAAGTCCCCGATATTATTGGCGGCATTTTCTACCGCATTATGTTCCTTAACAGCAACATGAGTGCATACCTCGTTTCTGAAGGTGTGACCGTAACTGATGTGGACAACTCCATGCGTTACGGTGCAAATATTAAGCGTCCTTCTCTCCAGATTGCAGATGAAATCGGCCTCGATCGCGTACTGGAAATCCTGACGGTTCTCTATCATGAAACCGGCCGTCCGGCCTATCGTCCCTGTCCTCTGCTCAAGCAGATGGTAAACGCAGGCCGTCTGGGCAAGAAGACCGGTCAGGGCTTCTATACATATGACTGATCAGGAGGGTGCATTATGGAATTCAAGAAAATCGGTATTGTCGGCACCGGCCTGATGGGCGGCGGCATTGCGCAGGTCTGTGCACAGGTAGGATACGAAACAGTCAGTTTCGATGTGAACGAAGCTGCTTTTGAGCGCACCAAAGGGCTCATTCAGGGCAGCATGGACAAAATGGTTGCCAAAGGCAAATTCACGCAGGAATTTGTGAATGAAGTTCTGGGACGCATGAGTTATACGACTGATATCACGAAACTGGCTGACTGCGACATCGTTGTGGAAGCCGTTTTTGAGAATCTGGATATTAAGCTGAACGTCCTGAAACAGGTAGAAGAAGTGGTCAGTGAAAAGTGCCTGATTTTTACCAACACCTCTGCTCTCTCCATTACTACTTTGTCTACCGTTCTGAAGCACAGAGGCCGTTTCATGGGCACTCACTTCTTCGCACCGGTTCCCGCCATGAAGCTGCTGGAGCTGGTCCCCGGTCTGGATACCACCGACGAAACCTACGAAGGCGCTGTCCAGTGGGCCCAGAGTATTAAGAAGATCACCATTAAGGCTCCCGACACCTGCGGCTTCATCACCAACCGTCTCTTCCCTCTGCCTCAGAACGAAGGTGCAGAGTTGCTGGCGCTGGGTGTGGATCCCTATGACATCGACGCTGCCTGGATCATGTTCAATCAGGCTCCCGTAGGTACGCTGTCCATTGTAGATACCGGTGGTTCTCACACCACTCTCGGCTGTCTGACCTCCATTTACGAAGGCAACGAAGATGATCGCTATCGTCCTCACCCCTATATCAAGCGCTTGGTGTCTGCAGGCCGTCTCGGTGTCAAAACCGGCCAGGGCATTTTTAAGTGGTAATTTCAATGAATGCGCGGATGGCCACCCATCCGCGTATTTTTAACCAAATAACTACTGCAAGAGGGGAGACGTTATGGATCTGAAGCAAAAGAATATTGTGATTATCGGCAAAGGGATGATTGGTATGGGATTTGCCGCACTGCTTACTGGAAACGGCATTCCTGCAACTGTTTTCGCAAAAGATTCCCACATTGCCCTTGCTCGCTATGATGCGATTTTTGCTTATCTGGAAGAAAACCAGCTAGTAACCCCGGCACAAAAAGAAAAATGTCGTTCTCTGCTTCGTTTTACCAATGCATACGAAGACATCTCGGATGCAGAAATCGTCATCGAATGCATCGTGGAAAAATTGGATGTAAAACAGGATGTCTATGCCAAGCTGGAGACTCACTGCCCCTATCTTTCCGTGATTGCATCTGCCTCTTCGGCCATTTCTCCCGACGATCTGTGTGCAGCTATGCAGAAAAAAGATATCCTTTTGGTAGCGCATCCCTATAATCCCGCATATCTGGTTCCCTGTGTGGAACTGGTCCCCAGCGAATACACTTCCCCGGAAGCTATGGATCTTACCTACCAGATGCTGGATCTCCTTGGCCGCGAAGTCATTGTCATGAAGAAAGCCGCCCCTGGCTTTATCGCTAATCGATTACAACACGCCCTGATTCGTGAAGCTCTTCATATGATTGAATTTGGTCTTGCAGAACCTACAGATATTGATCGTGCTTTAATGACAAGTTTTATTCCTCGCTACACAACCGTTGGTCTTTTAGAAAACATCGACAATGCCGGCTTAGATCTGGAAGCAAACGTCGAAGACTATCTTTTTCCGGAATTAGGGAACGAAAGTAAAGCTTCTTCTTACTTAAGAGATCGTATTGCCCATGGTGAAACGGGCGCCAAAGCAGGTAAAGGTATCTATTGTAATTGGACTCATGAAAAAATCCAGGATCTTCACCGTCGAGCAGCTAAACCGTATCTATCCTTTTTTAATTGGAATTTGCCGTAGTTTTCTTGTTTTATCATAATTAATTACAAATATTTTACTTATCAAATGTTAAGAAGATAAATCTAACGCCGCTGTCTGCAAATTGCAGGCAGCGGCGTTCTCATCATATACGGAGTTTTGTTGCATGGGTGCTTTACTCATTGCGCCCTTCGTTATTATTCTTTGGTTATAGCGGTGTAATATTTGATTAATGAAGTCGGCGGATACCACCTGATCGGCCATTTCTGTAGGGGCTTTTGGAGCGAAAAAGATGCAAAAAGTTCCCCTAAGAACTGTTCGCAGAAAGAGGTTGCCAATTCTCTCCGGCAGGGGTAAACTGTAAACAAGGAAAAATCTCCCCTGCAGCCGTGCGTTTTCGGTGAGAAAGCCTTTTGACCACATGTACAACCACAGTTCGATGCGGAACAAGTGGATACACTGAGGCACAGCAGGTTTAAAGAGTTTCAGCTGTGGACACAATCAGCGTGGAAAGCGTCAAATAGCGCCGGAAAAAGTTTTCCCAATCCGTTCGCATCGCAGAGGTCGAGGGTTCGATCCCCTTCGAGTCCACCACACAAAAAGGCTTGAAACCACAGGGTTTCGGGCCTTTTTCTCTTGTCCCGCGATGTCTCAGCGCGCTTGATCCGCAAAAACCAGCGCCGCAGAATAACTCTGCGGCGCTGGTTCTTTAATTATTATCCCTGTGCCTCTGCCGATTCCGCAGGCAAATCCTTTTTCTTTCTGCGCAGGCGGCGGGGCAGGTCGTCGATCACGGAGTAGTAGACCGGCGTAAATACCAGCGTAATGATGGTGGAAATGATCATGCCGCTCATCATAGTCAGGCACATATCCGTCATCATTTCCGGCGTGTCACCCGTAGCCATTGCCATAGGTACCATGGCAAGAACGGTGGTAATGGTCGTCATCATCACGGGGCGGATACGCAGGGGGCAGGCATGCAGGATGGCCTCCTCACGCGCCTCACCACGACCGCGGCGCACATTGATGTAGTCCACCAGAATGATGGAGTTGTTGACCACCGTACCGGCCAGCATGATCAGCGCCACCATGGAGATGATGGACAGGTCGCGTCCGGTCACCGGCAGGATAAAGAGGGCGCCGCTGAATGCCACCGGCAGGATCATCATCACGATCACCGGCATCAGGAAGGACTCAAATTGAGCCGCCAGAATAAAGTACACCAGACCCAGTGCCACAACCAGCGCCAGCAGCAGATCGCCAAAGCCCTCCATCATCTCGGTGTAGCTGCCGGAAATGGCAGCATCATAGCCCTCGGGGAACTGATAGTTTTCCAGAATGCTGTTGATCTGTGCAGTCATTCCCGTCACATTGCCGCTGAGGGTACTGCCGGTAACCGAGACCTGACGGGCCTGATCCACACGGTGAATGGTCTGCGGTGCCTGAACGATCTCCACATGCGCAATGCTGCTCAGGGGCACATAACCGCCCATGGGTGTGGCAACCGTCATCGAGCGCAGCGCATCCAGATTGGCTGCTGCTCTGCCGTCGCCGCGCACTACAACATCCAGCGTCTTATTGTTGATCATCACAGAGGTGGCGGTTTCACCCGTCAGGGCAGACCGGACCGCGGCGCCGATCTGCGCGGCAGTCAGGCCGTACTGAGAGGCATTCTCCCGGTTAATGGAAACCGTGACCTGCGGCACCTGATCGGCTACGGAACTGCTGACTTCAACGGCGTCAGGCAGCGCACCGATCTGAGCGGCCAGATCGTCCGCGATCATGGAAAGCGTGGTGAAATCATCGCCGGTAACGTCCACGCTGATTTCGCTTCCGCTCATCATGGAGGTCATATCGGACGCCACCACAGAGAGTTCGCATCCTGCAATGTCCTGCATCAGCACGCGCATATCGTCCGCAATTTCCTCGCTGGAGCGCTTTCGGTCGTGGCGGCCGGGCAGCGTCAGCGTCACGCTGGCAGTCTCATCGCCGGCCGTATAATACACAGAGGTCAGTTCCGGAACATGTTCTTCTACAATCGCGCAGATCCGGTCCGCGATGGCCGCGGTTTCATCCACCTGCGCGCCGATGGGCATGCTGACGGTAATGGAAACCTGACCCATATCCATGGAGGGCAGGAACACCATATTCGTGGACAGGCAAGCCGCCACGAACACTGCCACCAGACCGAAGGATGCCAGCATACCGGCTTTCAGATGATGGACAAAGTGATCAAGCAGGCGCAGATAGGTCTGATACAGCTTACCGATCCAGCCGCCCACGGTTGCCACCAGAGCATTGGGCTTTTTGTTTGCACGCTTCAGATGATCCGCACGAATTTTCTCCTCATCCAGCAGGAAATAACACAGGACAGGCACCCACGTCAGAGCAACAACCATAGAGCCCAGAATCAGGAAGGAAATGGTGAGACAGAAGTCATCGAACAGCATACCTGCAATACCACCGGAAAGGCCGATGGGCAGGAAGACCGCCACCGTGGTCAGCGTGGATGCCAAAACGGAAGTGGTAACCTCCTGTGTGCCCTCTACGCAGGCAGTCATGCGGTCATGTCCCTCCAAGGCATACCGGTAAATATTTTCCAGCACCACAATGGAGTTATCCACGATCATCCCGACGCCCATGGCAATGCCGCCCAGACTCATCATGTTCATCGTCAGATCAAACACGTTCATCATGACGAACGTTGCCAGCACACACACCGGCATGGAAACGGCAATGGTCATGGTGGCGCCCCAGCGGCGCAGGAACAGGAACACTACGATGGCAGCCAGAAGCACACCCATCAAAATACTGCTGATGGACGAGTCCACTGCCAAGTCAATAAAATCAGAGGCGAGATAGGGGATACCGTAGTGAATGTTGCGGTTTTCTTCCGCCAGTTTTTCCATCTGGGCCGCCACCGCCCTGGCAGCAGCGTGCTCGTTGGCGCCGGACTGCTTGGAAACCTGTAAAATCACGCAGTTTTTGCCATCCATCTTTGCCACATCATCAGACGGAATGGTTTCCAGATACACATCCGCAACTTCTTTCAGGCGGATCGTTCCTCCGGTTGGCAGGGCAATGATCATGTTTGCCACATCGTCCACGCTCTGGAACTTGGCGTCGGTACTCACCGTCAGGGTCTTGTTGCCGTTCTGCAAATCGCCGCCGGGAAACAGCAGGTTTTCCGCTGCCAGGAATTGCATGATATAGCTGTTGGAAAGGTTGTATCCGGCGGCGCGGGTAGAATCCACATCCACAGAAACCTGTTCCGTGATGCCGCCGCTGATGGTAACGGAGGCAACGCCGTCAATGCGTTCCAGTGCGGGAACCACGACATCCTCCGCCAGCGTCTGCGCCGCAGCCAGATCGTCACCAAGCAGAGCCACCATAGCCGTGGGGATCATGTCGCTGAGGTTCATGTTGACGATGATCGGATCAATAGCGCCATCCGGCAGGGACAGCAGCGCAAATTTTTCACGCAGCTTTGTGGCGGCAATATCCAGATTGGTGCCCTCCACATAGGTGATCTGGATCTGGGACGTGCTGTCAGAGGAGGTGGAGGACACACCCTCCACGCCGGGAACGGACAAAATCGCCGTTTCCAGCGGACGGGTCACCATCTCCTCCATATCGCTGGGCGTCGCACCGTTATAGTAGCACATCACCACAGCCATAGGCGCTTCCACATCCGGCAGCAGGGACATTTGCAGCCGGGTAGTAAACACCACGCCGAAGATCGTGATCATAATGACGGCCAGCAGGGTCGTCACTCGATGCCTGATGCAAAATTTAGCGATGTTCATGGGCCGTTACGCCTCCCCCGCCGGTGCGGCTTCCGTCTCGGATGCTGCCTGCACGGGAATGTCTCCGCCGACGACACGGACAGCGTCGCCATCCATCAGATAGGCCTGACCCACCGTCACCAGTAGCTGGCCTTCCTCCAGACCGGAGAGAACCTCCGTCACGCCGCTGCCGGTGAGACCGGTGGTGATCTCCGCATAGCGGGCAGTGTTGTCTTCCACCACATAAACATACTGGATATCGTTGCTGGTGAGAATGGCGTCAGAGGGGATCACCAGCGCATGCTCGGAAACATCGGTGCGGAAGGTCACGTTGGCGAACATACCGGAGATCAAACCCTCCACTTCCGCGGGAACATCCAGCACCACGGTATAGAGTCTGGTCTGCATGTTGGCAGCCCGCTCCACGGAGCGGATCACAGCGGTAAAGCTCTTGTCCGCCGCACTCACATACACATCCGCCACATCGCCGGCGTTCAGCTTGGGCACCAGCGCCTCGGAAACGGAAACCGTGATCTTCATGGCATCCGCGCCGTCGATCACCGCCACCGGCATGCTGTTGGAAACATAGCTATTCTCCACCGCATTCATGCTCACCAGAACGCCATCCACGGGAGCAATCACATTGCCCTCGCTGTCCACATGATCCAGCGCCATGCCCACCTGTTCCAGACCGGCCTTAGCCTGCTCCACGGCAGCATCCAGCTGACCGATGGTACTGTTACGCTGTGCCTTGGCGCTGTCCAGCTGCAGCTGGGCGCCGTCCACTTCCACCTGAGACGCTGCGCCGATGGCAAACAGTGCTTTGGTAGCCTCCAGCGTCTTCTGCTGCAATGCCACCTGCGCATCCAGCACAGCCACCTGTTCCCGGCGGGACCGCACAGCGGAATCGTACCCGATCTGCGCCGCATTGCGGTTGGCCAGCGTACCGTCCACATCCAGCGTGCAGATCTTCTGGCCTGCAGTTACGGTGTCACCGGCCTGCGCGTACACGGCAATGCATTTGGCAGCGGAAGCCACCATGATCATGGTCTCATCATCGGCAGAAATAGCACCGGAAACGGTATTCTCCGTGGCAACGGTGTCCACAGAAATCTTCTGCACTTCCACAGCCACACCGGCAGGGCCGGTCTCCTCTACCTCTTCCTGCCCACAAGCGGTCAGAACCATGGCACAAACCAACAGGGCGGCAAACACCCGTGTTACCTTCTTCTTCATTGTTTTCGCCCTCCTGTCAATTCAGCACGCCGTGATCCACGGCCCAGCGGTAGTTGTTGTATGTAGCAAACAGATTGTCCTGTGCCGTCTGCACGGACTCCTGCGCCGTTTTCAGTTCATCCTCTGCCGTCAGCAGCGCGTTTTTGGAGATCGTTCCCTGTTGATATTTCAGTTCCTGTGCCTGATAGGCCAGCCGTTCTGTTTCCAGTGCAGCGACTGCTGCGGCCAGCACCTGCCGCTGATCCTGCAGCTGCAGGTTCAGCAGTTGGAACTTCAACTCCACCTGCTGTCCTGCTTCCTCCGTGGCATAGCGGGCGGCATCCAGCATGGACCACATGGCACCGGACATGGTTGCCATATTTCCCACCGCATCCAGCGCATCGGCCTCGGAAGCACTGGCGGCCCGCAGGTCAAAATTCTTCCGTCTGGCCTGCTTCAAGTCAGCTTCCGGATTCAGTGCGTTCAGCTGATCCGCACTTACCACGGGCAGCGCTCCCAGCGCCATCGTTCCCGTGGGTTCCTCGCCGATCATCTGCTCCAGCTTCATTTTGTAGCTGGTAATATTCATCCGCAGCGTTGCCAGTCCGCTGACCAGACTAGCCCGACCACTCTCAGCCTCCTTCAGCTGCAGCTGAGAGACCTGTCCCCACTGGGCACGCACCTTCAGTTCCTCCAGCGTGCGGTCCAGCGACGCCAACTGCCGCTCCAGAGCCGTCTCCTGCCGCTCCATCCCCACCAGTGCAATGTAGAGAGACTCCGCGCCGTAAATCAGCTGGCAGCAGCCGCTTTCCATTTTGCTGGTGTCCTGAATCATGGGCGAGATCGCGGCCTTGGCCTGCTGGGCTTCCGCCAGTTTCCGTTCCAGATAGGCAGCCTGTGCTGCATAATCGGGTGCCGCCGGATCCAGCGCGGCAATGGCTCCCATCAGCTGCTGGATACTGCTTTCCAAAGTATCTTCGGTTTCTTCCAGCTCCAGCATATAGTCGATCGTCGCATCCAAAGACTTGTAGGACAGGTTGTTCTTCTCCACCAGCTCCTCAAGGTCGTGGAAGTTCACTTTCTTCCCTGCGGGTTCCGGTGCAGGCAGCGGCTCCTCTGTTGTCTCCGGCGCGCTCTCTCCCACCGCTGCATCCTCTGCTGCCGTATCTTCAGAGGCCGTAACCTCTTGTTCCGCATCCACCTGTGCAGCATCCGCAGTCTGCTGCTCCGTTTCTGCCACCGGTGCCGTTTCTCCTTCGTTTGCCGCAGGCTCCACCGCAAACGCGGAGACAGCTGCTGCCAGCAGCAGCGCCATCGTCAATGCCAGCGCAAAGATTCTCTGTTTCATGGCGTCCTCCTTTATCGTTCTGTCCGGCACGCATCTGCCAGACTACCCTGTTTGATGATGTTCAGCTGAATCTCCAGCGCCTGCCGGTGGTTTGCTATGTCCTCCGGGGCCTCCAGACAGGCTGCGGCGGCAACCGCCAATGCCACCAGTGTCAATCCGAAGGTATGGCACACAAAGGCGTCTTCCTGACTGCGCAGCATGGACCGGTCAATCAAACCCCACACGTTTTCCAAAAGGGTCTTCATCAATTTCCCCTCCATGGCCACCCGGGGAAGCAGGCCGGGGTTGTGCCGAAGAATGCGGATACAGCGTTCAAAAAGAATATCGCTGGTCCTGCCGCGGCTCGCAACACGGTCGAAGCATAGCATCTGCGTCCGAAAAATATCACCATCCGCCTGCTGCATCACGCCGCAGTATTCCCGCACCAGATGGCGCATGATCATATCCTGCAAATAGCCAAACAGGTCCTCTTTATCCGCAAAATACTGGTAAAAGCTGCCTCGCGGGATCCGTGCCCGCTGCACGATCTGGTTGATGGACGCATCCTGTAAAGAAGTGGTGGTAAATTCCTCCCACGCCGCATCCAAAAACCGGCTCCGTTTTTCCTCCGGCAGCCGGAGAAAGGTTTCTGTACACATCTGTATTTCCTCCAAATGACAGTATGTCATTTTATGACAAGCTGTCATTGATTATACCAGACCTATCTCCTCTGTCAATCCGCACGCCACCAATTCCGTTCATAATATGCGAATTTTTTTGTGCAAAAAAAGAGAGAGGCCTCATCCCTCTCTCTTGCAGTCATGTCTCCGTTGTCTGGGCCTGCCATTCCGCTTTCCACGCCGCCGTTGAGTTTCTCGAACAGCACCGCCGGAAAGGCTTCCGCTATCTCATCCAGCAGATCACCCAGGTCTCAAAGGGCATCAGCACGTGGATTCCTCCAGTAGAATCGCCGCCAACTCCTCCACGGTGTCTGCCAGCAGGTCCGCACCGGCCTCCACCAGAGATTCCTTGGAACGGAACCCCCATGTCACACCGCAGGCCTTCATGCCGCCGTTGTGCCCCGTCCGAATATCCACGCTGCTGTCACCAACAAATAACGTTGTCTCCGGATCGGCGTCCAATTCCCGCATCACCGCCTGAATTCCTTCCGGATCCGGCTTCACGGGCATATCCTTCACCTTGCCCCGCACCAGTTCAAATACGTTGGGGAAATAGTGCTCCACAATTATGCGGCTGAAATCATCGGCCTTGTTGGAATAAACCGCCAGCTGCACGCCCGCTGCCTTCAGCTTTGCCAGCAGTTCCGGAATCCCGTCATACGGCGCAGTCCGCTCCCGGTTGTGTTGGGCATAGTATCGGGTAAATTGATCCAGCGCGTTGGTCAAAATCAGCGGGCTGCGGGTCCCTTCCGGCACAAAACGGCTCACCAAATTGGGAATGCCGTGGCCTACCATGGTCTTGAAGACCTCCTCGCTGTGCTCCGGCCATCCATTGCTACGGCAAACCCAGTTTCCTGCCGCCGCCAGATCGCCGATGGTGTCCAGAATGGTTCCATCCAAATCAAAAATCACGGTACGATACATCGTGTCGATCACCTCGTTTTCTGGATTTATTTTAGCATTTCTCCGTTTATGCCACAAGTGTCAGCAGCGCCAAAAGACGGGGCAAATGCCCCGTCTTTCTCTGCCTTTTTATGCAATTGGACATTCCACAAAGCCCGTGCTTGTCAAAATCACGGCACGGTCAAAGCCGGCTGCCTTCGCAGCCGCAGCCGCATCATCATAGCCGTGGAGAATGCCGGCTGCCGTGTGGGCGTCTGCCGTCAGGATGATGCGCCCACCCATACTGCGCCACTCTTTCAACAGAAACAACGCCGGATAGGGCACATTCCTATATCCTCTGGCCATCGCGCCGGTGTTGATCTCCAGCACTGTCGCCGCGGGATCCACCGCATGCAGCGCCTCCAGTGCCGCCGCCTTGTAGCGCGGCGCATCTTCATCAAAGAATTTGTTTCCGGCATTCAGCTTGGTCACCAGATCGATATGTCCCAGAATGGCGGGTTGCTTCTCCGCCACCCGCTGTACGTCACGATAATACCGTTCCGCCACAGCCAGCATATCTCCGCCGCACCACACATCGCGGCACCGCTCCAGCTCTTCCGCCTGCCAGTCCATGCAGTAATAGCAGCCTGTTTCCGTATCATGGAGATTATGCACAGAGCCGATCCAGTAGTCTGCCCAATCCGGTACAGCAAGGTCGGAACAGATGTCCCATTCAATCCCCAGCAGGATCTCCATGTTCCCTGCATACTGTTCCCGCAGCCGCAATGCCTCAGCGCGATACGCCTCCATATCCGCCGCCATGCACACACCCACATCCGATGGGCAGGGGGTGTGAATGTGTCCGGAAAAGCCGTAATGCTTTACGCCTGCTTCAAATGCAGCCGCAGCCATCTCCTCCATGGAGTGTTTCCCGTCGCAGAATGTAGAGTGGGTGTGTACAGAGCAGGCAAATGGCGTCAGCCCGCTCATTGCATGCGCTCCTGCTTCACCTTGTGGTCCACCACATGCCGTTTCTCCAGCTCGCGGGTAATATCCTCCACCGTGATGCCCATCTGCACCATCAGCACCATCACATGGTAGCACAGGTCTGCGATCTCATAGACCGTTTCTTCCTTGTCCCCCTTGCTGCCGCCGATGATGACTTCCGTGCACTCCTCGCCCACCTTCTTGAGAATCTTGTCCATGCCCTTCTCAAAGAGATAGGTGGTATAGCTGCCTTCCTTGGGGCTGGTCTTGCGGCCTGCGATCAACTGGTACAGTCCCTCATAGCTGAACTGCTTCAGTTCTTCGGAGAGATACAGTTCGTTGAAGAAGCAGCTCTCCGCACCGGTGTGACAGGCAGGGCCGTCCTTCACCACTTCCACCACCAGCGCATCGCAATCGCAGTCAGCGTAGATGGCCACCACATGCTGCACCGCACCGGAGGTGTCGCCCTTGCGCCACAGTTCCTGACGGCTGCGGCTCCAGAAACAGGTACGCCGCTCGTCGATGGTGATGGCAAGGCTCTCCTTGTTCATGTACGCCAGCGTCAGGACTTCCTTCGTATAGTGATCCTGCACGATGGCAGGAATCAAGCCTTTTTCATCAAATTTCAGTTCCATGGTTGTCGCTCCTTTATCAGATACGCATTTCCACACCGCGTTCACGGAGGAAGCGCTTCAAATCCTTGATATCCACCTGACGGGTGTGGAAAATAGATGCTGCCAGACCCGCGTCAATGCCGGGATGGGTGAACAACTCCGCAAAGTGTTCCATATTACCCGCGCCGCCGCTGGCGATGATGGGCACATCCACTCTCGCAGCCAGTTCATCCAGCATCTCCAGATCAAAGCCGCCCTTCACGCCGTCGGTATCGATGGAGTTCAGCACGATCTCACCCGCGCCGTCACGGACGCCCTTGACTGCCCATTCCATAGCGTCGATGCCGGTATCCACCCGGCCGCCCTTGGCAAACAGGCGGAACTGTCCACCCACACGCTTGACGTCCATGCTCAGCACCACGCACTGGTCACCGTACTTCTTCGCCGCCGCACCGATGATGGACGGGTCGGAAATGGCGCCGGAGTTGACGCTGACCTTGTCCGCGCCGCATTTCAGTACGCGGTCAAAATCGTCCAGCGTGCGAATACCGCCGCCCACGGTCAGGGGGATAAATATCTCACTTGCCACCTGCCGCAGGATGTCGGTAAACAGGCCGCGCCCCTCGGCAGAAGCCGTGATATCGTAAAACACCAGTTCGTCTGCGCCGGATTCGTTATAAAACCGCGCCATCTCCACAGGGTCAGCCATGTCCCGCAGACCCTCGAAGTTGGTGCCCTTCACCACGCGGCCGTTTTTCACATCCAGGCAGGGGATAATTCTCTTCGCCAGCATCAGCCCACCTCCTGAATGACGGTCTTCAAGTCCAGCCGACCGGTGTAAAGCGCCTTGCCCAGAATGGCGGCATGGGTACCGATGGTCTGCAGTTCCCTCAGTTCCTCGATACTGCTGACGCCGCCGGAGGCGGTGATGTGCAGGCCTTCAATTTTCGCCAGTTCCCGATACAGCTCCAGATTGGTGCCCTTTTCCGCGCCGTCGCGGGAAATGTCGGTATAGATCACCGTCTGCACACCCGCGTCATACAGGCGGCGGCAGAACTCGATACCCGTCTCGCTGGATAGCTCCTTCCATCCGTTGATGGCCACATAGCCGTCACGGGCATCCACGCCCACGGCAATTTTGTCGCCGTATTTCCGTGCCATGCGGGTCGTGAAATCAAAGTCCTTCACGGCGATGGTGCCCAAAATACAGCGGCCCACGCCTAAATCCAGATACTGCTGAATCCGTTCTTCCGTACGGATACCGCCGCCCACTTCGATATACAGTCCGCCCTGCTTCGCAATGGCGGCAATGGATTCAAAATTGGCCAGCGTGCCGTCCTTGGCGCCGTCCAGATCCACCACATGAAGATACTTGGCTCCGGCAGCAATAAATTCCTTTGCCACGGCACAGGGATCTGCGCCGTAAACGGTCATTTTGTCATAATCGCCCTGATACAGGCGCACCACCTGTCCGCCGGACAGGTCAATGGCGGGAAAAATCTGCATAGTCCGCCCTCCTTATAGTTCCGCAAAGGCGCGCAAAAGCCGCAGTCCTGCATCGCCGGACTTCTCCGGATGGAACTGGGTGCCGTAGACGCGTCCGTGTCGTACCACGCCGGTGACGGAAACGTTGCCGTACTGCGAAGTGCCCAGCGTACTGGGCAGACAGTCCTTTGCATAGAAGCTGTGGACATAGTAGACGTACTCCCCGTCCTCAAAATACTTGAAAATCGGGTCGTCCTTTACGATCTGCAAGCTGTTCCAGCCCATGTGGGGCACCTTCAGAGTTTTGTCCTCCAGATCGCCCCGCAAGTCCACCACCTGCCCCGGCACAAACCCCAATCCGGCGTGCTCGCCGTATTCGGTGCTGCGGTCAAACAGCAGCTGCATGCCGAGACAGATACCCAAAAACGGTTTCTTCTCCGCCTCTTCCTGCAGTACCGGCACAAGGCCTGTGGCATCCAGCTTCGCCTTGGCGTCGCCGAACGCGCCCACACCGGGCAGAATGATTTTATCGGCGGCGCGGAGCTTTGCCGCGTCGGCAGTGATCTCCGTCTCCAGTCCCAGCGCCTTCAGGCTGCTGGACAGGGAAAACAGATTGCCCACGCCATAATCAACGATTGCAATCATTGCATCAACTCATTTCTCAAAGAGTACCCTTGGTACTCGGAATATCGTTTAAATGCTTGGGGTCGTAAGCCACCGCTTCTTTCAGCGTACGGCCCATACCCTTGAAGATGGCCTCTAAAATGTGATGGGTATTTTTGCCCGCCATCTGCCGGATGTGGATGGACGCCGGACAATTGCGCACGAAGGCCAGCCAGAATTCCTCCGCCAGTTCCGTGTCGAAATCGCCCACCGTCATGCTGGGCAGCTCCACTCCCCACCCGAGGTAATCCCGACCGCTAAGGTCGCAGGCGCACATCACCAGCGTTTCGTCCATGGGCAGCAGAAACTGGCCGTATCGGTTGATGCCCCGCTTGTCCCCCAGTGCCTCCGTAAAGGCCTTTCCTAAACAGATGCCGATGTCCTCTACGCTGTGATGGTAATCCACATGGGTGTCACCATGACACTTTACCGCAAGGTCGAAGTCACCGTGGCGGGCAAACAGTTCCAGCATGTGATCCAGAAAGCCGCAGCCGGTAGCCAGATCGGCTTTTCCGGTGCCGCCCAAACACAGCTGCAGTTCAATTTGCGTTTCGCGGGTATCCCGCTTGACAGATGCACTGCGCATGGTTCTTCCTCCTTACATATCTTCCAGCAGACGGGAAATCTCGTCCACCAGTTCCACCAGCTGCTCCATGGAGCCGATGGTAATGCGGACATAGTCCCGAATGCGGTCCGCGTCAAACCAGCGGACCAGAATACCGTTTTCCTTCAGCAGGCGGTACAGGTCCCCGCCACCAATTTGATCGCTCTTGGCAAACACAAAGTTGGCGTAGGAGGGCAGCACGGTAAAGCCCAGTGCCTCCAGTTCGCTGACCAGCCACTTGCGGTTGCCCTGAATGGCGCCGCAGCACTGCTGGAAATAGGCCTCATCCTCCACGGCGGCCGCACCGGCGATCAGAGACAAGCGGTTCACGTTATAGGGATTGAAGCTGTACTTCACCCGGTTCAGCGCGCCAATCAGTTCCGGACTGCCCAGCGCATAGCCCACGCGTCCACCGGCCAGCTGACGGCTCTTGGACATGGTCTGCACCACCAACAGATTGTCATAGCGGTAGATCATAGGCACGCAGCTCTCCGCGCCGAAATCCACATAGGCTTCATCCACGATCACCACGCGGTCGGGATTGGCCTCCAGCAGACGCTGGATATCCATACGGGACACCGCCATGCCGGTGGGAGCGTTGGGGTTGGCGATGACGATGGTGCCGGGGAAATCCATGTAGTCATCCACATTCAGGGTGAAGTCCTCCCGCAGAGGGATGATGGTGGGCTCCAGACCAAACAGGGCCACCTGCGCCTTATAGAAGCCGTAGGTCACATCCGCATAGGCCACGCCCTTGCCCTCACCGCAGAAGGCACGGAACGCAAAGGCGAGAATTTCATCCGAGCCGTTGCCGCTGATGACATTCTCCGGCTGCAGCTCAAAGTGGCAGGCAATGGCCTCGTTCAGATGAGAGCAGGTAGGGTCGGAATACAGGTTCAGCTTCAGTCCCTCCGCGCGGGTCATGGCCTTCATCAGCTTGGGAGAGGGCGGGAACGGACTCTCGTTGGTGTTCAGCTTGATATACTGAGCGTCCGTGGGCTGCTCACCGGGGGTGTAGGGCGCAAGACGCGCCGCTTCTTTGGAAAGGAATCTGCTCATGGTCAAATCTCCTTTTCTTTCATCTCACTGCGGATGGTCACGCTCTGGGCGTGGGCGTGCAGCCCCTCCCGTTCCGCAAAATCCGCAATTCGCTCCGCCACCGGAGCCAGAGCCTCCTGCGTATAGTACAGGAAGCTGGATTTCTTCACAAAATCGTCCACACTCAGGGGACTGGAGAAACGTGCCGTACCGGAGGTAGGCAGGGTATGGTTGGGCCCTGCGAAATAGTCACCCAACGCCTCGGGAGTGCAGCGTCCCATGAAGATACTGCCTGCGTGCTTGATCTTCGGCAGCAGGGCAAAAGGATCGTCCACACACAGTTCCAGATGCTCCGGCGCGATCAGGTTCACTGCCTCCGCCGCCTTGTCCAGATCGTCCGTCACAATGATCTTGCCATTGTCGTCGATGGACTTGCGGGCCACCTGACGGCGGGGCAGGCGAGCCAGCTGGACTTCCAGTTCCGTCTGCACCATCTCCGCCAGCTCGCGGCTGTCCGTCACCAGCACCGCAGAGGCCAGCACATCATGCTCTGCCTGACTGAGCAGGTCGGCCGCCACCCAGCGGGGATCGGACTTGCCGTCCGCCAGCACCAGAATTTCGCTGGGGCCTGCGATCATGTCGATAGCCACCCGTCCGAACACCTTCCGTTTGGCAGTCGCCACGAAGATGCCGCCGGGGCCGACGATCTTATCCACACGGGGAATGCTCTCCGTACCGTAGGCCAGCGCGGCTACCGCCTGTGCACCGCCTACCTTGAAAATCTTATCCGCACCGGCAATCTTTGCTGCCGCCAGCGCATCGGGACTGATGCTTCCATCCGCCTCCGGCGGTGTCACCAGCACGATCTCCCGCACACCGGCGATCTTCGCCGGAATCACATTCATCAAAATGGTGGAGGGAAACGCCACCGGACTGCGGGGCACGCAGATACCCACTTTTTCAATGGGCGTGTAGCGCTGGCCCATGACGATGCCGTCCCCGCCTTCCAAACGGAAGTCCTGATGGACCTGCCGTTCATGGAAACGCCGGATGTTGGCCGCCGCCATGTTCAGCGTGGTAATAAAGTCCGCATCCACGCGCTGCCATGCCGCCTCGATCTCCGCTTCGCTGACACGCAGACACTCCAGCCGCACACCGTCAAACCGTTCGGTGTAGTCCAGTAGAGCCGCATCACCCCGCGTTTTTACTTCCGCAATCACGGCGTCTACCGCCGCGCTGACGTCCTCTTCCGCCTGAATGTCCCGGTTCAGAATCTCCTCCGGCGAAAGCTGATCAAAATCATAAATACGAATCACTGCTTGGTCACCTCGCTCAGTTTATGGAGCAGCGTGTCGATCTCCTGCCGCTTGAACTGGTAGCTGCCGCGGTTGGCAATAAACCGTGCAGAGATGGGCATGAACTCCGTCAGCACCGCCAGTTCATTTTCCTTCAGCGTGGTGCCGGTCTCTACGATGTCCACGATCACGTCGGACAGTCCCAGAATAGGCGCCAGCTCGATGGAACCGTTCAGCTTGATGATATCGATATCCCGTCCCTGTGCGGCGTAATAGGCCTTTGCAATGTTGACAAACTTGGTGGCCACCCGCAGGGTGCGTCCCGGATCGTCCACAAAGTCCTTGTGTCCCGCCACGCACATACGGCACTTGCCAAGGCCGGTGTCCATCAGTTCGTAGACATCCGCGCCGGACTCGGCCAGAATGTCCTTGCCCACGATGCCGATGTCCGCGGCGCCGTGTTCCACATAGATGGCTACATCGCTGGGCTTGACGAGGAAGTAGCGGATACCGGCCTCCGGATTTTCCACCACCAGCTTGCGGGTCTCGTTGTAGTTTTCGGGGCAGCCATAGCCCACACCGGCCAGCAGGTTGTAAACCTTGTCACCGAGGCGGCCCTTGGGCAGCGCCACATTCAGCATGACCTTGCCGTTTTCCGCCGCTTCTCCGGCAGGACGGGCCAGCTCATCTAAGTACAGGGCAAAACCGATAGCGCGGGCTCCCTTGCGGAACTGCTCCGCCAGCGGGTCATACCGTCCGCCCTTGAGTACCGCGCGGGGCAGACCGTCCAGATAGCCCTGCATCACAAGGCCGTTGTAATATTCCATATTGCCCACAAGGGACAGGTCAATTCGCAGCTTTGCCGTGCCGCCCTGTTCCGTCAAGCGGCTGCACAGTCCACGCAGCTCCTCCAGCGCCGCACCCATGGGGGCGTTGAGGGCCAGCGGCTCCGCCTCGGCCAAAACCGCCTCCCAGCCGCCGCTGAGGGTGTTCAGTTTCCGCAGCGCATCTGTTCCCTGTCGGGACAGGCCCGCTTCGGCCGCGCACTTTTGCAGTTCGTGAGCATTGCGGTCGCGGATACAGTTCAGCAGACGGGGCCGGATGCTCTCCGGTGCACCGACAGCGTCCAGCAGTCCGGTGACAAAACCCATATGGCTCAGTTCCAGCACATAGTCCCGCTCCGTCACAGCAAGACTCTGCAGGGCCAGCGCCACGGTCTGGGCCGTGACCTCGTCATCCACCGCGCCGATGCACTCCAAACCCATCTGGCTGATCTCGCGGAAGGTATGGCTCTCCTGACTGGGACGGTACACATTTTCAGAATAGTAGAACCGTCCGCAGCCGCCCTGTTCCACCTGTGCATTCTTCGCAATAGACAGCGTCACATCCGGCTTCAGTGCCAACAAACGGCCGTCCAGATCGGTAAAGGTGATGACCTGCTCGGAGGACAGGAACCGCCGGTTCTCCTGATACAGTCCGTACTCCTCAAACCGGCCCATATGGTACTGGCGGAAGCCCGCCTTTTCATAGATCATCCGCAGCTGCAGCGAAAAACGCTCCTGCGGCTTCAAAACATTCAGATCCAGTTCCATGGAAAAACCTCCCTGCGGGCATGCTTTACTCCAATTATTTCATGGAGTTCATTCTACTTCATTGTATTACCAAAGTAAAGTGCTAATTCGGTAGCAAACGAAATTCTGCTATTTGCACAAACTCCCCTGAAACAAAAAAAAGTGATACAGGGAAATTTTACACCCTGTATCACTTTTTTGCAATCTGTTATTCCACGCCGTCAGCTGATTCGATGGTAAACCGGAAGGCCAGATGGTTTTCCCCACTTTCTTCCGTGGGCAGCGCCATGTTAAGGTCATCGTTGTAGAAAAAACCGTCCAGTTCGATCTCCCACCGGATCACCACGCCGGATTCCCGGATCTCAAAATTCTCGCTCCAATCCTGATCTTCCAGACGTTCCACCAGTCTCTTCCGGCTAAACGACCAGAACGGCGCATCCTCCTGCGCCCAGACATAGGCGGGGATCAGTTCCACCGCCTGCAGAACGGGCAGTTCCACCCAGTCAAAGCAGTTGTCCCGCGCTCCCTCCATGATGATGGCCCTCACTTGTCCGTCTTCCACGGTGTAGGTAAGGTCCCGGCTCCCCGACCAGTCGTCCCAGCCCAGCAGATCGTCGATATAGATCACTGTGGAATTGGGGTTTTCGGGGACGGTCTGCCACGCGCCGTTTTCATCCAGATATTTGCGGCTGTTGAGGTTCAGGTATTTGTTCTGCCGGTTGTAGTTCTCCGCAAACTCCGCCACCGTCAGCTCGCCGCGGTTTGGCGGCAGTTGTGCAAAGCTGTTCACAGCCTCCGCCGCAAAAAAAGCCGCCACACCCACAGCCGCAAGCGCTGTAAGATACTTCCAGTCCAGCGGCTTTGCGGTGTATGCCACCTCCGCGTCCCACGGTTGCGGCTCCTCGTTCTGTCCCCGTTTCAAGCTGCGGTACATCTGGATCCACGACCAGATGGGAATGTAAAAGCCCATGCCTTCCCACAGCATCATAAAATGACGGCTGTATGCTTCGCTCATGGTCAGTTTACCACCAGCAGGGTTCCCCAGCCGCATGCCCAGCAGCGCCTTACCGGGTGTCGTGCCCGTCCACGCGATCAGGGCTGGTTCCAGCGCCAGCGCCAGCAGCACCATCAGAATAGTATCTGCAATGTTCGGCACGTTGGCAGGATTGACCCCAAACAGGCCAAACACCACAACCAGCAGCAGTGACCACAAAAGTTCATCGAACGTGCGGGCGAAGAAGCGCCGCCACGGGCAGTTTGCCACCGGCAGAGCGTCCTTTTCCGGCAGAGCGGGCGCTGCATCGCCCTCATCCAGTTCCCGCAGGTATGTTTCCGCATTCAGTGTCGCAAAGGTCTCGCCGGAATCCCGCAGCGCACCGCAGACCCGTTCCACCCGTTCCAGCGTGTCCTGTTCCTGCCGCACCTCATGCAGCCGCCGTTCCAGCACACTGTCCAGTGCGGCGGTTCCCGCGGCAAGTTCTTTCAGTTCCTCGATACTGACGCCCAGCCGCCGCAGCAGCTTGATCTTCTCCAGCACCGCCAGATCGTCTTCACTATAATCACGGTATCCGTTTTTCTCCCGGGCAGGCTGAAGCAGTCCCTCCGCCTCGTAATAGCGGATGTTAGCCTTTGCCACACCGGAGCGGCTTTCGATCTCCTTACTTGTCATGCACACCGCCTCCTTTGCCCTTACCGTACACCCTCAAGTAACTTGAAGGTCAAGCGTTTTCTTGCAGAATCACTCCGTTTTCATGGTCACGAGCCGCCGCACAGGGTCCAGCTGCCCGCTCTCCGCGCTGACGAAACGCTCCGCGCCCAGCAGCGGCATCATGTCGCGGTTCTCCTCTGCCATGCGTGCCAGCGCCCGTTCCACTGCGATGGCCAGCCGCCCGTCCGCAAAAACTTCCGACTCTGCCGCAGCAGCGGCCGTGGTGCAAAGCCGTTCCGTGATATCCAGCACGGGAACTTCGTCCCAGATACGCTCTGTCCGGCCGAATCCGTCGGTGGTTGTGCCGTCCTCCGCAACCGCTTCAAGGTTCCACAACCCCGCCATATCCGCGCGGATGTCGTCCGGCAGCACCAATGCGTCCACCTCTCCCACGGCCGCCGCGCGGAACAAGGCCTCATAGCTTCCATAGCGTTTCACATCCGGCAGCGTTTCCATCCGCTCGCCCTCGTATTCGTCCCAGAGCCACAGGTCAAAGGCGTCACAACGCAGTTCGTCCTCCGCCACGATGCCCCAGCGGGCATGGCTCACTTCCATCCACGAAAGAGGCTTTCCCGTACCGGCACGCTGCGCCAACTGCCCACCATACTCTGTGGGTGCGGCGCAAATCAGCGCCTGCTGGCCCGGCTTCAGCATACCGTTGTCCGCTTCATAGGCATCCACACAAAGCAGCTGCGTTTCTCCGCCGTACAGCACAAACACCTCCACCGGCAAAAATGCCAGATCAATGTTGCCTTTCGCCAGCGTTTCCGCCGTGGCGGCGTGGGACGCGCCCACCGTCACCTTGACTTTCCCGATCTCCAGATCGCCTTCCTCTTCCAGATATTGCTCCAGAAGGGCAGGCAGTTCCTTCACAGCGGTGGTCAGCTGGGTGGTGGTCAAACTGCCGCGGGAGATCTCCACTGCCAGTTCTCCGATCTCCCCGGTTTCTTCCGGCACGATCTCCTCCACCGGCGGGGGCGTCGGCTCCTCCGGCGGCACAACTTTTTCCGGTTCCTGTTTCCGGCATCCCGCCAGCACCAGCAACAAAACCAGTACCAGCAGCAATAACCCTTTTTTCTTCATAAGCAGCTCCTTTGAACCTCGCCCTTTCTGCGTGATTCCGTTCGGATTCCTCAATTCTTCTCAAACAGCGCCGCGAGGCTTTCCGTATAGGGCGCGCGGCAGATGCCCTTTTCCGTAATGATGCCTGCAATCAGTTCGTGATCCGTCACATCAAAGGCCGGATTGTAGCACTTGACTTCGGGCAGCGCCATGGGCTTTTCATACCACATGGTGCGGATCTCATCTCCGTCGCGCTCCTCAATGGGAATGTGGGCACCGTCAGGACAGTTCATATCGATGGTGGAGGTAGGCCCCAGCACATAGAAGGGGATGCCATAGTGCTTCGCCAGAATCGCCACGCCGGAGGTGCCGATCTTGTTGGCGGTATCGCCGTTGGCCGCCACCCGGTCGCAGCCCACAAAGCAGGCCTGCACCCAGCCGTTTTTCATCACGATGGAAGCCATGTTGTCGCAGATCAGCGTCACATCCACGCCTGCGCGCTGCAGCTCATAGCTGGTCAGCCGCGCCCCCTGCAGCAAGGGACGGGTCTCGTCAGAAAATACGCGGAAGTGCATGCCACGTTCCGTGCCCAGCAGGATGGGGCCCAGCGCTGTGCCGTAACGGGAGGTGGCCAGCGGTCCGGCGTTGCAGTGGGTCAGGATACCGTCGCCATCCTTCAAAAGCGACAGTCCGTATTCCGAAATAGCGGTGCATTTTGCAATGTCATCTGCGTGGATGTCTGCTGCCTTTGCATACAGCACCTCCAGCAGTTCCTCCCGCGGCAATTCCAACTGCCGTTTCGCCTCCGCCAGCATCTCCTTCAGCGCCCAGCTGAGATTCACCGCCGTAGGACGGGAACTGTTCAGATAGTCCGCAGCCTTACACAGGGATGCATAAAACTCCTCCGCCGTACCATGGGGGATCTGCCGCGCCAGCGCATATAAAGAATACGCTGCGCAAATACCGATGGCAGGCGCACCCCGCACCTGCAGCAGCTTGATAGCCTGATACATCTCCTCTGCTGTTTCCAGCCGCAAAAATACTTCCTCGCCCGGCAGCCGCGTCTGGTCGATGATATACAGTGCCTCCTCCACCTTGTCGTAGTGGATGTTCTGCACATGGGTCACCTGTTGCATATCGCTCATAGCGTTGTCCTCACTTCGTTTCTTTCAGCGTCCGATACATGCCCCGCAGGTCTTTCAGCCGCTGCACCTCCACATCTGTCAACGGCACAGCGCCGCCCAGCGTGCGGGCATTCATCACGATTTTCGCCGTGTGTTCCACGGTTTCCAGCCGGTCGAAGGCCTCCCAGAGATCGCCGCCCCACGCAAGGGAACCGTGGTTTGCCAGCAGCAGGGCATTGTGGCCCGCCAAATACGGCCGCACGCTCTCCGGCACCTCTTCTGTGGACAGCATGGCAAAGGCCGGTGTGCAGGGCACTGCGCCCAGACCTAACACCATTTCCGCGAGATACGGCTCCTCCAGTCCCTGCCGGCAGACGGCAAAGGCCGTGGAAACAGGCGGATGGGCGTGAACGACCGCGTTCACATCCGTCCGCATCCGGTAAACCTCCAGATGCAGTTTCCCCTCGGAGGAAGGGTGGCGCGTTCCTTCCAGAACCCGTCCCTCCAAATCGGTCACCACCAGCATGTCGGGCGTCATCCGTCCCTTACTGACACCGGAAGGGGTCATCAGCAGCCGGCCTTCTCCGACGCGCAGGGAGATGTTGCCGTCATTGGCCGCCGCGTAGCCCCGCTCATACAGCAGCCTGCCTACCTGACAGACCAGTTCCCGTTCTGTCTGATACGTCATGGCATCACACCCGCACGACATAGCCTTCCTTGCGGGGCTTGGGATTGGGCGCTTCTCCTTCAGCATAACCGAGGATGCAGGTACCAACGCCCCACAGCGTCTCAGGCAATCCCCACTTCTTCAGCAACGCCTTGCCCTCGGGCAGGTCAAAATACTCCTTGGCGCGGTTGATCCAGCAGGAGCCCACGCCTAAAGAGGCCGCTGCCAGCATCAGGTTGCCCATCACTAAAGAACCGTCCTGCAGCCAGTTGACCTTTTCACCGTCTGCCAGCACAACCACCGCAGTGGGCGCACCGTAGAAGGGATCGGTGCCGGGACGGCCCTGAATCTCCGCATTGGCGGCGGAGAGCAGTTCCAGCGTTTCCTTGTCCTGTACCACCACCATGACGGGAGACTGCGCACCCATGCCGGTGGGCGCCCAGGTACCTGCCTCTAAAATGGCATTGAGTTCCATATCGCTGATCTGCTCAGCCTTGTATTTGCGAATGCTCCGGCGGGTCCGGATCGTCTTTAAAGTTTCGTTCATGTTGGTATCCTCCTTTAAAATTCTATCACACTTGTATCATACCACGATTCTTCTCCCGCGCCAAATACTATCTCTGCAATTTTCCAAAAGCTGTTTTCCAATCCTTTTGCAAAAGGCTTTACCGGTCATAACGCTCTTCTCCGCCGCATAGACTGAACCACCAAGAGGCGGGGAGTGTTTCATGTTGAAAGGGAATATGGAGGAGCGGGCAGAACGCCTCGCTCTTTACATTATAGAGAACCGGACCACCGTCCGCGCCGCCGCGCAGAAATTCGGCGTCAGCAAATCCACCGTACATAAAGATATCTCCGAGCGGCTGCCGCTGTTCAACCGTCCGCTGTACCTGCAGGCCAAGGAAGTGCTGGATGTCAACAAGGCACAGCGCCACATTCGCGGCGGGATCGCCACCCGAAAAAAGTACCGCGGCATATGAAAAGGAGGGGTACCATGGCATACGGGTCCTGCCCACACCAGAAAAAAACGGTTCCCCCGCCGGCTCCAACCGCCATACCTTCGCCGCCGGAACCGGAAATGCGCCGCTGGCGGCATCCGGTGGACGCAGGCACTGCATCCAATCAGGCCTCCACACACTATATTCACTGCGCGCTGGCATACCAGAATCAATTGCTGGCGGAGATCAAAACTCTACTGGAGCATATCGCGCTGCAAGGCGGTCCGGAAAAAGGCGAAAAATAGCGGCTGCCCCGCTATTTTTCTCTTGTGTTTTACAGGGACGGGCTATATAATGTTTCCAATGTTATGTAAATCTTCCCGTATGATAAGGAGCGTTGTTTCTCATGCCCAGAATCCCCCGCCGTTTCATTTACAGCGCCGGCCGCATCCTGCTGATCGTGCTGTTTTTAGGTGTTTCTCTGTTCGCCGGCAGCCGGTGCCTGTTCCGCGCGCCGGAGCAAACACCTGCCACCCCCACCGTGCCGCAGCAACCGCCCGCGGAGGAAGAATCTGACGCACAGGCAGAAGCCGAAGCACTGGCTGCGGCAGAGGCACTTCGCAGGCATACCGAGCGGAAAGAGAATTTCTATACCATTCTAATCTCCGGTGCGGACGATCAGAACGGCGGCTGCGACACCAATATCCTGCTGGCAGTCAATGTAGACGGCGGCTACATCCATGGTGTCAGCATCCCCCGCGACACCAAGTCCATCATCCGCGGCGAAAAGCAGAAGATCAACGCCGCGTACAACATCGGCGGCATGGAGCTGATGAGCGAGGTGATCTCCGACCAGTTGGGCATTCCCGTGGACTATACGGTTTTGGTGGACCTGCAGGGCTTTGAGGATCTGGTGAACGCCATCGGCGGCGTCACCTTCAACGTCCCCATCGACATGGATTACGATGATCCGCTGCAAGACCTCTCCATCCACTTCACCGCAGGCACCCAGTACCTCAACGGCGAGGATGCCCTGAAGGTCGTTCGCTTCCGCCACAATAACGACGGCACCGGCTACGGCAGCGAGGATATCGGTCGGATGGAGACTCAGCAGAAGTTCCTGAAAACCGTGGCTAAGCAGACCCTAACTGTGAACAATCTGGGCAAGATTGACGAGTTTGTAAAAATTTTTCAGACCTATGTGGACACCGACCTGACGCTGGGCAATCTGGCGTGGCTGGGCAAGGAAGCCATCAGCATGGGCGTGGAAAACATCAGCTTCTCTACGCTCTCCAGCAACTGGAAATCCCCCTACATCTATCTTGATCCCGATGAAACGCTGGCACTGGTCAATCAGTATCTGAATCCCTTTGTGGAAGATCGCGTACCGGAGGACCTGAACATCCCCGAATGATTCGTGTTCCCTCCCTGAAAGGAGGCCCCTTTGAAAAAACGACTCCCCGCGCTGCTGCTGAGTGCGTGTCTGCTGTTGACGGTCCCTGTCTCCGCAGCGCCGGACAGTACCGCAAACTTCACCCGCAGCAAAACCTACAGCGGCCAGTTCTCCGATCTGGCCGCTGATTCGACCTTCTATTCTAATATTTCCGCCTTGTATGAATACGGACTTTCCGTGGGCAAACCCAATGGCAGCTACGGTGTAAAGGATTCCCTGACCGTAGGACAGTCCGTGATCTTTGCAGGACGCATCCGCAGCCTGTACCGCACCGGCGATCCGGAAGCAGGCCCCGCCGCCTATCCGGCGGAAAATGGGCTTGCTGCCACGCCGTACCTGCGTTACCTGCAGGCGGAGGGCGTGCTGGATGATGCACTGGATGCCCAGCTGACCGCCGCAGCTACCCGCGCGCAGATGGCCCACATTCTGGCAAATTTGCTGCCGGAGGAGGCTCTGCCTTCCATCCATACCGATCTGGTGACCCGTTGCTACGCCACCGGCCGTTTTATCCCCGATGTGACGGCGGCCACGCCCTATTACGGAGACATTCTCGCCCTTTACCGTAAGGGCATCAGCATTGGCAGTGATGCTGCGGGTTCCTTCCTGCCGGACGCCCCCATTACCCGCGGTGCTGTGGCCGCCATGCTGACACGGATCATCGATCCCTCCCTGCGTGTCACACCCCAGTGGGATCCGACATCCGTGCACTCGGCAAAAGGAGCCACACTTTCCTCTCTGATTCAAGCGGGAACCTATATCCCCGCCCCCACTACTGCCGCAGAGATGGACGAAAGCATCCGCTTCATACTCTCCTCCGGGAGCAACGTTTTGCCCCTGAAATACCCATCCCTGACCATGGTGCAGGCAAGGGACGTGATGATGCAGGCCCTTTCCGCCGTGAAGGTCTATTGTGAGCAGAGCTATAATCAGGCCACCTGCATCTACGCTCCCAGCGGAGAGATCACCATTACCTTTTCTGCCTCGGCCGCAACCGAAACAGACATCGCTTACTACCGGGAAACCGCTTTACATGCCGCCATTGCCGTCCATGATGAGCTCTGGCGCAACGGGGTTCTGCATGAGGGCATGAGCCAGTGGGAGAAAGCGCTGGTGTACTACACCTGGGTCTGCGAAAACTGCGCCTATGACGAAACCGCCGGAGACGATTCCTTCAGCCATCTGCCGTACAGTCTGTTTACGCAGGGCAAAGCGGTGTGCGATGGCTATACCGGAGCCTACAACCTTCTGCTGAAACTGGAAGGCATTGCGTGCAGCGCCTATGTGCAGGACAGTCATATCTGGACGGTGGCCACGCTGGACGGCACCGAATACCACATCGACACCACATGGGGTGACAGCGGTAATGACATCAACTATGTTTTCTTTGCCATGACGCCCGCCCAATCTCTCCTTTACCACCAATAAACAAACAGCCCGTGAACCAAACGTTCACGGGCTGTTTCTTATGTAAAATCCTTATAGTAGGCCACCAGCATATCCACCACGGTACCGTAGGACTGGATCCCCCGCTCATCACCGTAGGATTTCAGCAGTCCGTCATAGACGGTGGTGGATGCTTTCTGCACCACGGTATCGTTGAACTGCTCCCAGTAGGCGTTGTTGTAGGCCAGATCGGCCTGCACTCCTTCCGGCAGCTGCTCGCGGATCATCCAGTACAGGTCCGGACTCAGCCGGTACAGGGCGTTGCCCACATGGATAAAGGCTTTCAGCCAGCCGGAGTACACATACTCCTCTTCCCCGCTGGTAGTAGCCGCCAGAACGGCGAGGAAGTTGCACTCCTGCTCCGAGGCAATGCCCCGCTGATGGGCCAGCTCATGGGCAATGGTGGACGGCAGCATACAGGCAGGACTGTCTACATTCACATTGGACTCCCCGGTGTAGGCACAGTAGAAGCCGGTGAAATCCATCCGACTCATCAGGCGGGAAAAGCGCATAGCTTTGACTCCCGGATCGTCAAACTCCATAAAGGGGAATTGCTGCTCCACTGCGGTGTAGATCCCCGATGCCTTGGCCAGAATCTCCTCATGCGGCACGGCAAACACGCCGTTCTCATCCCGCGGCACATCGTCAGCGGCATCCAGCAGCTGGCGGGCAACGTAAACCGTCACTTCCAGCAGTTCCTCCGGTGCTACCGGCTCGGCGTAAATGCCGGATTTTTCCTGAAAGCTGTCCGTCCAGAAGTTGACGCCCCACAGCAGGCTGAAGCAGGCGTACAGGGAAAGTCCCGTGCAGGCCGCGCCCAGCACCGCACTGTAAAGCCGTTGTCCCCTTCGGTCTTTCGCCTTAACGACAGCCATGACGCTCCAAACCACATAGGCAGCGGCAAACACCACCAGCGCTGCCGTCAGCACTTCCATCACAGAAATCTCCGTCAGGTAGCACAGCTTGCCAAGCCCTGTTTTCAGCGGTGTAGTGACGTGGTCGGCAAAGGCGTTCATCCATGTACGGTTTCCCCGACAGAGGAAATAGGCTGCCAGCGCCAAAAGGTCTGCCAGCAGCCAGATATGCAGTTTTTTATAGTTTCGCAAAAAAGCTTTCATATCAATATGGGTTCCGTTGCTGCACTGTCCCCCCCTTCACAAGCGGGTACAGCACTATGAAGTTACTCCGCAGCCGCCAGCAGCTGCTTCGTATATTCCTCTTTCGGATGGTCGAAGATCTCCTCCACCGCTCCCTGCTCCACAATGCGGCCCTGCTTCATCACCAGCACCCGGTCGCACAGCTGATAGACCACATTCAGGTCGTGGGAAATGAACAGAAAGCTGAGATCCAGTTCGTCCCGCAGCTGCCGCAGCAGCTGCAGAATCTGCGCCTGAATGGTCACATCCAGCGCAGAGACCGGCTCATCGGCAATAATGAACCGCGGACGCATGATGAGGGCGGCCGCAATACTGACGCGCTGCCGCTGACCGCCGGAAAGCTCGGAGGGTTTTGCCGCAAGGACTTCCTCCGGCAGTTCCACCCGTTCCAGCATCTCCCGCACGCGGCGTTTGCGTTCCGCAGTGTCATATTTGCCGTAGATGCGCAGCGGCTCCTCCAGAATCCACTCCACCGTATAGGCGGGGTTCAGAGAACTGTACGGGTCCTGAAAAATCATCTGAGGGCGCTTCGTGTAATGTACCACTTCGCCCTTGTCTGGTTCCACCATACCGAGGATGGTGCGGGCCAGCGTGGACTTGCCGGTGCCGGACTCGCCTACAAGGCCGAGGATCTCTCCCCGCCGTACATCAAAGCTGACGTCGTGCAGCACTTCCTGATAGGTCTTTCTCCCGAACAAACCGCCCTCGCGGTAACCGCTGGTCACATGCTGGAGGGACAGCACCAGTTCTTCACTCATGGCTGGTCCTCCTTTCTGCAGCGGGTGGGGATAGCAGCAACAAGGCGCTGGGTATAGGGATGCTGCGGATGGTGGAACACCGTCTCCGTTTCTCCCTCTTCTACCAGCACACCCCGCTGCATCACGGCGACCCGACGGCACAGCTTGCGCACCACATTCAGATTGTGGGAGATGAACAGCATGGAAATACCGGACTCCCGGTTCAGCTTCTTTAAAAGGTCAAGAATCTGGGCCTGAATGGTCACATCCAGCGCAGTGGTAGGCTCGTCCAGCAGCAGCAGGCGGGGCTTAATGACGATAGCCGCCGCGATCATAGCCCGCTGCAGCATACCGCCGGAAAGCTCATGGGGATATTTGTCATACACCGCCTCAGGATCAGCCAGCTCTACGGCCGCCATGGCCTCCAGTGCCATGCGGCGGCGTTCTTCCTTCGTCAGCTTCGTGTGGATGAGGAGCACCTCCTCCACCTGTTCGCCAATCTTCATCAGCGGGTCCATGGAACTCATGGGCTCCTGAAATACCACGCCGATCTCCTTGCCGTGGAGCTTTCTCAGCTCCGCGCGATCAGCGTGGAGCAGATCTTTGCCGTCCAGCAAGATCTCGCCGGTATAGTCGCATTGTCTGCGGGGCAGTAAGCCTGCAATACTCATGGCAGTCACGCTCTTGCCGGAGCCGGACTCGCCCACAAGGCCGAGGATCTCCCCGTCCTCAATGTGCAGGGACACACCGGAAACGGCCTCCCGGTCCCGGTCGTGGAATTTGACATGCAGGTCACGAATTTCCAGCATCAGTCCACCTCCCCGTCCCGGCGCTGCAGGCTCTCACCGATCAGGCCCACGCCGAATATCAGCAGCACCATGAAAAAGCCGGTGCCGAGGGCGTACCACGGTGCCGCGCCGAACATGCCCTGCGCCTCGGAAAGCATGTAGCCCATGGAGGCGTCAGGCGGGGTCACGCCGATGCCCAGATAGCTCATGGAGGCCTCCGCCAGCACCGCGTTGTTGAAGCCGATGGTGATGGCAGGCAGCAGCACCTGCATGATATTGGGCAGAATATGTACCCACAGAATGCGGGCAGAGGACGCACCCATCAGCCGGGCGCTTTTCACATAGTTGGCGTCCCGCAGTCCCGCGTAAGCGGTGCGGGTCACGCGGGCAAAGCTGGGGATGAACACCAGTCCCAGCGCCAGCACTACGTTAACGGTCTTGCCGGGTCCCATGATGCTGATGATGACCATGGCCAGCAGGATGCTGGGGAAGGCCGTCAGGATGTCACCCAGCCGCATCAGCACTGCGTCCGCGAGGCCGCCGAAATAGCCGGTCAGCGCACCCAGCAGCGTGCCAAACACCGCGCCGATCACCACCGTTGCAACAGCGATGGCAAAGGTGGTTCCCGCACCCTTCATGACGCGGCTGAAAATATCGCGGCCGAAGTTGTCCGTCCCCAGCAGATACTGCAGGGAGGGCTTCGCAAACTTGGGGCCGACACTCATGGCGTTGGGATCGTAAGGTGTCCAGAAGTAGCCCGCCACGATCAAAAGCACCAGCACGCCGGTCAGGATCAGACCCGCGGCCAGATAGCCGTTCATGCTTGTCTTTTTCATGCGTCACCTCCCAGCTGCAGGCGGGGGTCGATACGGGCGTTGACAAGATCTGCCACCGTGCCCGCCAGCACCACCCAGAAAGCAAGGATGACCACAATGGCCTGCACCACGGGATAGTCGCGGTTGGCAATGGACACCACCAGCATCCGTCCCAGTCCGGGGATGCCGAAGACCTGCTCCACCACGATACCGCCGGCCACAATCTCCGCCATGGTCTGGGCGAGGAAGGTGACCACCGGCACCAGTGCATTTTTCAGCACATGGCGGCGCAGCACCGCGCCGCGGTCATTGCCGCGGGAGATGGCAGTGCGGACATAGCTCTTGCGCTGTTCACTGCGGATGGTGCTGCGCAGCATCCGCCCCGTCATGGCGATGCGGGGGATGGCAATGGCAACGGAAGCAAACAGCAGATGCTTCAGCGCCACCGGAACATTCGTCAATCCGGGAAATGCGCCCGGCGTGAACCAGTGCAGAATGGTGCCGAACACCCACGAGAGGATCATACCCGTGAAAAAGGGTGGAATGGCCATAAACAACTGGTTGCCCGTGGTATGTACTGCGCCGAAGAGGCCGCCGGAACGCTGGGCAGACCAGATCCCCAAGGGAATGGAGATCACCGTGATGATCACAAAGCTCAACAGGCTCAGGCACAGCGTCACCAGAATTTTGGGAGCCAGCAATTCGCCTACCGGCTGGTAATAGTCATAGGACATGCCCAGATCGCCGGTGACAAAGCCCAGCAACCAGTCACCGTAGCGCACGACAAGGGGGCGGTTCAATCCCATCTCCTCCCGCAGAGCCGCCAGCGCCTCGGGGGTCGCCTCGGTGCCCAGCATCATTTCCGCGGGGTCGCCGGAGATCAGATCAAACGCCACAAACGCCAGAAAGGAGACAACAACCATGGTCACCAGCAGCGTTGCGATACGTTTTGCCGCGTACTTCATGCGTCTCGTCTCCTTTCCGAAAAGGTCATATGAATTTTCAAACTTATGCGTAACGGATGGTGGAGAGATCCATTACATAGATGGGATAGAAGGTCACACCCTCCAGTCCCTTGCGCAGGGCCACCAGATCGGCCATGTCCTGAATGTAGACGTTGGCGGCATTCTCCGCCAGATTGCGGGTCATTTCCCGATAGATCTCCGTCTGCTCCGCATCGTCATAGCAGGCCTGTGCCGCGGCAAACAGCTGATCATACGCATCGTTGTCGTAGTTGATCATGTTCTTGGAGTGAACAGAGGTCCAACGCTCCAGCAGGGCGCGGGCGGTCATGGTGCTGGCATCGAAGCCCACCATGGTGGACTGGAACTGACGGCCGCCGTAGACGTCGGACAACCAGGTGCCCCACTCCACCAGCTGGATCTCAGCGGTAATGTTCACTTTCTTCAGCTGCTCCACCACGACCTGTGCGGTGTCGATGTGAGGCTGATAGTTGGAGGGAACGGTGATGGTCATGGTAAAGCCATCGGCATAGCCGGCGTCTGCCAGCAGGGTCTTGGCCTTTTCCACATCATAGGGGTAGTAATTGTTGAGGCTCTCGTCAAAATACTTGCCAAAAGCGGGATACATACTGGAACCCAGCAGGCTGCCGTAGCCGTCAAAGGCCAGATCGAGGATCTGCTGCTTGTCCACGGCATAGCACAGTGCCTGACGAACACGGATGTCATCAAAGGGCTTCTCCGCATGGTTCAGGTACAGGGCCTGCACCAGATTCATGGTACCCTCGATGACGTTGAAGTCCTCGTTCAGCTGGCTCACCTGCGTGCTGGTGAGGTGGCCAAACATGTCCACCGCGCCGCTCTTGAGACTCATGAGGATGCTGTCGGCATTCTCGATAATCTTGAAGGTGACCTTGTTCAGATGGGCGGGGGTGCCCCAGTATTCGTCAAACTTCTCCAGCACCACGGAATCCTGTGCTGTACGGGAGACAAACTTGAACGGGCCGGTACCCACAGGCTTGGTATCCTGCTCGGCGTAGTCCGTGGGCAGAATGGCCACGGTCAGATAGGACAGGAACTCGTTGCTGGGCTCCGCCAGACCGATCTCCACGGTGTGATCGTCCACTGCGGTCAAATAGGCAATATTAGCAAAAGCCGCTACCTCTTGCACGCCCTCGTCAGAGGCGTCCCGGCAGCGGCTGATGGAATTCACTACATCCTCTGCCGTCACCGCATCTCCATTGTGGAACTTCACACCTTCCCGCAGGGTAAAGGTGTAGGTCAGTCCATCCTCGGAAATGGTATACTTTTCAGCAACAGCAGGGGTTAAATCTCCCGTAGAAGTGGGCTTTACAAGGCCCTCAAACACATTGAACATGACTTCTTTGGTTCCTGCCGCCACCGCTTTGTGGGGGTCAAGACTGTCGTCCAGATCCTGTGCGATGCCAACGTTCAGTTCGTTGGCTGCTGCCCGATCCTCCGGGGTCTGCTCTGCGCTGCCGCCTCCACAACCGGTGAGTACGGTGCTCAGGAGTGCTCCCAAGAGAACGAGCGCCAAAATTTTCTTTTTCATGATGTTTCTCCTTTTCATCACCGCCCCTTTCGGTGGTCGGTGTGGCTTTTAGCCATGACAGAAAATTCGGCTCTATTCAGTTGTAAAAATTTGAGCCTTGCGGAACGTCAAAGGGCACTCCGCAAGGCTTTATTTTACAGGATATATACTGTAATTGCAAGAGGATTCACTGTTTTTCCGGCGTTTTCGGTGTTTCCTCCGTCTTCACCGGATCACTGGTAGCATAAGCGACCGTATCCACCGGCAGTTTCTTTTTCTCCAGATTCCGCTCGATCAGGAACGTGCACAGGCTGAACAGGCAGGCGCATACCGGCACACCGAAGAACATACCAATAAACCCGAAGAAGTGTCCACCCACCAGAATCGCCAAAATGACCCAGATACTGGAAAGGCCGGTCTTATCTCCCAGAATGGTGGGACCGATCACATTGCCGTCCAGCTGCTGCAGCGCCAGTACAAACAGGGCAAAATACACCGCTTGAATCGGGGATACCAGCAAAATCAGGAAGATGCTGGGAATGGCACCAAGGAAGGGACCGAAGAAGGGGATCACATTGGTCACTCCCACGATCACAGACACCAGCGGGGTGTAGGGGAATTTCAGGATAGTGCAGCCGATAAAGCACAGAATACCAATAATCAGGGAGTCCAGCAGCTTTCCGCGGACAAAGCCGGAGAAAATACGGTCGGCCTTGCGGGTGCCCCGCAGGATCCATTGCACCTGATTTTCACGGAAGACACCATAGGTGATCTTCCGGGAATGGGCGGCAATCCGCTCCTTGGTGGCAAGGAAGTACACGGAAACGATCACTCCTACCAGCAGATCGCTGAAAAAGCCGATCACGCTGAACACGCCGCCGGTCACTGCAATCATCAGCGTCTGTGCCTGCGGAAGCGCCTCGGTTCTAATCCAAACCGTGATCTGGGTATAAATCTCCCGCACCTGTTCATTGAACCACGCTTCCAGACTGGGGTTCTCTTCCAGCAAGTGCTCCACCCAGCCGCTGACGGTCCAGTAATAGGACTCCGCATTGGCGATCAGCTGCTGCACGCTCTTATACAGTTCCGGCACCAGTACGCTGCCCAGCAGATACAGCAGCACGGCAATGACAGCCCATGTCAGCAGAATACTGACCGATCTCATCACAAAAAAGGGCAGGGGTTTCTTCTTCCCGACCCGCTCTTTGACACCCGGCGCCACTCCACGCTCAAAAAAATCCACCACAGGTGCCAGCAGATAGGCCATAAAGGCGCCGTAGAGGATCGGCTTCAGGGCGTCCAAAACTTCCTTTCCGAACCGAAGCACCCACTTGGAGGCAAACAGGGTGTCGTAAAACACCAAAATGGCGCCGACCGTGCAGAACACGGCCAGTCCCTTCGCCACATATTCCTTTCTCTCCTTCACGACCATTCCCCCTCTTTCTTTGAATTTATTCTACATGGCATCCCGTGGAATTGCAATCCTGTTTTTCCCATGCTATACTGTCCTTTACAATGCATTAACATTCGTTTTTTCTGTGCAGGAGGCACTTTTTGCTATGAAACAGCAAAAGCTATTATTCATCGTCAATCCCGCCGCAGGCCGCACCAAATCCCGGGCGCCGCTGTTTGACGCACTGGCCCGTTTTTCCGAGGCCGGGTATCTTCTCTCCGTCCATGTTACCACTGGCCGCGGGGACGCTACTGCCGCCACCGTGCAAAACGGTGGAGACTATGATGTGATCGTTGCTGTCGGCGGTGACGGCACACTGAACGAAGTCATTTCCGGCCTCATACAGTTGGAGACCCCTCCCCTTCTGGGCTACCTGCCCTACGGCAGCACCAACGACTTCGCCTCCAGCCTCCACCTTTCCCGCTCTCCCGCTACGGCTGCGGCATCTATGATCCGCCACACGCCCCGCAAGCTGGATCTGGGCCGCTGGAATGACCGCCACTTTGTCTATGTCGCCTCCTTTGGCGCGTTCACCCGCAGTTCCTATGCCGCACCGCAGGCGGCCAAAAACGCACTGGGCCACTTCGCCTACATTCTGGAAGGCATGAAGGACCTCAACACCCTGCGTCCCTATCGTCTCCGCCTCACCGCCGACGGCGAAGTGCTGGACGGTGAATACCTGTTCGGTGCCATCTGCAACTCCACCTCCATCGGCGGCTTGATGAAGCTGGATCCGGAGCGCGTCGTGCTGGATGACGGCAAATTCGAACTGCTGCTGATCCCCAATCCCAAAACCCCCACCGATCTGCAGAATCTGGTGCTGGCCCTGTTGGAGCAGCAGTATGACCGGGAGGGTCTGGTATTCCGCCATGTTTCCTCCATTCATCTGGAAACCGCCGAGGATCTGCCGTGGTCGCTGGACGGCGAGTACGCCCCCAGCACACCGGAAGTCACCATTGAGAACCGTCAGCAGGCGCTGACGATGCTGTTATGACGGGCCCGCTGGACGCCCTGCGCCGTTATTACGACGGACGCAAGCCGGCTTTGATGGGCGCCCGGCACAGCTTTGCCGTGCTCTGCCCCCTTGTGGAGCAGGACGGCGAACTGCACCTGTTATTTGAAGTCCGCGCGGCTGGACTGCCGCAGGCGGGCGAGGTCTGCTTCCCCGGCGGCCGTGCGGAAGCGGGCGAATCCGCCGCCGTCTGCGCGCTGCGGGAAACCGAAGAAGAACTGGCCATCCCCCCTGTTGAAATCACCCTGCTGGGAGAAATGGACTTTCTCTACCGCCGCCAAAGTCTGGTGCATCCGCTTGTAGGACTGGTTTCTCCCGACGGCATGGATGCCATGCGTCCCTCTGCGGACGAAGTCGCGGAGGTATTTACTGTCCCCCTGCGCTTTTTCCAGACCACCCCACCGGAGGTCTACGCCTACGATTTACTTCCGCAGGTGGGGGAGGATTTCCCCTACGACGCCGTGGGTATCACCCGCAGCTATCCGTGGGCCCGCGAACATATCGAGGTGCCCATCTGGCACTACGAAGGACATGTGATCTGGGGCCTGACCGCCCGTATCGTCCGAGACCTGATCTCCAAACTGTAACATAAAAGGACTCCCATAAAGGGAGTCCTCATTTTGTTTGTGATCATAAAAACGCGGGATCAAATCCGATCTGCTTCTCCAGAACACATCCGCCGTCCGCTGTCGTTTCGACAGGCACAAATCCATAATCAGCAAAAAATGCCTGATGGAGGTTTCCCCCCGGCAGGACGATCCGCAGGATATTGCACCCACGGGGCCGCCAGTAATACACCGCCTGCCCCAGCAGCTGTACGCCATAGCCCCGCCGCCGCAGATCCTCCCGCACGCAAAGCGCCGTGATGCAGCCATGCTCCGTTCCCATCTGCAAAATGCCGACCGGTTCTTCATTTCGATAGGCCACCAACGTATCGCCTGTGTCCACCGCCATGCCAACCGTCAGTTCCCGGAACCACTCCGCCTGCTCGGGCAGGCGCAGCGGCTCGTACCGCAGGCCTGCCTCCACGGCAAAGGACCGCTTCAGTACCTTCTCGCCTGCCAGATACGCCGGCGTGGTCAGGTGACTGTTGTCGTTCTGGAACACCACGCGCAGTGCGCCATCCTCCCATGCGAGGCAGGAAACCGCCGTGTTGTCGCCGGTGGGCAGCTTGCCCATCTCCGCTACCGTATATCCCTGCAGATGAGACAGCAGCAGGCGGATGGCATAGCCGTGGGAAAAGAGGGCAATGGTCTGCCCGTCATGTTTTGCCGCCAGTGCATTCACTGCTTTCAGCACCCGCTCCCGCACCTGCTCACCGGTCTCCGCGCCTTCCACATGCCAGCGATTCAGATGCTCCCGGAAGTCCTCCAGCTGGCGGGGGTACTGCCGCTCCAGATCCCCCCAGGTGCAGCGTTCCCACACGCCCACGTTGATTTCCCGCAGCGCCGGTTCCTTGTGCAGGGGCAGTCCCTTGGGCAGGAACACCGCACTGGCCGTGGCGCAGGTTCGATACAGGTCGCTGCTGTATACTGCGTCAATGGAAATACCGGCAAACCGCCGTTCCAGCGCCTTGACCTGACGCCAGCCGCGGTCGGTTAAATTGCTGTTGTCCTGTCCCTGCGCAATGCGGTACAGGTTCCCCTCCGCCTCTGCATGGCGGACCAGATAAACCGTTGTCATGGCAATTCCTTCTCTCCTTGCATCGGGTTTCTGCGCCGGTTTCCCCAGCCGCCGCAGGATGTTTTTCATCGTTTCATTATATCCCCATCCGGTTTCCCTGACAACCACGGCGGCAAAAAAAGCAGCGGCGTTTTGCCGCTGCTTTTTGATGTGCTTTTTTACAGTTCCGCAGCCAGTGCCTCGATCTGAGCACGGCTCTCGTCGTTCAGGGAAGACACGATCTTTACCGTGTTCTCAGCGTAAGTGAGGTTCTTGCTCTTTTCCAGCATACCCTTCATCACGCGGGCCGCCACAGGAGCCCAGCTGCCATTCTCAATGAAGGCAACCGTGCGATTGGTAAAGCCGCGCTCCGTCAGATGGTCGATGAACGTGCGCATAAAGGGGAAAATGTCGCCGTTGTAGGTGGTGGTGGCCAGCACCAGCTTGCCGTAGCGGAAGGCATCCTCCACCGCCTGGGCCATGTCGCAGCGGGCCAAATCGTTGACAACTACCTTGATGCCTTTCGCCTGCAGCTTTTCTGCCAGCAGTTCCACCGCTTTCTTGGTGTTGCCGTAGACAGAGGTATAAGCAATCACCACGCCCTCAGTCTCCACTGCATAGGAAGACCAGATGTTGTAGAGGTTGAGGTAATAGCCCAGATTTTCGGTCAGCACGGGGCCGTGGAGGGGGCAGATGGTCTGAATGTCCAGCGCAGCTGCCTTCTTCAGCACTGCCTGAACCGGTGCGCCGTACTTGCCTACGATGCCAATGTAGTAACGGCGTGCCTCGTCGGCCCAGTCCTCCTCCACATCCAGCGCACCGAACTTGCCGAATCCGTCGGCGGAGAACAGCACCTTGTCGCAGCTGTCATAGGTCATAATGACCTCAGGCCAGTGGACCATGGTGGCAGTGATGAAAGTGAGGGTGCGGCTGCCGAGAGACAGCGTGTCGTTCTCGCCCACCACGATCTTCCGGTCGGCAAAATCCGTGCCGAAGAAGTTCTTCATCATCACAAACGCGCGGGCAGAGGCCACGATCTTTGCGGTGGGATAGGCTTCCATAAAAGCATGGATGCTGCCAGAGTGGTCAGGCTCCATGTGCTGCACAATCAGATAGTCCGGTTCCCGCTCACCCAGCACCGCCTTGATGTTGTCCAGCCAGACCTGTGTAAAATGTACGTCCACAGAGTCCATAATGGCAACCTGCTCATCCAGAATGGCATAGGAGTTATAGGCCATGCCATTGGGCACCACATACTGTCCCTCGAACAGGTCGATCTCGTGGTCATTGACGCCGATGTATTGAATGGTATTGGAAATTTTCATGCGTTTTCCCCTTTTCTTTTGCCGGTTTCCTAAATTTCAAATGAAACCATAGCACATTTCTCTCTGTTTATCAATCGTTTTGGCGGGGTTTTGCGGCAGTTTTATTCCTGTCCTCAGTCCTCCCTGAGATGTCCGTCGGTAGTCACGGTCACGACCCGCCAGGGCAGGAACTTGCCGCTGGCCTGAATGGCCCGCTTTGCTGCGTTTTCAATGCCGCCGCAGCAGGGCACCTCCATGCGGACGATGGTCACGCTTTTAATATTGTTGCCCGCGATAATGGTCGTCAGCTTCTCCGCATAATCGCCCTCATCCAGCTTCGGGCAGCCGATCAGGGTGATGCGGCCCCGGATAAATTCCTGATGGAAGTTGGCGTAGGCATAGGCCGTACAGTCTGCCGCGATCAGCAGATTGGCATTTTCAAAATACGGTGCATTCACCGGCACCAGCTTGATCTGTACCGGCCACTGCATCAGCTGGCTCTGCGGAACGTTCTCGCAGGCACCCCCCTGCCCTGCAGGCTGCCGCTGCAAGGCTCTGGTCTGAGAGCCGGGGCATCCGCAGGGAAGTCCCGTGCCTGCAGCTTTCTTCTCTTTGGCTCTCAGTACGGCCGCCTCATCATACGCAGGTGCTTCCCGCATCTCAAACCGGATGGCGTCCACCGGACAGGCGGGCAGGCAATCCCCCAGGCCGTCACAATAGTCCTCACGAGTCAGCTTCGCCTTCCCGCCCACCATCTCGATGGCACCTTCATGGCAGGCCGCCGCACAAGCGCCGCAGCCGTTGCACTTTTCTTCATCAATTTTAATAATCTTTCTCAGCATATCCTGTTTCCTCCTGCCAGAAGCCGCCGCTTCTGCTCTTGACTTGATGGCTGTATCATAATACAATTTTCACAACAAGTATGTTGTTTTAACAACAAGGAGGACCTATGGATTATATTTTTTTATCGAAAACCGTTTTATTCCGCGGCATTACCCCGCAGGAATTACAGGGTATGTTCAGCTGCCTGCAGGCACAGACCCGCAAATACGCCCGCGGGGCCGTGATCTATCACGCAGGAGATCCTGTCACGGCGCTGGGCATGGTTCTCTCCGGCAAAGTCTCCATTGAAAACGATGACGTGTGGGGGAATAAGAGTATCCTCGACCACGTCTTTCCCGGACAGGTCTTCGCAGAAACGTACGCCTGTGTGCCCGGCTCTCCATTGATGATCAGCGCCGTTGCCGCAGAGCCCACAGAGGTTTTATTTCTGGACACCAGCCGTGTCCTGCATGTATGCGAGGCCGCCTGTGATTTTCACAACAAGCTGGTGCGCAACCTCCTCACCATCGCATCTCAAAAAAATCTGAATCTCTCCCGCCGCATCTTCCACACCAGTTCCAAATCCATTCGGGGCCGCCTGCTGTCCTATCTGTCCCATCAGGCGCTGCAGCAGGGCAGCCGGGAATTTGATATCCCCTTTAACCGGCAGCAGTTAGCGGACTATCTCAGCGTAGACCGCAGTGCCATGAGCAACGAACTGAGCAAAATGCAGCGGGACGGCCTGCTGCAGGTGGACCGCAATCATTTCCGCCTGACCGGCATCGACCCGAAGGACGGATTCTGACCGTTTCCATGAAAAAGCGCGTATTCGGCGTTGCCGAATACGCGCTTTCTTTATGCGTTCAGAATCATTTTCGCACTGCCGTAAATACCTGCATCGTTGCCCAGCTTTGCAATGGCAACCCCAGTCCCCGTGGAGACATGGAAGGCATACTTGCGGTAATAGCGCAGCACGGTATCCGTCACGATTCTGCCTGCGCGGCTCATGCCGCCGCCGATGATGTAGACATCCGGATCCACCGTGCAGGAGATGAAGCTCATCACCCGTCCCAGATACTCACCGAAGCGTTCCATGATGGCCACTGCCATGGCGTCGCCTGCCGCCGCCAGTTCGCAGATCTCCTTGGAGGTAAAATCCGCCATATCCCGCAGTGCAGACGGCGTGTCGCAATCCGCCAGCATCCCCTTAGCCATGTGCACGATGCCTCTGGCAGAGGCATACTGCTCCAGACAGCCGTATTTGCCGCAGGTGCAAGCCACGGTTTCCGCCGGATTGACTGTCATGTGACCGATCTCTCCGGCACCGCCGTTGTGTCCGGCCACGATCTGCCCATCCAGCACCACGCCGCCGCCCACGCCGGTACCCAGCGTGATCATCACAGCGCTGCGGCAGCCCTGACCGCCACCCTGCCACAGTTCGCCCAGTGCGGCCACGTTGGCATCGTTGCCCGCCGCCACGCGGGGAATCTCCGGCAGGAGTTCATTCATCCGTTCCTTGACATTGAACACGCCCCAGCCCAGATTGACGCACTTGTAAACAGTGTTTTCCGCGTCTACCGGCCCGGGCACGGCAATGCCAATGCCCTCCACCTGTTCCGCAGCCACGCCGTGACGGGCCATGGCCTCTTTGATAGACGCAGCCACATCCGGCAGCACCTGCTCTCCGCCGTTTTCCGTGCGGGTGGGAATTTCCCACTTCTCATGCAGCGTTCCATCGGCAGAAAAGAATCCGATTTTCACGGTGGTTCCGCCGATATCCACGCCAAATACATACTTATTCAAACGTTACGCCTCCTTCTCATCGCTGTTCTGCCGGAATCGTCAACAGAATGGGATCGCCGTCACAGTGCAGCATCCCGCCGGTGACAGCAACCGGCTCTCCATTCAAATGGTTGGTGTAGGTTCCATCCGGTAGCTGTACCTTCACATCCGCAGCCTTGCCCTTCAGGCTGAACACGCCCACCTTCACCGTGTGGTTGTCATCCCGCTCCAGAATGGCGATATCATGGATGTCATCCGCCGTTCCCTTGAAATAGTCCTCCACAGAGAGGAGAGATTTCTTCACATCATAGAGCTTCCGCAGCAGCGGAGAGATGTCCTTTTCCGCTGTCCGCAGAATAACGTCCTTTTCAAACAGGCTGGGCACATGGTCGTTCCGGTATTCCTGTCCTGCGTAGATCATGGTACTGCCCTTCAGGAAATAGAGGAAGGCGGTGAAATTCTCCAGCGCCTTTTCGTCCTTCACGAAGGAACAGATGCGGGGCTGGTCGTGGTTTTCCAGACAGCGCATTTTGATGTAGTTCTCCGGATAGGCGCACTCCTGAAAATTCAGCATATCGATGTAGTTGGACAGGGTGCATTGTCCGGTCAGATATCGGTCGAACACCTCGCGGATGTCGTATTCGTACTCCATGTCGAACGCAGAGAACATCTCATAGTCGTTGGCAGAATACATCCCCAGCTTGCGGTTCATCTGAGAAAAGCCGCTGTGGACCGTCTCCGCCAGCCAGATGCAACCGGGATGGACCTGTTCCACTGCCTCGCGTGCCGCACACCAGAAGTCCACCGGCACAAGGGACGCCACATCGCAGCGGAAGCCATCCACGATGCCGGCCCACATCACAAGGGATTCGATCTGATAATCCCACAAGGACTTGCAGCCGTAGTCCAGATCCACCACGTCGGTCCAGTCGCCCACGCGGTTGCCCATGCTGCCGTCGCTCTTGCGGTAGAAGAACTCCGGATGCTCCGTGGTCAGCGTGGAGTCCGGCGAGGTGTGGTTATACACCACGTCGATGATGCACTTCATGTCCCGCTTACGGATCTCGTCCACCAACGTGCGGAAGTCCTCCATGGTTCCGTACTCCGGATTGACGGTACGGTAATCCCGGTTGGCATAGGGGCAGCCGAGGGAACCTTTCTTGCCCTTCACGCCGATGGGATGGATGGGCATGAACCAGATAATATCGGTTCCCAGTGCCTTGATGCGGTCCAGATCGGGGATGACCGCATTAAAGGTGCCCTCCGGTGTATGATTGCGTACATAGATGGAATAGATCACATCGCCCCGCAGGCGAATATCCGTTTGTTTTGCCATAACTTGTTCCTTTCCGTTCGTCAGCGCACAGCGCCGAGAAAAAGCAGACACCCACCTGTGTGAGTGTCTGCTTTACAGGTGTCTCGTAAATCAGAAATCTCAAGCGGGCGCTCTGCCGTACAGGCAGGTCATCTCCGCGATTTTCTTTGCCAGTTCCGGCGTCAGCTGCTCCCGCAGCGCACGCCACTGCCAGTTTCCGCCCAGAATACCGGGGGTGTTCATACGGGCCTCGCTGTCCAGTCCCAGATAATCCTGCATCTGCACCACAAACAGCTCCGCCACGGAGCTCATGCCGCCGCGGATGATGCCCCAGTGGAAGCCCTCTTCCTCGTTGAGGCCCAGATAGCGCTCCGCCATCTCCACATCGGCGGGGTCCGCCTCGTGCCGCCATGCAGCGAGGGTCGTGTTGTCGTGGGTGCCGGGATAGCAGACACAGCCCGGCGTATAGGTGTGCGGCAGGTGGTTGCTGGGCTCGCGAGAATCAAAGGCAAACTCCAGCACCTTCATGCCGGGCAGTCCGGAATCGGTCAGCAGCTGCTGCACCTCCGGCGTGGGATAGCCCAGATCCTCCGCGATAAAGCAGATATTGGGGAACCATCCGGTCAGCACACCCACCAGATCCATACCCGGTCCCTTCACCCAGCGGCCGTTCCGCGCGGTAGTCTCGCCGTAGGGCACAGCCCAGTAGCTCTCAAAGCCGCGGAAGTGGTCAATGCGAATGATGTCATACAGCTTGGACGCGCCGGAAATGCGGCGGATCCACCAGCCGTAGCCGTCTTTCTTCATGGCGTCCCAGTCGTAGAGTGGATTGCCCCACAGCTGGCCGTCCTCGTTGAAGTAGTCAGGCGGCACGCCGGATACCTCCACCGGCACGTTCCGCTCGTCCAGCTGGAAGCTGGCGGGGTCGGCCCACACATCGGCGGAATCCAACGCCACATAGATGGGTAAATCTCCGATGATGCCGATGCCGCGGGCGCGGGCATATTCCCGCAGTGCCGTCCACTGGCGGAAGAACAGATACTGGATGTAGGTAAACAGGCGGATGTCCGCCGCCAGTTCCTTGCGGTACTTGGCAAGGGCCTCCGGCTTGCGCAACCGGATGGCTTCATCCGGCCACTGGTGCCACGCCTTCATGCCGAAATGCCGTTTCAGCGCCATGAACAGCGCGTAGTCCGGCAGCCAGTCCTTGTTTTCCTCCGCAAATGCGGCAATGGCGCGTTCATCCTTCTTCCAGCCCCGTTCGCATGCCAACTGCAAAACAGAAAAGCGGTTTTCATAGATGGCGGCGTAGTCAACCTTCGCCACATCCTTGCCCCAATCGCAGGAAGCAAGCTCCTCCGGCTTCAGCAGGCCCTCCTGACATAGCAGATCCAGATCCACCAGATACGGATTTCCCGCGTAGGTAGAAAAACACTGGTAGGGCGAATCCCCATAGCTGGTGTGGCCCACAGGCAGAATCTGCCACCAGGACTGCTTCGCCTGTGCCAGAAAGTCTGCAAATTTGTAAGCGGCCTTGCCCAGCGTACCGATACCGTAGGAGGACGGCAGCGAGGTAACGGGCATCAAAATGCCGCAGCTTCGTTTCATGCGTGTGTCACCTTAACCCTTTACTGCACCTGCGGCCACGCCCTTGATGATATGCTTCTGACAGAAGATATACACAATAATGATGGGAATGATGCTCATCATGATAACGGCCATGGTAGCGCCCAGATCCACGGTGCCGTAGCTGCCCTTCAGATACTGCACCAGAATGGGGATGGTCATGAACTTGGTGCGGTCCAGCACCAGATAGGGCAGCAGATAGTCGTTCCACACCCACATCAATTCCAGAATGCCAACGGAAATCAGGGTGGGCTTCAGCATCGGCAGCACCACCAGGAAGAAGGTGCGCACGGGGCCGCAGCCATCAATGGCAGCCGCTTCCTCGATTTCCAGAGGCAGACCCTTGATAAAGCCCAGGAACATGAAGATTGCAAGACCGGCGCCAAAGCCCAGGTAGACGATGGGAATGGTCCAGGGCGTGTTCAGGTTCAGCTTGTCGGCAGTGAACGTCAGCGTAAACATGACCATCTGGAAAGGAACGATCATGCTGAACAGGCACAGATAGTAGAAAATCTTGGAGACCGTGCTGTTAACGCGGGCAATATACCATGCGGACATGGCGCAAAACACCAAAATCAGCAGCACAGAGACCACTGTAATCAACAGGCTATAACCGGCAGCCAGCACGAAAGGATAGTTGCCGAAAGTCAAGCCCTTGATATAGTTGGCAAGGCCGACAAAGGATTCGGCGGTGGGCAGGGCAAAGGGCTCCAGGTTGACAAAGGCGTTTTCCTTGAAGGAGTTAATGACCACCTCAAAGACAGGGAACAGCCACACCAGACACAGCACTACGAAGAAACAGGTCAGAATGGTGCTGGCGGTAGAAAACTTCTTTGCTTTTTTCATTACTGCTGCACCTCCTTGCTGCGGGTAGCGGCCTGCTGGGCAATCGCCAGAACAGCAACCAGAATGAAGAACACCACGGCCTTTGCCTGTGCCACGCCGTGCCAGTTCTTGTTGATGTTATAGGTGGAATAAATGTTCAGAGCCAGCAGCTCAGTGACATTGACCTTGGCACCGTTCTCAATAACGCTGGGCAGACCGCCGGTCAGAGCCAGGTTCTGGTCGAACATCTTGAAAGAGTTCGTCAGCGTCAGGAACGTGCAGGTGGTGATGGCAGGCATCACATTGGGAATAATCACCTTGAACAGAGTCTCTTTGCTGTTGGCGCCGTCAATACGGGCAGCCTCCAACATGTCCTCAGGGACGGCCTGCAGACCCGCGATGTAAATAATCATCATGTAGCCGATCTGCTGCCAGGCAACCAGAATCACCAGACCCCAGAAACCGTAAGTACCGTTGGCAGTCAGATAGGTTCCGTACTGTTTCAGAATACCGTCAAAGATCATGGACCAGATATAGCCCAGCACCACGCCGCCAATCAGGTTTGGCATGAAGAACACGGTGCGGAACAGGTTAGAGCCGCGCAGCTTTTGCGTCAGCGCATAGGCGATGAAAAACGCCACCACATTGATCAGGATGATGGACACGATTGCAAAGGCAGCCGTGTTTTTAAATGCGTTCATAAAGCCGGCGTCAGAGAAAACCTTGGTGTAGTTGACGATGCCGGTCCACTTTGCATCCTTGGGGGTATTGAAGTTGCAGAAGGACAGATAAATTCCCTGCAGGAAAGGCCATACAAAGCCGATGCAGAAGGCAGCAAAGGTAGGCAGAATGAAAAGTGGTGCCCACTTTTTGATGGGTCTTTGAACCAGATTCACGTTTGTCACTTTTTTCTTAGCCAAGTCTATCTTCCTCTCTTTCTCTGTAAAATAAGATGTTCTGAGCAAGCCAAAAGCCCGGATACGGGGCTCAGAGCCTTTGCCCCGCTCAGAACGCTGAATTTCAGGACTTTAGGGGCGGGCAAATATGCCCGCCCCTAAAGGTGGTTTTAGGTGTTCAGAAATCAGCCGTTAACGGTGGCATACTCGATGGCCCAGCCGTCGACGTAAGCGGAGACAACAGCGTCCCAGTTAGCGTCGGTGGGATCAGCAGAGTAAGCGGTCAGAGCGGTAACCAGAGTGGCACGGAAGCTGTCAACGTTGGGAGTGTGGTTGAATGCCCAGGTGACAGTGTAGTTGCCGGCGCTGGCCAGCTCATTGCCGTCGGCCAGGAAGCCGTTGGCAGACTCGGGAGCGGACTTGAAGGGGATAGCACCCAGCTGATCGACGACGACCTGAGCAGCCTCAGCGTCGGTCACCAGCCAGTACAGGAAGTCCAGAGAAGCCTTCTGGTCAGCCTCAGAAACCTGAGAGTTGACAGCCCAGCAGTTCTCGGTACCGGAGCACAGGCCGGCCTTCTCTTCGCCTTCAACACCGCAGTAGATGGGGATCATGGCCAGGTTGGTCAGGCCAGCCTCGGTCAGAGAGGCATACTCCCAGGAGCCGTTCTGATAGAACACAGCCTTGCCCTCGGTCAGCATGGCCTTGGACTCGTCGCCGGTGGAGGTGGACAGGGTCTTGGCGTCAGCAGAGGAATCGGTGATGTACAGATCCCAGATGTTGCGGAAGTTGTCCAGATAAGCGCCGGTCACGGTAGCGGGCTGCTCAACCACGCCGTCGTCGCGGAACTCATAGAACAGGGGCATGTTGACCAGGTGGCCGGAGAAACGCCAGGAAGAAGAACCGTCCAGGCCGGCAGAGGTGAAGGCGTCGAAGCCCAGCTCGCCAGCGCGGGCATGGATGTCGTCAGCGCAGGCCTTCAGGGTCTCAAAGTTGGTGATGTCGCTCAGCTCATAGCCGGCAGCGTTCAGCAGATCAACGTTGACAATGATGCCGAAGGACTCGAAGCAGTGGCCCATGGCCTTCAGCTCGCCAGCCTCATTGTACAGGTTGAAGCCATCGGTGTTCAGCTCGCCTGCCAGGGCAGTGTCCTTCAGATCCAGAGCATACTCGTCCCAGTCCTTCAGGCCGGACATGTTGCCGATGTTGAAGATGGTGGGAGCTTCGTCCTTAGCCATCTCAGCAGTCAGGGTGTCGGAATAGGTGCCGGAAGCGGCGGTAACAACCTTGACCTCAACGCCGGTCTTCTCGGTGTAGGTCTTGGCCAGACCCTGCAGGGCCTCGTCAAACTCGGGCTTGAAGTTCAGATAGTAGACAGAGCCGGTCTCCTCGGCAGCGGGGGCGTTTTCGCCCTTGTCGGCGGGAGCTTCTTCCTTGGCGCCGCAGGCAGCCAGGGACAGAACCATCGCCAGAGTCAGCAGCAGTGCAAACAGCTTCTTCATGGTGGTACTTCCTTTCAATCCAAAATAAGTAATAAATCTATTTTCACATCCGAAGATGCAAAAATCAAACAGAGCAGACACTGCCGCCCTCGCGGGTGGTGGTGTCCAGCAGCAGGTGGCGGTTGCCGGCGCGACCCTCGATCATATCCACAAGGATCTGCACGGCTTTTTCACCCATTTCCTGCTGGGGCTGAACCAGCGTGGTCAGCGTAGGAACCGAGTAGCTGGACATTTCGATGCCGTCGATCGCCACCACGGAGCAATCCTCCGGCACCCGCTTGCCGTGGTCGTGCAGGGCCTTCATGGCCGCCACTGCCAGCGCATCCGAAATCACAAACACCGCGGTAAAGTCATCCCGGCGGCTCATCAGCCGTTCCATGCCCGCATATCCGTCAGACATCTCAAAGGTGACGGTCTCCTCCACCAGTTCCAGATCCACTTCCACGCCACATTCCTGCAGCGCCTGACAGTATCCTTTATAACGCAGCTGGCTGATGGAGTGGTCCTCCACTGAGTTCAGAATCACCGCAATGTTCCGGTGTCCCCGCTGCGTCAGCATGCTTACAATTTTATATGCCGCCTGCCGGTCATCGATAGACACGGAGGAATAGGCGTCCGCAGGCAGGGTGCCAAAGCTGTTGGTATAGGTACAGCAAACAAAGGGAATTCCCAGTCCCGCGATCTGCTCGGGCGTATAGTCAAAGCAGCCGCCCAGCAGGATCAGTCCCCGCAGGCGCTTGGAACGGGCCAGCTCAGCGCCTGCCCGCAGCTCGTCCTCTCCGGAACGGATCTGGTGCAGCACCATGGTGTATCCCGCCGCCTCGCAGGCCTCGCCGATGGCACGGATCACACCGGTGAAGAACGGGTTTCCCACACCGCGCACCACCAGTCCGATGGCGTCGGAGGGAGATTTCACCAGATCGCGGGCGCTGTTGTTCGGCACATAGTGCAGTTCCCGCACCACCGCCAAAACTTTTTCCCGGTTGGCCTCACTGACATCCGGATGTTCGTTTAAAACACGGGACACAGTGCTGACGCTGACCCCGCAGATTTTCGCAATATCTTTGATCGTCACCCGTCTCACCTCGGCCGCATCAACTGAAACTCTCTGGAAACGTTACTGGTAACGTTTCCAGCCTCTTTTCACAAAAATAATACCAGCCTCATAATTCCTATGTCAATCCAAGGTAATCGTTTTTGTACGAATCCGTTTATTTTCCATATTAAATATAGTCATTTTGACAGCACTTTTTTGTTTTCAGGTGAATTTCCCTTTTATGCGCCCCATTTTTACCAATTCATGTACTTCTGCCGTTTCTTTGACAATTTTCCACCCGTTTTTCTTCCTCAATATTCTATACTTTTATTCAGAATCGTGATAAGGTAACAAAAGTGGTTGTCCACGGCACACATTTTACCGCAGCGCACGAAAAAAAGCTGTAAAAAGCAGGAAGCTGTCTATACATTTTTATAAAAATTTCTGATATTTTAGAGAAAGAGAAACTGAACCTATGATCGGATTTGGAACTATTATCAATGTGCTGGCTATCGTTGCCGGCGGCGTGATCGGTCTTTTGGGCGGGAAATGCCTGTCAGAACGCTGTCAGGAGGCCCTGCTGCGCACCATGGGCGTGTGCGTGCTGTTCGTCGGTATGGCAGGCGTCATGGAAAAAATGCTGACCGTGGAAGGAGGCACCCTCGTTTCCGGCGGAACCATGATGTTGGTCATCAGCGCAGCCATCGGCTGTCTTCTGGGTGAAGCGCTGGACCTGCACGGCCGCATGGAGCGCTTCGGCCAGTGGCTGCGGGAAAAAAGCGGCAACGGGCAGGACAAGCAGTTTTTAGACGCCTTCATCACTGCCACCATGACCGTCTGCATCGGTGCCATGGCCATTGTGGGCGCAGTGGAAGATGGCCTCCACGGAAACTATACGATCCTCGCCGCAAAATCCATGATCGACTTTGTTCTGATCCTTGTCATGGCCTCTTCCATGGGAAAGGGTGCCATGTTCTCCGCCATCCCCGTGGGTATTTTTCAGGGCAGTGTCACCCTGCTGGCGCGGTTGGTGGAACCAGTCCTCACCACGGCAGCGTTGAACAACCTCTCCCTTGTCGGCTCCGCCCTGATTTTCTGCGTGGGATTGAATCTTCTCTGGAAGAATATGATCCGCGTCGCCAACCTGCTTCCTGCGCTGCTGGTGGCCGTTGTCTACGCCCTGTTGGGCTTTTAAGTACATCATTAAAAAAGGATGGCTTCTTCGGAAGCCATCCTTCAGTCTGTCGAGAAACCCGGTTGCGCATCAAGCAGCAACCGGGAATTTCATCATTATGGTGGAAAAGATCAACTCAAGTAAGCTAGGATGTGTGCTCTTCCATTTCCATTTTGCCAGTTTTTTGAGGTTCATGGCAGC
>JAFYQM010000047.1 GCA_017547085.1 Oscillibacter sp.
AGCGACGGGTCTGGTGACCGAAGTGGACGCCTGCCTCCAGCAGGGCTTTCATGGATACGACGTTAGATGCCATGTTGTTTGTTCCTCCAAATCAAATTTAGTTATTACCTCCGGCGGTTTCATCCCTTCTGCCAACCATTTGGCACAGACAGAAAGTCTACACACCGTGCGGAATGCTGAAATATAATACCACAACTCCTTGTGGTATTGCAAGCATTTTTTCCAAAAAATACGCAAAAAATACGGGAAAATCCACCGAAAATCCGATGGAACTCCCCGCATTTTTCGATTTTCGCGCCATGAACTGTCTTTACATGCGAAAAAGGGCTTCCATTTTCGGAATTTCTCAGAATTTCCGGCGGCGTTTCCGCTCTGCATCGGGGGAACGGCGCTGGAAGGGCTTGTCGATCAGGATGATGTCATCCCCGATGCGCTGGATGCACTCCCACGGGATGTAGTACTCCTCTCTCCTGCCAAACAGGCCTAAAAAGGGGCAGGGGCCGAACACCACGATAGCCACCACCTGCCCCTCCGGCACCCGCACCTCCACATCCCCCACGAACCCCAGCCGGCAGCCGTCGCAGATGTTGATGACCTCCTTGCAACGAAGATCACGGATCCTGCACTGCATCGCACTCCCTCCTTTCCCCTCTACCCTATGCGGGGCGCAGACTGTCCCATGCAAAAAAGCGACAAAAGCTCCCAGTATAGGAAAATCCGGCAGAGGCAATACTGCCTTCAGTAAGTTTGAAACACGCAGGAGGCAGCCGTTCATGCAGGGGAAAGTCGAGATCGCAGGCGTCAACACCGCCAAGCTGAAGGTACTGAAAAACGACGAGACGATGGAGCTGCTGCGCAGGAGCAAGTCCGGTGATCAGGAGGCCCGCCGCCAGCTGATCGAGGGCAATCTGAGGCTGGTGCTGTCCGTTATTCAGCGCTTTGCAAACCGCGGCGAAAACGCCGATGACCTCTTTCAGGTAGGCTGTGTGGGCCTCATCAAGGCCATCGACAACTTCGATATCAACCAGCCTGTGAAGTTCTCCACCTACGGCGTGCCCATGATCATCGGCGAGATTCGCCGGTATCTCAGAGACAACAGCGCCATCCGTGTATCCCGCAGCATGCGGGATACCGCCTACCGAGTGCTGCAGGTGCGGGATCGCCTCATTGCGGAGACCCAGCGGGAGCCCACTGTGGAGCAGATCGCAAAGGAGCTGGACATTCCCCGCGAGGAAGTGGTCTTCGCCATGGACGCCATTTCGGACCCTGTCTCCCTGTACGAGCCGGTCTATTCCGACGGCGGAGACGCCATCTGTGTCATGGATCAGGTGGGCGACACGAAAAACACAGACGAGCTGTGGACGGACCGCATTGCCCTGAAGGATGCATTGAAGCTTTTGAACGACCGGGAACGGCGCATCCTCTCCCTGCGGTTTTACGAGGGTAAGACCCAGATGGAGGTCTCCGCCGAGGTGGGCATCTCTCAAGCACAGGTATCCCGTTTGGAAAAGGGAGCCATCAACACCATCAAGAAGAACATTTGAGCAAAAAAGACCGCCAAATGGCGGTCTTTTTCCTTGTATTCCTCACTCCAGCATGGCGGCAAACTCGTCCTCGGTCAGGACGGGGATGCCCAGTTCCTGGGCCTTCTTCAGCTTACTGCCGGCAGCTTCACCAGCCACCACATAGGTGGTCTTCTTGCTGACGGAGCCTGCGGCCTTGCCGCCTCGCTCCTCGATCATGGCCTGCGCGGCCTTGCGGTCGAACCGCTCCAGCGTGCCCGTCAGGACAAAGGTCATACCGGCAAATCGTTCGTCCACCAGCTGCGCGGTGCTTTCCATATTCACGCCTGCCGCTTTCAGCCGCGCCAGCAGGTCGCGGGCCTGTTCGCTTGCAAAATAGCTGACGATGCAGTCGGCGGTAACGGCGCCCACATCGTTGATCTCCGTCAGTTCTTCCTCCGTGGCAGCCACAAGCGCGTCCATGGTCTTGAAATGGGTGGCCAAAACCTTGGCGGCCTTCTCCCCCACCTGCCGGATGCCGAGGCCGTAGATCAGCTTGGAAAGGTCGTTGCCGCGGGATTTTTCAATGGCGGCGATCAGGTTTTCCGCGGACTTCTTTCCCATCCGGTCCAGCTTTGCTACCGGCTCCGCCGTCAGGCTGTAGAGATCAGCCACATTGGCGATCAGTCCGCCTTCCACCAGCTGCTGCACCACGGCGGGGCCTAAATGCTCGATATCCATGGCGTCACGGCTGGCGAAATGGGTAATGTTCCGCAGTAACTGGGCGGGACACTCCGCGCCGGTACAGCGCAGGGCTGCGCCGTCCTCATCCCGCGCCACCGCTGCGCCGCACACAGGGCACACGGCAGGCAGCGTGTAAGGCACAGTGCCCTCCGGACGCTGCTTGAAGTCCACCTCCACGATCTCTGGGATGATCTCGCCCGCTTTCTGGACGATGACCGTATCGCCGATGCGGATGTCCTTTTCCGCGATATAGTCCTGATTGTGGAGGGTTGCATTGGTGACGGTAGTGCCTGCCAGACGCACCGGCTCCAGCACTGCCTTGGGGGTCAGCACACCCGTGCGGCCCACCTGCACCACGATATCCACCACTTTGGAGGGCTTCTTCTCAGGGGGATACTTAAAGGCTACCGCCCACTTGGGGAACTTGGCGGTGGAGCCCATCTTCGTGCGGTCGGCAAGATCGTTGATCTTGATGACCGCGCCGTCAATGTCAAAGGGATAGTCCATGCGCTCGTCGTTGATGCGGTCGATCTCCGCCTGCAGCTCTGCACGGCGCATGGTCTTGTGGGGGATCACCTTGAAGCGCTGGGAGGCCAGATAGTCCATGGTTTCAGAGTGGGTGGCAAAGGTCTTGCCCTCTGCCAGCTGCAGGTTGAAGATCTGGATATCCAGCTTCCGCTCCGCGCACAGCTTGGGGTCCAGCTGGCGCAAAGAACCTGCGGCAGCATTGCGGGGATTGGCCATCAGCGGCTTTCCCTCCAGCTCGCGGCGCTGGTTGATCTCCTCAAACACCGCGCGGGACATATACACCTCACCACGAACGATGAGACGGGGCAGCTTTTCCGGCAGGACCATGGGGATGGAATTGATGGTCTTCAGGTTCTCCGTCACATCTTCGCCCACCCAGCCGTCGCCGCGGGTAGCACCGCGGACAAACACGCCGTCACGGTATTCCAGTGCCACGGACAAGCCGTCCACCTTCGGTTCGATGGAGTATTCCGCGTCACCCAGCACATCTGCCAGCTTCTGGGAAAATTCCGCCATTTCTTCGGCATTGAATACGTCCTGCAGGCTTTCCAGTGGCACGGGATGGCGGTATTCCTCAAAGCCTTCCAGAATCCGGTCGCCCACCCGCTGGGTCGGAGAATCGGGAGTGATTTCCTCAGGATGCTCTGCTTCCAGCTCCTCCAGACGGCGGTAGAGCATATCGTATTCGTAGTCGCTCATGGTTGATGCGTCCAGCACATAGTAGAGATAGCTGTTCTCGTTCAGCTTGGCGCGCAATTCCTTCATTTCCTCGCGGTAATCCATGGGGGTTCCTCCTTCGGTGGATCAGCTTTGGTTCAGGATATAGTCCTTCATATCTTCTTCGTAAGTGTTGGGGTCGGTGCCGAAATAGGTGTAAGTCTCCGGAACGCTGCCCACGATGACGGTCTCTGCCACGGTAACGGCGTTGGAGACCTTGGTTGCCGTGGTAAAGCCCGGCAGCAGGATGGAGATGGACACATCGATGTGCAGCACGATGCGGTGGTTGGTCTGGTTGATGCCTGCGGAAGTAAAGACGTTCTGAAATCGCGCGGTGGAGGAACCGATGGTCTCCATCCGCACAGCAAGGCGCGGGCCACGGCCTGCTAAAAAGGCTGAGCCGCTCAGCGTGCCGATGGGAATGGACAGCTCCCTTGCCGACACCTGACTGATGCGCTCCAAAATGATGTCTAAAATCTCCGCCTGCAGGCGGTTGCAGGCCGCCATATTGCTGTGGACGGCGGCAATGCTGCCGTCTGTGTTCTTCTCAAAGGAGATCAGCTGCTCGTAGCTGACCTTTCCGCTCTGGATGGCCTCGTCCACCGCCTCCATGACGATGCGGTTTACCGCGCTGGAGGCACGGGTGACGGCCAGACTTTCCAGCAGCGGACGCAACTGTGCGCTGACTGCAAAGACTACGCTGCCCACCAGTATGATCACGGCTACCAGCAGCACGCGAGTAGTGGTTTTGCGGGCCATGGCACGGCGGTAGCGGAAAAAACCGTATTTCATGCAGCCACCTCCCTCCCCTGATTCTATGCGGAGAGAGGCCTGCTTATTTCGTTTACGGCAGCTCGTTTACGATTTGCTTAAAGACCCTGCCCCGCTCCATAAAGTTGGCGAAGCGGTCAAAGGAGGTGCTGGCGGGAGACAAAATCACCACATCCCCCTCGCTGGCGGCCTGATCAGCCATGGCGACGGCCTCGTGGTAGTCCTGTGCCTCCAGAATGGGCAGTGCTGCAAAGTTTTCCGCCTGCTCCGTGGCGGCGCGGATCACGCCGGCCGTGGCGCCGCAGAGAATCAGCAGCTTCACATGTTCGTTGATGACAGGGCCGATTTCGTCATAGGGAATGCCCTTATCCTTGCCGCCTGCGATCAGGATGACCTTCTCCGGGAAGGCCCGCAGTCCGGCAATGGTACGGCTGGGGCTGGAAGCAATAGAGTCGTTGTACCAACGCACGCCGTTTCGGGTGCGCACCAGCTCAATGCGGTGCTCCACACCGCCGAAGGTGCGGGCAAAGGTGCGGATCGTCTCGTCCTCCACCAGACCATCCACAGCGGCGATGGCTGCCATATAGTTTTCGATGTTGTGGACGCCGGGCAGCTTAATGTCGCTGGTGGTCATCACCACGCGCTCAGACCCGTCATGGCGCACCACGATCTCACTGCCATGCAGGAACACGCCCTCTTTCAGCTCCTTTTGACGGGAGAACCAGCGGATGCGCCCCACAGCCTTCTGTGCAGAAATAACGGAATCGGCATTGTCCGCATTGAACACTGAAATACCGTCGGAAGACTGGTGTGTAAAGTTGTTTTCCTTTGCGGAAATATACTCTGCGTAGTCCTTGTGCACATCCAGATGGTTGGGCGCTAAATTGGTCAGCACAGCGATTTTCGGACTTTTCCGCATGGTCATCAACTGGAAGGAGGAAAGCTCCAGAACAGCGATGTCCGTTTCTTTCATGGTGCCTGTTTCCGCCAGCAGCGGATGACCGATGTTTCCGCCTAAGTGTACGGTCTTCCCTGCCGCTCGCAGCAGCTCTGCGATGATGGTGGTGGTTGTGGTCTTGCCGTCCGAGCCGGTGACGGCAATCATGGGACAGGGGCAGACGTCGAAAAAGACCTCCATCTCGCTGGTGAGGGTGCTGCCCCGTGCCACAGCGGCAGTCAGCTGGGGCAGGTCGGGACGCATACCGGGCGTACGGAAGATGATATCCTCCCTCAGATGCTCCAGATAGTCCTCGCCTAAGCGCAGCGTCACACCGGCGGCCTCCAGCTCGTCACCCGCAGCACCCAGCGCCTCGCGGGTCTTTTTATCGCAGGCGGTGACAGAAATGCCGTGCGCACGCAGCAGATCGATCAGTGGGCGGTTGGATACGCCGATGCCGATGACCGCCACGGTCTTATCCTTCAGGGAATCCAGATAGGCTTGAAAGTTCATGGGATTCGCTCCTTATGTCTTCCGCTCAGGGCGGGAAAATTCATACAAAGCAATTATACCGCAACAGGGAGAAAATTACAACGAGCGGTGAAATTTTTCCCTTTTACCCCAAATGCCGAAATAGCAAAAATGGAATCGTTATGCCAAGGTAGTGCAGGTCAAGCATTGGAGTATTTCAAGGAATATGAAACACAGGGAAACGATGCGAGCTACATCAGAGGTGTTTCGGAATTCCGCAGTTTTATGAATGCGTACTTGTATTTGAATGACAATATCTCAAATGCAGAATACACTTGGTGCAATATTATTTATGGTGATATGGTTTTGTATCCCGAGAGCGTTCAAAGTAATATCCGAGGTTTAATCGAGGCATTGGAATACCTCTCCAAGGATTATGATAATATGAATGGTTTTCATTTGATGGATGTTTATTCCAATGAATTGACTCATGCCGGCAACTGACCGATTCCAATTTGCCGGGTTGCTGTGGTCTATGAATACCATACATGGCAGGTCCGCCGAATTTTACGGATGTGTCCGAACGTACTCCAAAAACGCGGGCGTCCTGGACCAGTACAGGCTCCCCCAGTTTTCAAAGTTCCACTCCTCCATGTAGTCGTTGCATTCAAAGTCGATGTAGTACATGATCCCATCCTGCACGATAAAATTGGTGGGAAAATAATCGATATTCAGGTTTGCGGGATACAACAGCGCGCACATGGCCTTTAGCTGCCGTATATAGCTTTTCTCCATGTGGTCCTGCAGGACCAGTTCATAGATCGTGTCTCCGGCAATGTATTCTTTCAGGATCCGCTCCTGCTCCAGATCCGCGTCCAGCATGCGCGGCATCCGAATGCCCACTCCGGTAAGTGTCTCATAGTCCCGCAACTCCGACTGGATTTTATCGCCAAACTGATAGTAGTCGCAGGGCTCATGGTGGATCTGCTTCAAGACATACTGTCTGTCATCCTTTGACACCAGATAGGAGTAGCCGCCCTTCCCTTTTCCCAGCAGCTTCACCACCGTATATTCCACGCCGTTTACGCTGAGTGTTTGCATACTGACTTCTCTCCGTTCTTCAAATCTTGCAATTTCTGTATGGAGATATTTTAGCAAATCATACGCCGGATTACAACGCTCACCGCCACCTTTGTTCCGGCAGGAAAGGAAGGTGAAATTTTCCGCGTTGACAACGGCTCCCCTTTCCGATACAATAGTTGCGCGAGGAAGACAGACGGTCGCGTGGGCAGGCCGAAAGGCCGTCCATGAGGAAAGTCCGGGCTCCACAGGGCAAGGATAACGGGTAACGCCCGCCGAAGGCGACTTCAGGAAAAGTGCAACAGAGATATACCGCCACGCACTTTGTCGCTCCAAGTCCACAGGGTTTCCGGCGGTCGCAGGCAGCGACCATGGAAGCAATGTTTTTCTGTTTCATGCAGCGTATCAGTCGCGCTTTGCTGCAGCGATTGAGTCGAGCTGCCTACGCCCCTATACTGCGTGACTCAGGAAAGACCTTATATGTAGATTTGGAGCGGCAAAGCGCGGGGTAAGGGTGGAAAGGTGAGGTAAGAGCTCACCCGATGACTGGAAACTGCTCATCGCTGTAAACTCTATCCGGAGCAACACCGTGGAGGAAGCAACAGGTTGGCCCGACCGCTTCCGGGAGGTGGCTTGAGCGTGCCGGCAACGGTACGCCTAGATAGATGACTGTCAAATACAGAACCCGGCTTATAGTTTTGCTCGCAACAGATACGGCCCCGATCGCGGAACACGCGGTCGGGGCTTTTCTCATCTGCATACCGTGAGATTCAGAAATACTGCTTGATGGAGTCCATTTCCTTACGGTGTGCTTTTTCGCAGCGCTCTACTGCCGCCTGATGATACCGTTCCTGCTTTTCCAGCCACTTTTTTGTATCACGGTAAATGGCTGCCGCAATGAATGCGTAGGCCATACGGGCAGCCTTTCCCATCCGCGGAAACTTCTGCAGAATGGATTCCGGATCCTCGCTGGATCTCCATGCGGCATCTGCATACTCAAACATGGCAGACAGCAAATATCCCTTTTGTTCCGCAGGCAGATCACGAATCATAGGGTACATATCAAAATACAGCAGAAAGCTCTTTTTATCTGCCAAACACTTCCCTCCCCTCTATTTCATACCGTTCTTCTGAGATTTATTGCATGTCTGTGTGCAATCGAAGATTTAGGGTAAGCGTAAAACCTAGCGGCGACTTGAGCGCAGAAAGATAAAGTGACACAATACTCTCGTATAGTAGCGGATAGTATACGCGACTCGCGTGTACTATCCGCGATACGGGGGTGTTTTTTATTATGAGTACAGAACTGCAGCAATTGAATGAGCAGAACAAGCTGGCTATGTGGGCCGGGCGGATCTCGGAATGCCGGAATAGCGGATTGACTGTGAAACGCTGGTGTAAAGAAAATAGCGTGGGTGAACAAACCTATTACAAATGGCAAAAGCGGGTATTTGCGTTGGCCAAAGCCCAACATGAGACCCAGTTTGCCGAAGTTACACCAATTATATCTGGCCATGAGACAGTTCCGGTGGCCATTACAGTCCATATGGCAGGTGTTTCCGCAGATATTCATAACGGAGCAGATCCATCTACTGTGGAAGCAGTCCTCCAAATTTTGAAGCGATGCTGAATGACTTCAATTGCAGTTGCCCGGTGTATATCGCCTGCGGCTATACGGATCTGCGACGCGGAATTGACGGCCTGGCCAGTATGGTGAGCACGCAATTCCAAATGGATCCCTTTCAGACGGCACTGTTTCTGTTTTGCGGCAGAAAGCGAGACCGTATTAAAGCTCTCTACTGGGAAGGCGATGGATTCCTGCTGCTGTATAAACGGCTGGAAAACGGCAGTTTCCAGTGGCCACGAACTAAAGACGAAGTCCGAATATTGACGCCTCAGCAGTACCGCTGGCTCATGGAGGGGCTGAAAACAGAACAGCCAAAAGCCAACAAAACTGTAACCGGATTGAGTGTGATATAATGCCGGAAACGCTTGAAAACACTGGCTTTTTTGCGTGTTTTATGGTATAATTTTCTCATGAAAAACGAGAAGAAACCAGGCACAAGCAACGCGGAAATGGTGACCATTTCCCGCGCGGAATACAACGAGTTAAAGCTCCAGAACCAATGGCTTCTGGAGCAGTTGGGTCTTGCAAAGAAGCGTGAGTTTGGCTCTTCTTCCGAACGAATCCAGGAAGATCTTATGGACCAGCTGGGACTGAACTTCAATGAAGCCGAGGCCTATGCTTACGGCACAAAGTCTGCGACCCCGGAACAGATTGCAGTGAAGGCTCATGAACGCAACCGGAAGTCCGGCAGTGTAACGGATATTGTTCCTGAAGGTACAGCCACAGAAGTAATTGAACACCGTCTCTCCGAGGAAGAACGCACTTGTAATTCCTGCGGAACTCTTATGGAGGAGATTGGCAAGGAAATTCACAGAAGCCTGATGATGGAGCCTGCGAAGTTCTGGATCCGGGAGGACGTCTATTATAGCTACGCCTGCAAACAGTGCGAGGAAACTACCGGTGAAGCCAATATCCTGAAGACGCCGAAAGAACCCGTTCTTCATCCCGGCAGCTTTGCGTCTGCTGAAGCAGTGGCTCACATCATGACTCAGAAGTTTGTGATGTATTCTCCGCTGTACCGTCTGGAGCAGGAGTTTAACCGTGAGGGATTAAAGCTGTCCCGGCAGACGATGGCAAACTGGTTGCTGAACACCTCGGATATCTGGCTTCGTCCGATTTATGATGTGCTGCACGGGGAGCTTTGTAAGGAGTCCGTTCTGCATGGTGACGAAACCACTCTGCAAGTGCTGAAAGAGTCCGGAAAGGCCGCTGCCAGCAAATCCTATATGTGGCTGTACCGAACCAGTGGCTGCACAAAAGCTCCCGTAGTTCTGTATGAGTACCAACCGAGCCGCAAAGCAGCGCATGCAGAGGAGTTCCTAAAGGGATTCTCCGGTTGGCTTCATGCGGATGGCTACCAAGGGTACCACAAATTGCCGGAGAATATACGGGTTGTGGGCTGCTGGGCCCATGCAAGACGAAAATTTGATGAAGCCTTGCAGACAATCCCCCAAGAAGACCGAAAGGGGTCTCTGGCGGCAACCGGTGAATGCCACTGCACCAGACTGTTCCAGTTGGAAGAGGCTCTGGCTGAACTGACACCGGAAGAACGATATACGAAGCGCCTGGAACTGGAAAAGCCGGTTCTGGACGCGCTGTTGGCATGGGCAAATGAGACTACGGCCAAAACCGCGCCGAAGTCTGCTCTTGGCAAGGCGCTGCATTATCTGCTGGAACAGTGGCCCTATCTGGTGCGCTATCTGGAAGACGGCAGACTGGAACTGAGCAACAACCGTGCTGAGCGCAGCATTAAGCCCTTCGTCATGGGCAGAAAGAATTGGCTCTTTGCCAATACTCCTGCCGGCGCACAGTCCAGCGCTGTGATTTACAGTCTGATTGAAACTGCAAAGGAGAACCATCTGGATCCGTACCGCTATCTGCTATGGGTTCTGAAAAACGCACCGACACTGAGCCAGACAGATGAGGCCTGGGCCGAGAAACTCCTGCCCTCTAATGCACCCCAAGAATGTTATATTCCGCAAAAATGATTAACCGGCCCCTCGGTGCTCACGCACCGGGAGGCCGATCCTTTTATACGCCGTTAGCTTTGACGGTTACGGAGCAGTGGCCTTATCTGATCCGCTATCTGGAAGATGGCAGACTGGAACTGAGCAACAACCGTGCAGAGCGCAGCATTAAGCCCTTTGTGATGGGGCGGAAGAACTGGCTTTTTGCCAATACTCCTGCCGGCGCACAATCCAGTGCCGTGATCTACAGCTTGATTGAGACGGCAAAGGAAAACCAACTGGATCCGTACCGCTATCTGCTGTGGGTTCTGAAAAACGCACCGGTGCTGAGCCAGAGAGATGAGGCCTGGGCTGAGAAACTCCTGCCCTCCAAAGCACCCCAAGAATGTTATATTCCTCGGATATGAAAAATCTCCACCTCAGTGCTTTCGCACCAAGGCGGAGATTTTTATTCGCTGCTAGATTTGACGCTTACGCTTTGACGGTTACGATTTAGGTAAATTTTCACGCGCTCAAGCCGCCGTTAGCTTTGACGGTTACGAAAACAATGTGGAGAAACGGTGAAAAAATAAGCATCCACGTTTTTGACACGTGGATGCTCATTTCATGTTTTAAGAACGTTCTGCCTCACGGCGAAGATTTAATGGTTGTGCCGTCCGTATCCATGGTCACAGGCCAGACTTCTTTCACCGCATCAGTGGGCTTGCTCTGAATTGCTTCACCGAAGATATCCACCGCCTGCTTGTAACCGTCTTGCGTCTTCAATGTGATGGCGCCGGTAGACGTAAGCAGATTGGTCGTGAAATCATCCGGAGCATCAGGGGGCACAGGCTTTTTATAGTAGAAGGTATTGTCGCTGCCTTTGATCCAGTCCATGCTGTTGTAGTCGTTAATCACCAACGGGGGCGAAGGCAGTGGTGCAACATTGTCATCACCGTCAACCCAATACGTTACCAGACGAACACGGATATATGCGGAGATGTTTCCCGTGTTCTCCACGGTCACACTGGTAATATCATCTCCGACATGGTCTTCATACACCTTGCAGGAAACCTGCGCAGGGATAAAGTTCGTGTGTTCGGGGGCCGTCCGCATGAACATGTAGGCAAATACAGAGCCGCATACAAGAACCAGTACCATCAGGAGGGCCACCGGCATGAGCCGGCGAAGATTCTTTTTTCTCATCTTAAATCCCTCCGAAAAGCCTGTGGATGAAATCACCGATACCGCTGAGCCACTTGGAGATAACCTCGATGCCATCATAAGACACGGAATTCGTATCCGGGCTATGAGTGACCTCTCGGTAAAGCGTCTCTCTGGTATATCGCCAGGACCAGCTGTTCAGCTGCTCCACCTGATATTCACCATAGGGCAGATTCTTGATGGTGACCTCTCCGTCGCCATTCGCATCGGCACAGATCGTCACATCCAGCAGGAATCCGTCCGTATTGGTGATCCGATAGACGAATACCTGCCCGGGCGTTGCGTTGTTCTTGTAGATGGTGAAATCACCGGCTAACAGCTTGAACTTGGCGTAGAAGGTGTACTTAGTGATGGGATCACCGTTTGTCTCGTACTGCTTCTTGGGCTTCAAGTGCTTGGTGGTCGCATCGATGGTGGCAATGCTGTTATCGTCCGGAACTGGCTGTGTACAGGCCTCATCCAGGAACCAGCCGACAAACTCGTAGTTGGCATTGGGGATAGGCTTTGCACCCTCAAAGTCCTTGGAACCCGCAAAGACTTCCTTGTTGGAGGGGGTAAAGCTGCCGCCAACTCCGCCTACCACAACGTAGTCTACCTGATACTCAATGGGCGAGTAGTAGAACGTAATAACGTTCTGCGCTGCATCCTCACGGATCTGGATCGATTTCGTGCTTTCGGAAACCAGTTCGTAAGACTTGTCAAGGATATACTTGGGAGCGGGAACCGACACGGTGGAACCGTAAAGGGCGGTATCGCCGGTTCCGCTGCCCAGCTTGACATGTGTCTCGAAATCGAGATACTCCACGGAATATGCATAGGACAGGCGCTTGTAGAAGATGTAGATCTCGGTGCCGTTCTGCTGGATCTGGACACTAAACTCGCCGTTACTGCCAGCAGAGGCATTCTTTTCCTGAACATCATCATTGCTGTCGATCGTAGCAACCTTGGCCTTTCCGGTAGATGTAAAACCGGGAATATTGGTCAGCGGAGCGATGGAGACAGTTGTACCTTTCTTCACCTGATCCTGCGTGCTGTGGTCATAGTTCTCATAGCCGCCGGTACCGTCGATGAAGTAGTTACTTTCCACGTTTTTGGGATCGCCATCGTTGTGCAGCTTTTCCACCATGTGGTGCACCATGTACTGTACATCTTCGCTCTTGGTGTAGTAGAAGGTGATCACATTGGTGGGGGCGCTGATATACTGGTCCGGGTTATTCGGGTCAGGAATGACAGAGAGCACCAGATCCTTGTAGAATTCGTCGGCAACGTAGCCATCGATTTCTTTATAGCGCACGGTAACAAAAGAATTCTCTGTAGGGAATTCCTCAGAATCCAGCTCAACTTCCCGGCCGTCTTCTTCCGTAACGTAACGAACGGTGTATTTGAGGTCCGTTGCCTTTACGTACTCGAAAGAATACACGTTGTACTCCGGTTCTTCCGCCTCTTCCACACGGATCGAGATGGTGTGGGATGCTGTCAGGGGGAAGTAACCCTTGTTATAGCCATCCAGCATTTCGTTGCGGGGGGCGCCAACTTTGGCATCGAAGGTCAGGTTGGTACCAACGGTAGCATAACCGAAGGTATCCTCCGCGATCTTTGTGGTGGTGCCCTTGAGGATGTAGCTGATGCGGTACGGTTCAGTGAGCTCCGTACGCCACTGGGCGTAAACATTCAAGTCCTGTCGGACGGGAATTTCGCCCGGAGAATAGGCCAGCTTTTGGCCATCCTGAATGTAGAACCAGTTCACAAAGTACACGGTGGCATTGTCGGGGACAAACAGTTGGTACTTAGCCTGTGGGGCCAGTTCGTCCAAGGTGTCGCCGTGGAGCACGGAGAAGGATACCATGCCGCCGTTGCCCACATGGTCGCCCTCAGTCCGGAAGTAGACGTCTTTACCGGCATCCTTAATGTAGGAGAGACCATTTTTGTAGGCTTCCAGATACTCGTAATGGAAGAAGAAGTTGACTTTGCGGGTAACAGGTTCCCACTTGCCGTAGATTGTGACATCGTTTTCAGGCATAGTGGCCTTTTCGAAGTACGCCTTATCTGCTTCTGTGCCTTTCGTACATTCTGCCGTGGTGTACCAACCCGCAAACCGATATGCACCCGGTTCCAGCGTGCTGGGATAGTCCTCTTCGGAGGGGGCATACAGTTCACCATCTGTATTGATGACATACTCTGCTATCGGTTCGCCAAACTTCAAATCGTCCTTAAGGACAATAGGTGGGTCACCCAAATGCTGGAAGCTGAGTTCGAAGGGGGCCTTTCTGTCGTAGTACAACCAGATCGTTGTGACACCATTACTGGTCGAGCTTTCGGTTCCCTTCGCCACCATGCCGGCAATTTGCTTTTGGCTGAAGTTTGTGTTGTTGACAACCAGCTTTTGATGGTAATCCTCATCCCAGTCATACCACTTTTTGGTGGTATCAAAATATCGTCTCGTGGTAGAGTTTCCTGTATCATCCTGCTCAAAACTTTCAAACATGTAATACAGATGAACTTCATTCGTACCGCCATACGTCGCGTCCGCATATTGGTAATTATCTCTGGTATCACAGAGGTCTGCCGTCATATTGACACGCTTTGAAACAGCCTCATTGTCAACATTATCAAGGTCCCAGCCGCGGAATTGACCCGAGGTAGATGCAGGATTGCCATCACTGTTTTTGTTGTGGGTACTGCTGGATTTCAGGACATCTGTTGTGGGCCAAACAGCACCGATATTGGCGTTATACTTGGCTGTCAGCACATACACCACGTTGTTTGTGTTGTTACTGTTACAAGTGCCATTGCAGGTATGCTGGTGCTCAGGAAGTGTACATGCCGTGTAACAGGAATCAATATGCTGGTGGCCTTCCGTAGGACAGTTGATATAACAGTTTTCGTCATGAGGATGGATTGGAATCTGACACGAGAGTTTCGCAGAGGCGCTGGTATAGGTATTATCGTTGTTTGGGTTTCCTAAGGTTCCATTGATGGAAACACCATTGAGGGTGTTACCTGTGCCAAGATAGTACCATGTATTGTTAACATAGAAGAAATTGTAATAAGTATAATTAAATCTGTAGCCTGTCCGAATCTTGTATACAGTTCCATTTTGCGCAGAATTGCCGACATTTTGCTGAACCCTGCTATACGCAGTATTTCCAGCAGCACTACCCGCTTGAAGAGTAGAGTTTGTATAGCAGGAAACCAGATGTGCCGGATGCTCTTCTTTTCCGCAAGAAGGAGCCACACCACAGTCCGGTCCGTGTGTATGAACGGGTTTTTCGCAAATCAAAGATCCGTTGCAGCCTGCGCCGTGAATCGGTTTAGCCAAACAACATGTACCGTAACCTCTGAAGTAAATCGTATAGGAATTACGGGTGTAATACACATTGACAACGGTGGAACCGTCATTCTCCACCAGGACATTTTTGTCCGTTTTTGCTTCATTGAAGGTAAAATAAGCTCTTTCACCATTCGCGATGGGGTCGGGTAGACTATCCGAGCCGTTGACTCGCGTGTTGACAATTGCTTTTTCTTGTGAAGAACCCCAATAGGAATAGCTATAGCTGCTTCCGCCCTTTACATCGGGGTCTGCATTTTCACGCCAGTAAACCACGGTATATGTGACCTCACCATCACCCAACCACAGCGCCTCATAAGCACGGTTTTTGGTGTCGACAGTGGTGGGGAAACCGTCTCCCGGTTCGTCATCTCTATAGCCATCGCCCATGTTGGTGCTTTCGTACTCGCCATCACCATCGGCGTCCAACTTGGTCAAATCCCAGCCCAGGAATGTATAAGCATTCTTGATGGGAATGCCGATATTCAGGGGCGTGCCGTAACGGGCATAGATGGGAGAAACACCATGACCGCCAACCAGATCGAAGTTGGTGAGATAGTAGTTACGGTCGTAGTAGCAGTGGAACACCGTACTGCCATCCGCTGCAACTGTAGTATCCGGATGATAGACTCTGGTGAAACCGGTGGTATCGCCGGCATATTTCACCAGATCATCATTCGTGATCACCGTGCCGGTTCGCACTTTCTGCGTGTGATAGAGCGTGATATCCTCGGTGTAATTGTCGTTGTACAGATTCTGGAAATAGTAGCGGAAGGCCACGTTCACCTTGACAGGCAGATAATAGACGTCGATCACAATATCTTCCTGCAGCTGATCGCCGGTGAACTTCAGCTCGATTTCGGCAGCGCTTTCGCTGTAGTCAGGGGGCTCACTGCCGGTAGGATCTATATACTTGCCTTCCTTGGTGTAGTAGCCATCGCCGGCCCAGAGCATATCGTCACCGTCCGTCTCCCAGAAGGCGGCATAACCCGTAATTCGGGGAGAAGTGATGGTGCGGGGGGGGAAGTCAGTCCCCTTTGGAACGGAGGCCTTGTACGCAGAGGACAGTTCTTGCTTCGCCCCATCGGAAGTAAAGCTGTTGGCATCCCAGTAGTTGATGGTAATGGTCACATACTCCGTGTTGTCCGGCTCATCTGCCGCAGGGTTCACCAGACTGTTGAGGAGTGCTGCCGGTGCTGCCGCCACGCGGCGCAGGAACAGCATGACCGGGCCGACCTCTTCCTCTTCGGGCGCCTCGGGCTCAGCGAAACCTGCGTCATAGCCAGTATCATCCACGGTGACGCGAATGGGATCGCTGTAAAGTTCATTTGCTTCACTCTCGATCAGACAACGGAGCCAAGCACCGTTGTCATCATCCATCACGCTTCGCAGCATGGTATGGGAAACCAGAATGCCCTGGCCGTTCTGGCCGGAAATATCCACCCAGAGGTCTTCCTCTGCGTCATAGCAGATCTGCCACTGGTAATACAGCTTGCCCTCCTCTTCGCTCCATGCGCTGAGGCTGGTCTTGTACTTCCAGTCCAGAGTGATGCCGTCTTCAACAGAAATGGGATTGCCGGCCTCGTCCAGAATGGCAACCTCATATTCCTCGGGCAGCTGGGGATTCTCGGGGATCACGGGCTCCTTGGGAGGAATGTAAGGCTCCTCTTCGGGCTCGCTCTCATGCTCCAGATCGCAATCGAAGTCCTTGCACACGGGGCAGTACACATGCTCTGCGGTGCAGTCCATCACACCGCAGACACCGCACCAGGTGTGGTGGCAATCCCAACCGTCGCAAATATCGCACTTCACGTGCTCGATCTCACAATCGTATTCCCCGCAGATATCGCACCGCACATGCTCGATGCCGCAGTCATATTTGCCGCAGATCTCACACAGCTTCGGTTCGAGAATGATCAGGGTGTCCAGAGACGGATCGTCACCCAGATAGTTCTGGAAGATCCAGATACCATCTGCATATCCTTCCGGGGCGGTGCCCTTCAGTAGCGTCACCTGATACCAGAGAGACTCCAGCACTGTTTGATCATAGGTCTGAGAGACGACCGTATAATCCTCGATCAGGAATACAGTGTCTTCTGTGCCGTCGAGGTTAAGGGAATCCCAGCTCAAATCATTGCCAGCGGTAGGCTCTTCTGCCGAGATATTGAAAAAGTTAAATCCGTTATCGTGATTGAACTCGGCCCTCTTGCCCACAGAGAACACGTAGGCGGGGCAGGTGCAGGGATTCTCGTCACAGCGCTCACAAACAACGGGGGCTTCTTCCCCGCTGTCTTCGGAACCATCGTCCTCAGCAGGAGGAACGGTTGCACAGTCGCAAGGCTCGGTGCTGCCGCAAATTTCACAGGTGGGGCCTACGGTTCCGCCGTTATCCCCATCAGGATTTTCGGGTTCACAGACACAGGGAATTTCGCCGCAGGTGTCACAGGGAGTTGATTCGCCTCCCTCTCCCTCGGAGGGTTCCTCGGGCTCGGGGCAGGTTTCATGCCAGGGGCCCGTGCCGCACTTGTCGCATACATAAAGTGCACAAGTGGCTACATGCGCTCCCGTATGGTCGGGAGGACAGCTACATTCCTCTTCCGCGGCAAAGGCTGCAGAAGGAAGCATACTGACCATCATCAGAAGGGCCAGCAGGAATGACGTGATTCTGTTTTTCTCAGTTTGCACCCATGTCATGACGCACATGAGTTTCATCAGTATCATGTGATTCCGCCTCCTTTCTGATGGATTGAGATACGCTTAAAATTCGCGGTTACTCAAGGATGATTGGTGCTGAGAGAGGTCCATGCCTCGGTCGGAGAGTTGAAGCCGTTGCTCTGCACCACGCTGGCACGGAAATCGGTGGTGACCGTAGTCATATCATCCAGATGCTCCGGATCAAAAAACTCCGAAATCGTGACCGTGTCAGCGGTAAAGAACTTTTTATTCGTCAAAGTCGCATTGGGGGCAAGGGACAGGTAATACACATAGGTATAGATATCGGTATCGTCAATCTTGTACTTATCTAAGTATTTCCAGTCGTCATCCTCCGTTCCGTCCACGGTCCAAGCCGCCGCGTCGTGGGCCAGCGTATAGGTCATGCCATCACCGGAAACGGTGCAGCTTCCGGTGGGCGTTACTTCCAGAAAGACATAGGTGGCAGACTCGCTGCCATCAAAGGTGACATCGGCGTTCCATGTCAGGGGTACACCGGGGGCAATAAAATGCTCACTGTCAGCGTCCGCACTGTTTACGTCATATACATTCAAGGTAATGCCGTTAAAGCGGATGACCCGCGCGCTGTCTCCACCGGAGGTATCGGTACTGTATCGAGCGATTACGCCGCTGGAGAAATGGAAGGAAAACATGGTCAGGCAGAGCAGGATGCAGGCCGCGCACATGGGGATATTCACTTTTGCCCGTGTGCGTTTCTTTGCCATGGTTCTGCGTTCTCCTTTCCTTATTCCTCGTCTTTCAGGCGGCGGATCTCGTCGATGATCTTCTGCCGCTCCTCGTCGTCCTTCTCTTTTTCCTTGCGATGGGGAATTTCCACCAGCGCGATGGCTGCAGCAATGAGGCAGATGGTTCCAACAGGAGATTTGATCAGGGATACCACACTGCCGGCGTAAGGAATCCAGAACTGGACGGTTCCCTTCACCGCGGAGCGCTCGATGGGGGCGTCAGATACGTTGTTAGCGTCGCCCTGCGTGGTGATGGTGCCGTCAGCGATGTCAATGACGCGATGTACCACGAGGCTGCTGCCGTCCTGATAGACTACGATATCGTCCACAGCCACAACATCCGTCTCTTTCACCACGATGAGATCTCCGGCGGAGAAGGTAGGCTCCATGCTGCCGGTTAGGACGATGGCGGCACCGAAGCCGAAAGGCATGGGCAGCTGATTGCCCACAAGGCTGCGGGCGTTTGCCAGATATACATTGATGCCAAGGATGGTGCCGCAGACGATGAGCAGCACTCTCCGGAGAAAGGTTTTCCACTTAACACCTGCTGGTTTAGTTGGTTTCTTCACGTTTTCTTGCCTCCGCATGGGTGGTTTTCTCGTCTTTGTCCTTCCAGAGGATCAGGATCATCAGCAGGATGAAGGACACCGCTGCCAGCGCGATCCACAGGACGGGATGGCTCTCGTCGCCGGTCTTGGGAGGCAGAGGCTCACCGATATCGGGATCTTCCGATTTCGGTTCTTCGGGGAGCGGATCCGGAAGATCGGGATCATCGGGATCGTCAGGATCGTCAGGATCATCCGGATAATCCGGATCGCCAGGATCATCGGGATCGGAGGGGTAATCAGCCTCTGCCGTGGTAATAATCTCGATGGTGAGGGTCAGGTCTTCCTGCGCGGCCAGTTGGCCCAGCGCGGTATCCAGCGCGTCATTCCCATCAAAGGGCCACTGCCAGTCCAGCGTGTAGGTGACATAGGAATGGGGGCCGATTCTGGCGCTGTCCTCTGCCCCGTCAAACTCCGGTACGGTCTCCCATGTGGTGTCATCACCGGCGATCCATTTGCCGTCATAGCGGCTGAGGCGGCAGGTCACAGGGATCTCGATATGGCCGGGGGTGGTATACATTCTCACCGTGAGGTTGTAATCCATGGACAACGTGTGGGTGTTTTTCAGTTTGAAAGTGTAGGAATTCTCCGTGCCGGGGGCGATGATCTTCTCGCCGTTACTGCTGGCCACGGTGATGTTGTGGCTGCCGTTTTCATACTCGGTCTTGAAAATGTCCACCTTCGTATTAGTGCCCCAGACGGTATTGTCATCGCTGACGCTGAAGAGGGTATCCGAGGACAGCTGCACAGGGGCGCAGTAGGTCACATTGAGGGCGGAGAGGCGGGCTGCCTCTTCCGGAGCGCAGACAGCGGAAAGGGTCTGTGCGGTGTAGGACGGGGTCTTCCCTGCTTTTGCTTCTGCAGCGGCGCGCAGCTCCTCCAGCGTGACATGCTCCGGCACCAGAGGGATCATGGACTCCACATCTTCCACGATGGTGTAATATTGGATACGGCTGGTCAGCGCAATGGCACTGGCTGTGACGCTGATCAAAAGCGACAGGGCGAGCAGCCACACGAGGCCGGCCTTGGCATTTCTTTTCACGGGGCTGCACTCCTTTTCCGAGAGGATTCATGGTTCTGAACGGTTCCAAAGACGGAAGGGGCTTCTGCCCTTGGAATGGCTCAGAAAAAATCCGCCCGGCCGGGCCTGCCACGTTGGCCCAGCCGGAACAGGATTAAAAGTTAAAGTTCAGATAAGTAATCCGTGAGGATTAGTCGATCTGAGTGGCGGTGATCTTAATGCACAGCTTGACATTGGCCAGCTCGTCAGCATTACCCATAGTGGTATCGGTCACGTCGGATGCATTACCAGTAGTGAAGATCCAGCGCCAGTACACGGTGTGGGTGTTGTCGGCAGTACCGAAAGCAGCAGGCAGTTCGCCGGCCTCGTAGTCCTCGTCACCGTCCAGAGCTTGAATCTGGCCAATAAAGGTATCCCAATCGGTATAGTCATTGCCGTCCAGTTTCCACTGAATATTAGCATTACCCTTAATGCTATCAGCAATCTCACTACCAGTGGTATCAACCTTGAAGGTGTAATCCACTTCAGGTGCATTGATGCCGTTAGCTTCGTCATAAGCGAAAGCAAACTGAGCAGAACCCTGAGTGCCGGGAGCGATAACATCGACTGCAGACTCAACGGTGTAGTCAGCTGCGCCCGCATCATAGACCTTGTCAAACAGGCCGGTGATATCCATAGCAACAGGCTCAAAACCCCACTTGGCAACACGAGCAGCATCCTGAGACTCAACGCTAGTCACATACTTAGCGAAGGTGCCGGAGATGGTGCAGGTGGTCATGAGAACAGCAACCAGCAGAGCGGAAGCAGCTCTCATCATGCGATTTTTTCTCATAGTGTGTTCTCCTTTCTTTTGGGCCTTACGGCCCAAATACTTCTTCCCTTTCCGGGAAAGATAAATTTTACCGGGCATCCCTGCAATGGGATGTCCCTTTCCGCAGAGAATGCCGCGGCATTATATCATCCCCGGACGTGGCTTCCGAAGGAAGAATATACATATAAAGTATATAGGGGAGCGTTTACTCCTGTTTGTCCGCGTTGGCAGCAGCAACTTCCTTCTGTGCCTTTTCCGCACGCAGAGCCTCCAGCTCGGCCAGCAGAGCGTCCGTATCGTCCTGCTTGTTCTTTTCATAGATGCGGCGGCGGATGATGTCATAGCCGACCAGCAGAATGATGGGCAGCACCACACAGACGATCAGACCCGTGGTGGTCTGCATGAACAGCGCGATATTGCCCGCGCCGCCGATACGATTCTGGTATGTACCCACAATGTCCTGCGCACCCACCAGCACCTTATCATCGGTGTTGTTGTTGTCGCCTCGGGTACGGAACATCAATGCCCCGCCCTCGTCCACGATCTCCACCACGCGGTGGGTCACGATGGAAGTGCCGTTGCCGGCGGGGTCAAAGAAGGAAATCACATCGCCCACCGCAACCTCTTCCGGCTCCACGGTGTGGCAGATGATCAGGTCGCCGCTTTCAATCTCCGGATACATAGAATCCGTCAGAACAATGAGGGGGAAATATCCGCCCACATCCGGCACGGCCTCTTTATTGGTATAGCTCTTGACGATCAATGTGACATTGATGATCAGAATCGGGATCAGAATCACGCAGAGGATCGTGCCGATCACCGTCAGCACCTTATGCATAGGAGACGCTTTTTCCTCTGAAGGCCGGGCTGCAGTTGCTTTTTCTTTTCTCATGTCCAGTACCTCGTTGTTAATAGTTTTCTGTTTATGCTTATTTCAGTTATTTTTTGCGTGCTTCATTAAACTGCCGCTGCCCTTTTGCCTCCAGACCTTCCTCCCTGCATTTTGGGGAACTGGTGGAGCTTTCGAACGGCTGATGTTCCTCATGGCGATCCGTCTTCAGGCTCATTTCTTCCATCCCCTCTTGTCAGGAACCGGTTCATCTGATACGATAGGCATTATAAGTCGTACCCCAAGGGTCAAGTCAAGCCTTTCGCGTAAAACAACGAACACTGTCTGGAGAGCTGATATGAAGAAACACGATGAGTCATTATTCCAAATCGGAGAAGTAACAAAGATCATGGGCATTACCCGAAAAACACTTCTCGTCTATGAGGATATAGGGCTTTTGACGCCTGCCTTCAAGGATCAAGAAAGCGGATACCGCTATTACTCAGCCGATAACATGACGCAGATCCGCGCGATCCGCTCCATGCAGGCGCTGGGTCTGTCGCTGAAAGAAGTGGCGGCATACTATTACGACACAGAAAACCTTGATCCCTATCTGGAACGTCTGATGGAACTGCGGGCAGCATTAGATCGAAATATCCAGATGCTTCAGGTTCGCTCGGCCAAGCGGGGTGATCTGACGGTTCACAAAACCAGTCTCCCCCGTCAGGTATGCTTCTGCCGACAGTATCAATGCGAGAATGTTTCCGAGGCCTCAAACAACCTGCGGGACACCTATATCGCCGCTGCGCGCACCGGGAAGATGTCCATGATCTCACGGATGTTCACCATGCGGATGTCGCAGGAAACGGATAAATTGGATCTCATGTGCTGCATCCCCATGGAGGACGATTTTGACGGCCCCGAACGTATGGAATTTCCAGAAACGCAGGCTCTTAGCATCTATTACCGCGGCCCGTATGAAGAAACTGCAACAGCCATTCGAGCGCTGATGGAATACATAAAGGAACATGGTATTGAGATCACGGGGTCGTTCCGTTCCACTTTTATGGAGGGCCCGCCTAACCGCGGAGAAAACAGTGAGGATTACATCACGCAGATCGCGGTGCCGATCAAGGGATAAACCCAAACACGCACGGAGCAGTCTGAACGGGCTGCTCCCTTTTTCATGTGCCGGTTCAAGGAAACTGTGCTTTCCAATGGAAAGCACACCAGGGGTACCCCTGGGCATCTTTTCAGCAGGAACACCGGTTGGCAACCGCACTATTTCTGTATTGACATAACATTGTGCGCGAGGACAAACGTAAACCCAGTTATTCTTTTGTATTATACTACTTCAAACTATATTTAGCAATAGTAGTTCGCCGGTCATTCCTTAATTTTCTACATCTTTATACAATTTTCAAATGTATCTGCGTCATAAAAATACAGCCTTCTCTCCCCTGTTTTCCTGTCTGGGTACAAAAAAACGCCGCTGCAATGGGCAGCGGCACTTTTCATTCCTTTTTCGTCACGAAGCCGGTCTTTCCACTGCCTGCACCACCCACCGGGTATCGTACCCGTCTCCGGTGCAGGTGGACAACGTCACGATGCGGTCTGTCACTTCCGGAACGATCCCCGTATCAATGTCGGAGTGCTCCACGGCAAAATCGATCACCGCCTGACGGCTTGCTTCATCCGTAACCCCCGTTTCATAAGTACAGGCTCTGACCGGCGTTTCATAGGCCGCGAAGATCTCATACCGGCGGAGCATCTCTCCGTCCTTGATATACACAAGGGGGTGTTCTTCCCAATAGGTCAGCTTGTTGTAATACTTCAGAGAGGCAAACATGGATCCGTTACGCATCCGGTGTCCGTAGATGATGGTGTTGAAATCCGTAAAATCAGGCGCGCACCGGCAGTCCATAAAAATGCTGCCCACAGAGGTCACCTGACCGTTCCATGCGTGATCCAGATAATAGGAATTATCCTCTCCCTGCACCAGCGGATAGGACAGCATCGTGTCCGGAATATGAATCCAGCCCACAACAGCGCTGCTGATCTCCTGCAGCGCTGCAACCGAAATTTCCTGCAGAATCACTTCTGTCTCATCGGGATTTTCCTGCGGCTGCGGTTCCTCCGGTGCGGGCTTCGCCTCAGACGGGGACTGTTTTGCCGCCTGCTCTGCCTGCGCATAGATCTCCTCGCCTGCACGGTAATCCTTCCACTGGAACAGCAGCATTGTAAGGCTCCCCAGAAACACCAGCGACAGAATCACGACCAGTACTTTGCGGATTTTCTTCTTCATGGTTCATCTCCCGTTGTAAAATTAGCTGCACGGTTCATCAATACAGCGAAACCCGGGCAGTAATCATTTCTGTAAAGCAAAAACACTTTATGACAATCGCGGAGTAAATAGTGTTTAAACTATTATAGCAGACCTGCGAAAAGAAAACCACCGCATTTTTAAAATGCGGTGGTTTTTGAATCATAATTACTCTTCCCAGTTGTGCCAGACGTTCTGGACGTCGTCGTTGTCTTCCAGCATGTCGATCATCTTGGTCAGGTTCTTGATGTCGCCCTCGTCGGTGAGCTTGATGTAGTTCTGAGGTACCATCTCGATCTCGGCGCTGGCGAAGGTATAGCCCTTCTCCTCCAGACCCTTGACCACGTCGTTAAATGCGTCGGGATCGGTGTAGATGGTGAAGCCGCCCTCTTCGGATTCGAAGTCGTCGGCGCCGCAGTCCATGGCGTCCATCATCACGGTATCCTCGTCCAGTTCGCCGTCCTCGTCAGCAATGGCGATGACGCCCTTCTTGTCGAAGGACCAGCTGACGCAGCCGGGAGCGCCCATGGTGCCGTTGCACTTGGCAAAGGCGTGACGGACTTCGGGAGCGGTGCGCTGGCGGTTGTCGGTCAGGGCCTCCACGATGACGGCCACGCCGGAGGGACCATAGCCTTCGTAGGTGACAGCCTCAAAGTTTTCGGTGCTGCCGTTGCCCAGAGCCTTGTCGATGGTGCGCTTGATGTTGTCGTTGGGCATATTGGCAGCCTTGGCCTTGGCAATGACGGTAGCCAGACGGGAGTTGTTGGCGGGGTCACCGGAGCCGCCGCCTTCCTTGACAGCCACAATGATTTCCTTTGCGATCTTGGTGAATGCGGCAGAGCGCTTGGCGTCGGCAGCGCCCTTAGTCTTCTGAATATTATGCCATTTGGAATGTCCGGACATGGTTACATTTCTCCTTCAACGTAATATTGGATCACTTCCTTGTGGGAAGCGGATTTTTTGACGTTCAGCCCGGGAAAACGGGCCTGTAAATACAAAGTCAGCTTATAGGTGATGAGGTCTTCCGTGGGGAAGTGGCCGGCATCGATGAGGTTGATGCCCTTCCCTTCCGCATCTAAGAAATCATGGTACTTGATATCGGAGGTGACAAAGGTGTCACAGCCGACGGCAATGGCTGCGTCCTGACTTTCGATGCAGCTTCCGCCGCCCACCGCCACGCGGTGTACCAGACCGCCCTTACCGGCGAAGCGGACGCCGTTGGAGCCCAGCTTACGGCAGACGAATTTCGCAAAATCCGCCAGTTCCATGGGCTTTTTCAGCGTACCGACGCGGCACAGCCGCTCCTCGCCCCAGTCAAGGGGCCCAGGGTCGATCAGCTCCAGCGCCTCGGCCAGGCAGTCGTTGACGCCGCCCTCGGCGGCATCCAGATTCGTATGCATACAGATGGCGGATACGCCATTTCGCAACAGCTTTAAAAGCAGATGCCCCTGCGGCGTGTCGTTGCGCACGCTCTGCACCGGCAGCCACTTGCAGTTCATCACAGGATGGTGCGCCACGATCAGCTGGCAGCCCGCAGCGATGGCTTCGTCCGCCACGGCTTCGGTGATATCCAGCGCCACCAGCACCCGCTCGACCTCCTGCTCTGGGTCGCCCAGCAGCTGGCCCACGTTGTCCCACGGGAAGGCCAGCGCCTTCGGTGCGATGTCAAAGAGTCTCTGTTCAATTTCACGGACAGTTGGCATGGCGCCACTCCTCTCGCATTTCCAGCAGGGCCGTCAGGATATCCCGCAGCCCGTCCGCTTTTTCCTGATCCTCAGGACGGTCCGAGCGGTTTGCTCCCGCCACGGCGCCCTGCAGGCGAATGATTTTTTCGATGATGTACCGGTCGCCCAGCGGGTCATGCAGCAGCTTCGCGCCGCCATAAAGCTGGCCTGCCGTCAAAACCATGGTTCCGGCTCTGACCTCCATCACAGGATAGATGGTGCCCCGGTCCCGCACCAGCGCCTCCCGCACGATCTCGTAGCCGTGCTCCGCCAGATAGCGGCGCAGCACCTCCGACTTGGTATGGGGCGAAAGCAGCAGCGTGTGGCTTCCGTCTGCCGTCCATGGGGCAGCATCAAGGATGTTGCAGATGGTCTCGCCGCCCATACCGGCGATGGCGATGACCTGCGCTTCTTCGGCCTTCACAGCGTCCAGACCGGCGGCAAGGCGGTAGTCAATGCCGTCCGCGCCGTAGGCCGCGCCGTTCTCTCTGGCCCGTTCCAGCGGCCCCTTGCGCAGGTCGCTGGCAATGGCGTGGGTCACGCGTCCCTGCAGCCGCAGCCAGATGGGCAGGTGACCGTGATCGGTGCCGATGTCGGCAAAGGTAACGCCCTGCGGTACCCAATCCGCCAGCAACTGCAGCCGCGGCGTCAGCGTCAGGGTGGACTTTGCTCTATGAGAATGTTCCGCCATGGCGCGTTCCTCCGCTTGCAAATTGACAGTTTGAGGACGCATACGGATGGCCGTATGCGTCCTTGAATACGGACATTACTGAGCCTTGTTGGCCTCTTCGTTCACCAGAGCCAGCAGCTTCTCGCAGTCCACACCGTGGACCATGCAAGCCTCCTCCACGGTCTCGCCGCGGGAAGAGGGGCAACCCAGGCAGTGCATGCCGATGGACAGGAAGATGGGAGCGGTCTGGGGTGCGATATCCAGAATGTCACCAATGATGGTGTCCTTAGTGATATTGATCATAACAATTTTCCTCCAGTATCAAATTGAACGGTGATATTATACGCTATTGTGCCCGCAAATTCAATACGGAAATGAGGATTTTTAAGGAAAGCACGGCTTTTTTCCGGCGAGTCGGCCTCTTCCGGCGCAAAAAAACGGCGTCCGTTTTCGGACGCCGTTCCTTATGCAAACAGATTATCTGCCCTCGCGCATCTTAGCGAAGCACTCGCTGCAGTAAACGGGACGGTCAGACTTAGGCTCAAAGGGAACCTTGGCCTCGCCGCCGCAGGCAGCGCAAACAGCGGTGAAGAACTCACGGGGGCCACGGGCGGCGTTCTTGCGAGCGTCGCGGCAGGTCTTGCAGCGCTGGGGCTCGTTCTGGAAGCCGCGCTCAGCGTAGAACTCCTGCTCACCGGCGGTGAACACGAACTCATTGCCACACTCTTTGCACACTAAAGTCTTGTCTTCGTACATGATTTAACCCTCTCTTTGAAAAGAAAAATATATTGCGTTCAGCCGTTGCTGAATTCGCCGGAAAGAAGTTGCTGTGCCACCTTGCGCCGGATACGCTGCACAGCGTTGTCCACGGACTTTGGAGATTTGCCTACCGTCTCGGCAATTTCCCTGCAAGAAAGACCGTCTAAATAGTACCCCAAAATCTTCGCTTCAAATTCGGACAACTGTTTCCGGACACCGGATAAGAGGGCTGCTGTGTGTTCCCTGTCGATCATGTCGTCTTCAGGGTTGCGCTGCGCCAAATTACTGGGACCAGAGGTGTAAGAATTGCTGTCAAAGTCGGGAGTATCCAGTGAAACCGACTGATTGAGCGCCTTGTGCTTATCCCGCGCCGCGGCACGGAGAACGGAATACAGCCGGTTGCGTATACAAACTTCGGCAAAGGTTCGGAACGAGGCGTCCTTTTCGGCGTCATATTCCCGAACGGCCTTGATCAGGCCCACCATGCCCTCCTGCGTCAGATCCTCGCTGTCACCGCCGGCCAGAAAATAGGGGCGGGCACAGGTGCGGACCAGACGGCGGTAGCGGGAAACGATCTGTTCCTCCGCATCACGGTCTCCGGCAGCAGCCAAAGCGGCCAAAGCCTCGTCCGTGGGCACTTCTATGGGGTTTGTCAAGTCATGTTGCCATTTGCACATATTGTATTATACCTACATAATCTAAAAAATGTCAAGCAACTTATCAAAAAAATCCAGTAAATTTCCGTGGATTTTCGTCATTTCATAGAAATTATTAAAAAAACTATTACAAAATGACCAACTGCTCATGGGCAGGCGATGCGGAAACGCCGCCGGGGATGCTCCGGTGCAGGTGTTCGTAGGCGTGGTGGGTGACACAACGGCCCCGCGGCGTACGGGTCAGGAAGCCCAACTGCATCAAATACGGCTCGTAGACATCCTCCAGCGTGACGGCTTCCTCCCCGATGGTGGCGGCCAGCGTCTCAAGGCCCACAGGGCCGCCGTTGTAGTTGTCAATGATGGCGGCCATCATCCGGCGGTCCACCGGATCAAGACCCAGATGGTCGATCTCCAGCGCGCACAGGGCGGTATCCGCCACCTCCTTGGTGATGACGCCGTCGGCCTTCACCTGCGCGAAGTCACGGACACGGCGCAGCATCCGGTTGGCGATACGGGGCGTGCCGCGGCTGCGGCGGGCGATCTCATACGCGCCCTCGGGGACGATATCCACATTCAGGATACCGGCAGAGCGGGTGACGATCTTGGCCAGTTCCTCCGGCGTATACAGCTCCAGACGCAGCGTCACGCCGAAGCGGTCGCGCAGGGGCGCGGACAGCTGTCCAGCACGGGTGGTGGCGCCAATGAGGGTAAACTTGGGCAGGTCGAGGCGGATGGAGTTTGCACTGGGGCCCTTACCCACGATGATATCCAGCGCATAGTCCTCCATGGCGGGATACAAAATCTCCTCCACGGAGCGGTTCAGGCGGTGGATCTCGTCCACGAACAGGATGTCGCCCTCGTTCAGATTGGTCAGCAGAGCCGCCAGATCGCCCGGCTTTTCAATGGCGGGGCCGGAGGTGATGCGGATCTGCACGCCCATCTCCTGCGCGATGATGCCCGCGAGGGTGGTTTTGCCGAGGCCCGGAGGGCCGTGGAGCAGCACATGGTCCAGCGCCTCCTCCCGCTTGCGGGCGGCCTCAATAAAGACGGAGAGGTTCTCCTTGGCTTTCTCCTGACCGATGTACTCCTTCAGGGTTTTCGGGCGCAGAGAGCCCTCCTGCACGTCCTCGGACAGGAAGGTTTTCGCCACTAAGGGTTCTTCGTAAATGTCGTTTCCGAAATCGATGCTCATAACTTCCCTTTCTCCCCTTTCGGAGATCAGTCTGTATTATCCAGCGCCTTCCAGCCGTACCGCAGCACGGAAACACCCACGGAGCCGAGACAGATCAGCTCGGTGATGATGCCGGAAATGGAGCCGGTGTAAATGTCGTAGATCAGCCAGCTGGGCGATACCGCGAAGATGTTGGTGAGGCGGATTTTTTTGCCGTTGCGGCTCCACGCGGCAAAGTTGAGGGACACCACGGCAATGCAGGGCAGGATGCTGAAAAAGTTCTGCCATGTCAGGATGGTGCCTGCAATGTTGGCGGCAGTCAGCAGCCACATCCACACCTGATTGTGTGCCCACGGACGGTTGCTGTTCAGCAGCAGATTGCGGATGCAGCTGAAAAACACGTTGACACAGCCGGAATAGGCGCCCAGCATCAGAAGATGGACGAGGAACGCCGTGTTGGCGCAAAGCTGCACAAAGATCAGCCTGCGGCTGCTTTTAAACTGGAAGGAGCCCACCTGCAGCGCGGTGGCCAGAAAGCCGATGGCCTGTGTCACAAACTGATACACGTTACTTCACCATCTTCTTCAGGCTCTGGCGGATGATCTCCTCCAGCGGCAGGTTCTCCACATCCACGCCCTTGAGGGCCGTCTGGACCTCCTGCGTGGTGTAGCCGAGGACAGCCAGCGCCTGTGCCGCCTCCGTGGCCTTGCTGGAAAAGACGGCGGGAGCGGGCATCCCCTTGCCGCCGGAGAAGTCCAGACCGGAGGCAGTCTCCTTGGCCATTTTATCCTTCAGCTCCAGAATGATGCGCTGGGCGATCTTCTTGCCGATGCCCGGTGCGGCGGTGAGGAACTTCTCATCGCCGGTGACGATGGACATGGCCAGCATCTCCGGCGTACCGGTGGAGAGAATCGCCAGCGCAGCCTTGGGGCCTACGCCGGACACGCCCAGCAGCAACTTGAAGCTGGCAAGCTCATTGGGTGTGGCGAAGCCGTACAGGTCGAAGATGCCCTCGCCCACATGCAGATATGTATAGACTTTCCCCTTCTGGCCCTTCTTCAGCGCCGCAAGGGTGTTGTTGGTGGTTTTGCAGGCATAGCCCACGCCGCCGCAGTCGATCACCGCCAGATAGGGCTGGATCTCGGCCACGAGGCCCTCCAGATAATAAAACATACGGATGCGCTCCTTTGATCAAACAGTCTCTTTCACATCCCCGCTTCTCGGCAGGCGGGATGTGAAGCTGCGGGCATGGCACAATGCGATGGCCAGCGCGTCTGCCGCGTCGTCAGGCTTGGGCACGGCCGCCAGCTTCAGCAGACGGCGGGTCATATCCATCACCTGATGCTTGTCCGCCTTGCCGTAGCCGGTCACCGCCAGCTTCACCTGCGAAGGCGTATACTCATACAGCGGGATACCGCACCGTTCCGCTGCGCACAGCATCACACCGCGTCCGTGAGCCACCGCAATGCCGGTAGTGATATTCGTATTGAAGAACAGCTCTTCAATGGCGATCACATCCGGCTTCAGCTTCCCGATCAGCTCCTCCATATCCCGGTCGATCTGATACAAACGCCTGGAAAGCGGCAGGCCCGCCGGTGTGGTGATGGCGCCGTAGGTCACCATATGCACTTGTGCCCGCTGTGCCTCCAGCAGGCCGAAGCCAATGGTGGCATAGCCGGGGTCAATGCCTAAGATACGCATGGCACTCCCCTTCCACATTACATTAGCCACAGTATAACAAATTGCGGCAAAATACGCAACCGCAAAAAAGGAGCATCACCGCGCCAGCCAGTCCTCCACCACATCCATGAATGTGGTCGGCGTCACCCGTCCCCGGGCCATGCGTTCCGCCAGCTGCTCCGCCTCGTTCCGGTCGTGCGTCAGAAGGAAAACGGCAGCGTGCTCCCCGCCGTATTCCACGTCCAGTCCGTACGCCACGCCTTCCGCTTCCCGGCTCTCCACAATCCGGTAGCAAAGCACTTTTCCCAAACAGGGGACCTGCTCCAGTACCTCTCCGCCCATGTTTCTCACTCCCGTTTTTCGTTCTTGGTTCCCCAAATACCATACTCCCTGTCCGACACGAAACCTGTCGAATTTTGTCGAATCCCATATTTCTTAGGAATCTTTATGCAGTTGCGTAAATTTTTCCTGATTTACGGAAATGGACTTGCAATCGGCGGAAAAAACGGTATAATAAACTTGCATATTATGGGTATGAAACAGTCAACTTTTTACATAGGGAAAGGAAACCAACATGGAACTGAAGAATTTTGACAACATTCTCGGCATGATCCCCCAGCGGGAGAAGCCTTTGCGCGTGGTTCTGGCCGGTTCTGACGGCGAAAATATGCTCCGCGGCCTGTTTATGGCGCAGGAAGCAGGCTTTGTCCAGCCTGTGCTGGTGGGCGACCGTGCCCGCACCATCACCCTGCTGGAGAAGCTGGGGCTGGAAAAGGAGCCCTACACCATGGTGGAGACCGCGCCCGGCCTGAACATCACGCAGGCCGCCATCGACATCATCAGCATGGGCGATGGCGACATTCTGATGCGCGGCAACATCGGCACCCGCCAGTTCCTGATGCCCGTGCTGGACAAGAACAACGGCCTGCGCACCGACCGCATTATGAGCCATGTGTCCCTCGTCTCCCTGCCGGAGTATCCCAAGCTGCTGGCCCTGTCCGACATGACTGTGGTGATCAAGCCCAATCTGCAGCAGAAAAAGCAGATCATCCGCAACACCGCCGACGCACTGAAGGCCTTTGGCTATGAGAACCCCAAGCTGGCTCTGCTCTCTCTGGTGGAAGAGGTCACCTTCCACATGCAGGACACTGTGGAGGCCCAGCGCCTTGTGATGGAGCATGCCCGTAAGCCCTTCGCCGACTGCCAGCTGTGGGGCCCCATCGCCTATGACCTGATCCTCAGCAAAGAGGCCGCCCGCCTGAAGAACTACGACTGCGACCTGTGCGGCGGCGGCTTTGATGGCATCATCGCTCCCGACCTCTCCACCGCCAACACACTGGTGAAGAGCTGGCTCATCCACGCCCACGCCATCACCTGCGGCGCTGTGGTGGGTGCCAGAGTGCCCATTGCCCTCACCTCCCGCTCTGCGGCCGCTGAGGAGACCGAGCTGTCCCTCGCCTTCTGCGCCATTCTGGACGCATGGAGAAAGAAGAATAAGGACTAAGAGAACAAAAAAAGACGCCCGATGGGCGTCTTTTTTTGCGCTCTTGTTACGCTTGATGGTGCGATCAGGCTTCTCACAGCGCCTCCACCGCCGCCTCCAGGGCCACACGGTCATAGAGCAGGTTCAGGGCCTCCAGCATGGCGTTGGCATTGAGATGCTCCGGCAGGTCCAGCTTTTTTAAAAGCGCCTGGCGCTTCTGGGCACTTCCCTCCCCGCCGGTCAGTCCCAGCGCGAAGAGATCGGCCTTGGTGATGGGGTCTTTGGCGGCAGGGGACTCCCCCTCTCCATCCTCAAAGGTGGCGCCTGCGCGCTCTAAAGCCGTCAGGATGACCTCCGGCGACATGCCCTCCACGCCAAGCTTTCCCTCTTTCCCCGCCTTGCGCTTGCGGCGTTCCTTGCCGTGGATGTCGGGGATGTAGGCCTGCTTCACCAGTTCCTTCGGCAGTGCCCCCTTGAGGTAGTTGCGGATGACAAAGCCCGCGCCGTCGCTGTCAGTGAGGACGATAAGGCCCTGCTTTTCCGCCAATTTCCGTAAGAAGGCCAGCTTTTCCTTGTCGTTGAACACAGAGAAGCCGCCCAGTGTGATGACCGTGGCGTCCACGATCTGGCTGAGGGTGTTCTTATCGTACCGCCCCTCCACCACAATGACTTCTTTGATCTTTCTCATTTCCGCTGTGCCTCCAGCCGCACCAGCAGCATTTTCAATTCGCCCTCGGCATCGATGCCACGCTCGCTCTTCATACGGCGGTCCAGCACCTGACACATCTTCACCGCGTCGGCACACCACGCGGCGGTAGTCTTTTTGGCCGCCGAGAGCAGCAGCTTTGCGGGATAGTCGCTCTTCATGTCCCACAGCTCCATAAGCCAGTACTTGTCCCGTCCCGCGTCGATGGCGATGCGGGCGGTGTAAATACGCCGCATCTGGCTGCCCAGTGCCGCTAAAATCAAAATCGGCTCCGTCTGCATCTTTAAAAGGTCGCCCAAAATGGCGGCGGCACGGTTGTAATCCCCTTGCAGCACCGCGTCCGACAGCCGAAACACCTCTGCCGAGAGGACAGGATCTGCCACCGCCTCGATGTCCTTGACGGTGATGGTCTTTCCCTTGGCGTAGGCGGCGATCTTGCTGATCTCCGGGATCAGGCCCGTCATCAATCCGCCGCAGAGGAAGATGAGATGCTCCGCCGTCTGGCGGTCGATCTCCTTGTCCAGCGCCTTGAACCGGCGGGCGATCCACACAGTCAGGTCGCTGGCGTCCTGCGCCACGAACTCCACCGTCTCCACATGGTCGGTAACCGCCTTCAGCAGCTTCTTCAGCGTGCGGTTGGGCTTGTACTCCACCGTGTCGTACACGAACACCACGCAGCAGTAGGGCGGGATATCCTCCAAAAAGGCGATCATCCTCTCCCGCTGGTCCTCGTTCAGCTTGAAGATGTCAAAATCCGTCACCACGATCAGCGTCCGCTCTGCCAGCATGGGCATCGCCTCCGCCATTTCCGAAAGAGCCTGTACCGTCAGGTCCTTTCCCTCTAACTTGTGGTAGTTGAACTCCTCGAAGCCCGTGGGGATCAGCAGCTTGCGCACTTCGCCCAGATAGTGTTCGCGGAGGTAGCTCTCCTCACCGTGGAAGATGTAGGCACAGCCCACATTGCCCGCTTTCAAATCGGCCTTGAACTTCTGAAACGCTTCATTTTTCGTCGTTTTCTTTGCCATTGTCAGTCTCCTTGCTTCGGGAATAGATGGATGCTGCCGTGCAGATCGGTGCGGTAGACGGTGCAGTTTCGCTCCGCCAGCCGCCGCAGCACCTCCTCCGAGGGATGTCCGTAGTCATTGTCTCCGGCGCTGATGACGACCGTCTCCGGAGTCAGCGCGTCCAGTAAAACCTTTCCGGTAGAATATTTGGAACCGTGATGCCCCGCCGCAAAAATCTCGAGGTCCGGCAGGTCATAGGCCTCCAGCAGGTGCTTTTCCGTCGCGGTCTCCATATCGCCGGTGATGAGGAAGTCCCATGTTCCGGTGCTTGCCAGCGCGGACAGCCCCTGATCGTTATCGTATTGCTTGCCGCCCACCGGCGGGAATATGGTCACAGACCCGCCGCCGAGAGACAGTGTCTGCGTCGTTTCGATGATTTGTACCGCCGTGCCGTGTTTTTCGGCGGCGCGCAGGACTTCCTGCCGTGTGGAATCCTCACCGTCAGGCGGCACCAGAAGAGTTCCCACCTCCATACGGCAGAGCAGGTCTGCCACGCCGCTGACATGATCGGCGTCGTAATGGGTCAAAATCAGATAGTCCAACTTGGGATATCCCATGGTGAGCAGTTGATCCGCCGCGATATCGCCTGCGCTGAAAAAGCTGTTGGCGCTGCCGCAGTCCACCAGCGCACAGGCGTTTTCACCAGCCAGCACGATGCTCTGGCCCTGCCCCACGTTCAGCATAACGGCATGAAGGCCATCCCGACGGTTTATGCCCAGCGCCACCGTCACCGCAAGGCTCAGTGCGGCGCAGGAAAGCGCCAGCGGCCAGCGCCTCTTTCCCTTCCCGAAGTACGCGATAGCCAATAGCAGATAGAAGAAAACCAGCCAATGCCACAGATAGGGATTGGCGGTGTAGACCGCGTGGTACGGGATCTTGGCCATGAGATGCGCCATCCAGTGGATGTATTTTGTCAGCATCTGCGGCAGGAATGCCAGCAGTGCTGCCGGTGCGTGCCAGATCAGACCGAGGGCCACGCTTGCCAGCCCCAGCATGAACACCGCGCTGACGGCGGTCAGGCACAGCAGGTTGCTTAGGGGCGAGATCAGGCACAAGATCCCGAAATAATACACCGAAAGCGGCGTGGAAAAGACCAGTGCGCCAAGGCTGGCGGACAGGGACGCTGCCACAAAGGTATAGACCTTTCCACGGTTCCGGTCCCAAATCAGCCAGTGATACAGCCGCGGCGTCAGCCACAAAATGCCCGCCATGGCGGCAAAGGACAGCTGCAATCCCACCGACGCGATGGCGAAGGGGTTTTGCAGTAAAATCAGAAACAGCGCGGTCAGCAGGGAGGTTGGGCCGTCACTTTCCCGCCGCAGCAGCGGTGCCGCTAAAAACAGCGACAGCATGACACATGCCCGCACCACGGAAGGGTTTGCGCCGGTCAGCAGCGCGTAAAACACCAGAACAGGGATGGCGCAGAGGGCCACTAACCGTTTCCGGTGCCGTCCCAAAAGCAGCACGCACATCGTCAGTAGAAAGCCGCAGTGCATACCCGACACAGCGGTGATGTGATACAACCCCGCTTCAGACAGGTCATTTGCCGCCTGGGGAGAGAGGCCGCTGCGGTCTCCGGTCAGCAGAGCGGTGAGAAAGGCCGCCGTATCCCCGCCAAACAATTCGCTGATCTCCTGCTGCATGGCGCGGCAGAGCCGCTTGGGCAGCCAGCGGAGGGCCTCCGGGTCGCCCCTTCCGGTTTCCGGTTTGCCCCGGCTGTAACCTAAGAGAAAGATGCCTTTTGAAGTAAAGGTGGTCAGGTCCGTCTCCCGCACGCGGGCCGCGGAGCGGAAATATACATCGTCCGTCACCGTCTCACCGGGCCGCAGGCCCAGCAGCACTGCGTCGCCGTAATAGTTCACCTTGGCGGGCAGACCCTCGATGCGCACGGTGGCCTTTGCGCCGTAGTCCGTGGGTACGGCGTAGTCCGTCAAGGTCATGGTAACGGTTTGCTGGGTCTCCGCAAGGGCCTCCATGGGCTGCTGCACCTGCCGGACGTAGAGCCAGTTCCAGCCCAGCGCCAGTGATAGTACGGTGAAAATCAGCACGCCGCGACGCCGCCACCCGTCAGGCAGCAGCAAAGCACCGCAGCCGAAGAGCAGGCAAACACCCGCCAGCGGCAGCAGCCAGATATGCGGCAGCAGATACTGCGCCAGAAAGACGCCAAAGGAAAAGCTGCCGGCAAAGACAGCCAATCTTCTCATTTTACGTTGGGCGGTGTGGGGTCGTCGGTACGGCCCAGCAGATAGTCGGTACTGACGCGGTAGTAGTCGGCCAGCTTAATGACAGCCTCCACCGGAATGGCGCGAGTCCCCTTTTCGTAGCGCCGATACACATTCGGCTGCATCCCAAGGTATTCCGCAACGCTCTTCTGCGTTATATCATTGTCTTCCCGCAATTCATAAATCCTACGAAAATACAACCAAATCACCTCGAGTTGAGGTTACCATTTGGTTGCTTTTTTATGCAGAAAGTGAACCGTATGGTTCACTAATTGATCTGTAAAAGGAGAGCAAATGCTCTCCTTTTGTCAAATCGTCTTTCGATAGGCCTCTGCCTCGTCCAGCAATTCGCCTGCACTCTCCAGCAGGGCCTCCGTCACCTTGGCACCGCCGGTGATGCGGGCCAGTTCCGCTTTGCGGCGGTCACGGTCCAGCTCCACCACGCGGGTGTATGTACGGCCCTTCTCCTCTCCCTTTTCCACGGAGAAATGTACGTCTGCCATGGCTGCCAGCTGGGGCAGATGGGTCACGCACAGCACCTGCTTGCGGCGGCTGACCTGCGCCAGCTTTTCCGCCACCTTCTGGGCCGCGCGGCCGGACACACCGGTGTCCACCTCGTCAAAGACCAGCGTGCCGATGGCCTCCTGCTCTGCCAGCACGTTTTTCAGCGCCAGCATGATACGGGCCAGTTCTCCGCCGGAAGCAATTTTTGCGATGGGACGCAGATCCTCGCCCACGTTGGCGCTCATCAGGAAGCGGATCTCGTCACAGCCGTCCGGTGCAGGCTCCTTTTCCGTAAAGGCAATACAGAAACGCACCTTGTGCATGTCCAGCTCCTGCAGTTCGGTCTGGATGCGTACCTCCAGCGTCTTTGCCGCCGCCTTGCGGGCCGCGGTCAACACCGCACCTGCGGCCTTGACATCCGCCTCCGCCTGCTTTAGCTTGCGCTCCAGCAGGATGAGGGTATCGTCTGCCGTCTCGATGGCGTCCAGTTCGGTGCGGCATTTCTCCAAATACGCCAGCATGTCCTCCACGGTGGCGCCGTACTTCTTTTTGAGGCGGTACAGGGTATCTGCACGGCTCTCTACCGCGTCCAGTTCTGCGGGCGAGAAGTCAAATTCGGCCCGTTTATCCCGAACCGTCTCAGCAAGGTCATACGCTTCACAGCGCAGTTCTTCCAATCGTTTATAGAGTTCTGCAAGGTCGTCGCTTAACGTGCGGATGCCGTAGAGGGCCTCTTCCGCCTCCCGCAGCTGCGTGACCGCGCCGGAGGCACTGTCATCGCCGGAAAGGCACCAGTCTGCACCGGAAAGGGCGGAGATATACTTCTCACCGTTGCGCAGCAGATTGCGTTGGGCCGTCAATTCTTCTTCCTCGCCGGGTACCAGCTCAGCCCGTTCCAGTTCATCGATCTGGAACCGCAGGCTGTCCACACGGCGAGCCTTTTCCGCCTCGTCCATCTGCAGGGCGCGAATCTGCGCGCGCAGAGAGGACATGGTCTCGTATGCCGCGCGGTAGGCGGAAAGCTCTGCCTCCGTGCGTCCAAAGCGGTCGAGGTACACGCCGTGCTGCTCTTCGTCCAGCAGCTGCTGGCCGTCGTGCTGGCCGTGGATGTTCAGGAGATCGCCGCCGATACGCCGCAGCTGACCCACGGTGACGGGGCGGCCGTTCACGCGGCAGACGTTTTTGCCGTCGGCGTAGATCTCACGCTGCAGCAGCAGTTCACCGCCATCTTCCACGGCCACGCCGTTTTCCGCAAGGCTTTCCATCGTTTCGGACACGCCGGAAAAGGCGGCGCTGACAAAGGCCTTTTCCGCGCCCGTGCGGATCAATTCACGGGAAGTGCGGCCGCCCAGCACCGCGCCCATGGCGTCGATGACGATGGACTTACCCGCGCCGGTCTCGCCGGTCAGGGCGTTGAAGCCGGGACGAAATAAAATGTCCGCCTCCTCAATCACCGCAATATTCTCAATATGCAGCACGTCCAGCATGGGATTCCCTCCTGTTTTCATGAGGCTGTGGGGTAATCGAAAGAGGGGGCCTGCCCCCTCTTTATTGTTTTACAACATCGCTTTCAGTTCCTCGCAGAAGTCCTGCGCGGAATCGTTGTCCCGCATCACTAAGAACGCGGTGTCGTCACCAGCCAAAGACCCCACCATGTAGGCGATGTCCATGTTGTCCAGTGCGCTGCAGGCGGCGCTGGCAAGGCCGGGCATGGTTTTCAGCACCACGATGTTCTGGGCATAGTCGATGCTGGTGATGCTCTCGCGGAAGATGGTACGCAGCTTCTCCGCCAGATTCAGCTTCGTGCGGTTGCCAGAGACGGCGTACTTGTATACGCCGTGGCCCATGGGCTCCTTAATGAGGTGCATTTGCTTGATGTCGCGGGAAATGGTAGCCTGCGTACTGGTCACGCCACGCTCCTGCAGGCGGGCAAGCAACTGCTCCTGCGTTTCGATGTTTTCCTGAGAAATGATTTCTAAAATCAGGTTTTGACGATTATTTTTCACCGTTCAGCCCTCCCGGCAGCATTTTTTGCGCGAAGATCTCGCAGAAACTCTTTTCCGTCAAACGCACCAGCGTGGTGGTATAGCGGCTGCGGCGAACCGTCACCTTGTCATCAGACCGCAGCGCAAAGGCACGGCTCTCGTCCACGAACAGGTACACCGGCTTGCGGCCGTTTCGCTCTAATTCCACCGTCAGCACATGCTCCGGAGAGAGCACATAGGAGGAAAAGCGCATGTTGTGGATGCAGATGGGACAGACCACCATGGTCTGGGCTACCGGCTCCACCACTGGACCGCCCGCGGAGAGAGAATAGGCCGTGGAACCGGTGGGGGTGGAAATGATGACGCCGTCGCCTGCAATGTCCGCCAGATGGCGGCCATCGGAGGAAATTTTCAGGTGGATGACGTGGGAAATGGGGCCCTCGCGGATGACCGCGTCATTGAGGCCCAGATTGGTATAGATCTGCTTACCGTCGCGAATGACGGACACATCCAGCATCATGCGCTGCTCCAGCTGGAAATCCCAGTCCTTCAGCTTACGCAGCAAATCCAGCTCGCCCACCTCCAGCTCCGCCACGAAGCCGAGGCCGCCCATGTTGATGCCCAGCACGGGGATCTTATTCAGAGCCACCAGTTTGGCAAGGTGGAGAATGGTGCCGTCGCCACCGAAGGTGATCAGCAGGTCCGCATCCTTCAGCTCCTGCAGCAGGGGCTTCACGTCGTAGTCAGCAAAGGCACCCTCCTTGGGGTCACGGAAGGGAGAGCAAACCACCGTCTCAAAGCCGATCTCGTGGAGGATCTTCTCCGCGGCGCGGGTGGCCTTCATGCCCCGGTCCCGGTCCGGATTGGGGCAGAGAATGATCTTCTTGCTCATGTACCGCTCCCCTCCCCGTGTTCCTTCAGGGTCTGGTGTGACTCCTCCACCAGCGCCTTCAGGTCAAATGTTTTCTCCACCCACTCGCCTTTTTCGAGGAAACCGAGGTACTCGATGTTTCCCTCAGGGCCGCGGATGGGAGAATAAGTTAATCCAAGGACTGTAAAGCCGGATTCCTTTGCATGAATTAGGAAGTTTTCCAGCACTTCGAGGTGAACAGCAGGGTCACGGACCACGCCTTTTTTACCCACCTTTTCCTTACCGGCCTCAAATTGGGGCTTCACGAGGCAGGCCACATGGCCCTGCTCCTTCAGCAGTCCGCACAGAGGCGGCAGGATCAGTTTCAGGGAGATGAAGCTGACGTCCACGGAGGCAAAATCCAGTTCATCGGGCACTTCCTCGTGGGTCAGGTAGCGGGCGTTGGTGCGTTCCATGCACACCACCCGCTCATCGCTGCGCAGCTTCCACGCCAGCTGGCCGTAGCCTACGTCCACGGCGTAGACCTTGGACGCGCCGTTTTGCAGCATACAGTCGGTAAAGCCACCGGTGGAGGCACCGATGTCGCCGCAGATGGCACCGTTCAAATTAATGGGAAATGTGGCCATGGCCTTCTCCAGCTTCAGTCCGCCGCGGCTGACGTACCGCAGGGCGTTGCCCCGCACCTCGATCTCCGCATCGTTCAAGACAGCGGTGCCGGGCTTGTCTACTTTCTGGCCCTTGACGTACACCAGTCCGCTCATAATGGTGGCCTGCGCTTTCTGGCGCGTCTCGATCAGTCCGCGCTCCACCAAAAGCACATCCAGCCGTGTTTTATTTGCCATGGTTGTTCGCCTCCCTCACTGCCGCGGCGATGCTGTCAGCGTCAAGACCGAAGCAATGCTCCAGTTCCGACACGCTGCCCGCCGGGGCAAAGGTTTTTCCAAGATTTTTCAGGATCAACTGCTGCGGCAGCTGTCCGCAGCTTGCCAGAATCGCGGCAATGCGCTGGCCCACACAGCCATCTGCAACGGAATCCTCCGCGATCAGCAGCAGTTTCCGTCCGCCAAAGGCGGCGCAAACGCTGTCCGTGTCCAACGGAGAAATGCGGTTCAGCTTTACAACTTCTGCTTCAATGCCTTCTGCGGCAAGGGTTTCCGCCGCTTTCAGCAAATGATTCACACCGGTGCCGTAAGCCGCCAGCGTGGCATCCTTACCCTGCCGCAGCACGGCAATTGGCTCCGCCGATGTATCGCCCGTAAAGGCACCCTCTCCCCCTCTGGGATAGCGAATGGCCACGGGGCCATCCATTTCAAAAAGGGCCTGCCGCAGCATGCTCCGCGTCTCGGCAAAGCTGGATGGACACAGCACGGTGAAGCCGGGGATTTCGGACAAGAACAGCGCATCGAAGCTGCCGTGGTGGGTCTCGCCGTCGGCGCCCACAAGGCCTGCACGGTCCACGCCCAGCACGATATGGTGGCCGCCAAGTGCGGTGTCGTGGATCAGCTGGTCGTAGCCACGCTGCAAAAACGTGGAATACACCGCAAACACCGGCAGCATCCCCTGACTGGCAAGGCCTGCCGTCATGGCAACGCCATGGCCCTCGGCAATGGCAACGTCAAAAAAGCGGTCAGGGTAAGCTTTTGCAAAGGGCGCGAGGCCGGTGCCATCCGCCATGGCGGCGGTGACGGCGCAGACGCGCCGATCCTCTGCGGCACAGGCGGTCAGTTCCGCACCGAACACGGAAGAAAAGCTCTCTCCCCCGCTGGATTTGGCCTGTCCTGTCCCCTCGTCAAAGGGGCTGACGCCGTGGAACTTGCCGGGATTCTCCTCGGCGTAGGCGTAACCCTTACCCTTGACGGTGTTCACATGGACCACCACGGGGCGGTTCAGCTCCTTGGCCCATCCCAATACATCGCACAGGCGCTGCAGATCGTGGCCGTCCACGGGACCGAGGTAGGTGAAGCCCATGTCCTCAAAGAGGGTACTGCCGGGCCAGAGAGCCTTTTTCAGCGAGGTCTTTACCCGGTGGTTGAAGCGGTACAGGGCATTTTTAGAGGGTGTTTTCCCAAAAAGACTGCGGTACCATTTTTTGAAGTGGTAATAGGCCGGCTTGCTGCGCAGCTGGCTTAAATGGGTGGGCACCGCGCCCACGTTGGGGTTGATGGACATGCCGTTGTCGTTGACGATGACGATCAGCGGCTCGCCGGAGGCTCCTGCGTCGTTGAGGCCCTCGTAGGCCATGCCGCCGGTCAGGGCGCCGTCACCGATCAGGGCCAGCACGCAGTGGTCCTCCCCTTTGAGGGTCCGGGCCCGGGCCATGCCCAGTGCCACGGAGACGGAGTTGGAGGCATGTCCCGCCACAAAGGCGTCGTGGATGCTCTCGTAGGGTTTGGGAAAGCCGGATAACCCTCCGAACTGCCGGAGGGTGGAAAACTGCTTCTGACGGCCTGTGAGGGCCTTGTGGACGTAGCACTGATGGCCCACGTCAAAGACCAGCCGGTCGGAGGCGGTATCAAAGACACGGTGAATGGCTACCGTCAGTTCCACCACACCCAGATTAGAGGCAAGGTGGCCGCCAGTAGCGCTGACATGCTCGATCAGGAAGGTGCGCAGCTCCTCGCAAAGCTGCGGCAGCTGCTCCTTTGGCAATGCTTTCACATCAGATGGGGAATGAATGGTTTCGAGAATCAATGCGCAGCACTCCTCTTTACTTGCGGCGGCGGAACAGATACAGGACCCGTCCTGCCAGATACACCACGCGGGTACTCTGCTTCATGGCAAAGGGTTTGCCGAGAGCTTTGCCGCCGATGGTCAGGCCGGAGACAATGGCCGTAACTGCCACGGAAATCAGCACGTTTTCAGTGCTGAAGCCCTTTTGCAGCTGGGTCACGATGACGGCACCGGTGGCACCGGAGACGATGCCGCAGATATCGCCCACCACGTCGTTGCAGATGCTGGAAACGCGGTCGGCATTGCGCAGCAGCATCAGCGCCTGCTTGGCGCCTTTTGTCTTGTGGGATGCCATGGAATGAAAAGGCTTTACATCGGCGGCAGTGACCGCCACGCCTAAAATGTCAAACAAGATACCGAGGCCGATAAAGGCCAGCAAAATCAAAAGGGCGACTGTCATGCCCGCGCCGTCCAACATGGCCCCGGAGGCCAGTGTCAGGACCGCAGACAGCACCACAGCCAGCGCAAAGGCGGTAACAGCCCACCGGTAGGGTGAGCTGACTTTCTTTTCTTTGGTATGAGGATGTTGTTTTTTGTTCTTACTCACAAAAGAGCCCTCCGCATGAGGAAAATGAAAACTTGCTAAGTCGACGGCAATGAAAAAGGTAAATCTTACGGCTTAGGTACGGGTTGGATTTCCCCGTGACACACCCCTCGTTGCCGATGGGGGCGGTTCCCCTTTCAGCGTCACGGCGCGGCGTTGCCCGTCCGCGCTACCCGATTGCCACTTAGTCCGCACTGCAATCCCTTTTTCATCTCGTTGGAACAGCCTAGGTGTTTTCCACCACAGTCCGTCCGCTTCTTTAGCCTCTTTTGCAGCCATGGTTTCAGAGAGCAAGGGGTCGCTTCGGCTCCGGCCGGAGCCCATGCGACCTGACCTCTCATTCGCCATACCCACGTCAAGGCAGGCTACGTCTGCACACAGCGTTACGGCCTTATGAATACCGATGCACCGCATTGCAGGTTTAAACAACTGTTTCGTACACAGCTCGAAGAATACCACGATGGGAGTACGGCTATGCACAAGAACAGGTCTCCACAGAAACAGGGTCGGGGTAACCATGCCATTGGAAATCGCCCTGAGTCCGCAAGCACGCGTGGCGCGCTTCCCCCCAGCACCCACCCAACACTGGGCGTATCAAGCAGGCACCAGAGGTTTCATCGATGTGCCCTTTAGAGGATTTTTAGGCCCTCCTTAGGAAACGGCAGATCTGACTAGAATACTGCGCCGCCGCTTAGCGAGAATCAGTATACCACTTTGTTTCAGAATATGCAACATATTCTGCATACACCACTTGTGAATTTTCTGAAAATTCCTTGCAATTTCAAGAAAAATCAGCCGAAACGAAACCGTTTCGGCTGATTGGATATTCACTTCATACGGCCTGCCAGCTGGTCTGCCAGCTGCGCCAAAAAGCCATCCGCGTCATAGGGAGCAACGGCCTGTTTGGCCGCATCCGTGCACCGCAGCACGGCTTTTTCGCACTCTTCCAGCCCCAGCAGATCCACAAAGGTGACCTTGCCCTCCTCGGCGTCGGAGCCGATGGGCTTGCCGAACTCGTCCACATTGCCGATCACGTCCAGCATATCGTCGCGAATCTGGAAGGCCATTCCCAGCTGATAGCCGTACTCCTCCGCGGCGGCAAGGAATTCCGCGCTGCCGCCTGCGGCGGCCACGCCCAGCTTGCAGGCGCCGGCGATCATGGCTCCGGTCTTCAGGCGGTGTACCTCCGTCAGCTCCTCCTGCGTTTTGGGGGCATGGAGGGTATCCAGCACCTGACCTGCCACCATGCCATCCTCTCCTGCCGCTTCCGCCAGGATCAGCGCACAGGCGGCACGCTTCTGCGCGTCGATCTCCGGCGCCGTCAGCATCAGGCGGAAGGCAGCGGGCTGCAGCGCGTCACCGGCAAGGATGGCCATGGTCTCGCCGTAGACCTTGTGGTTGGTAGGCTTACCGCGGCGCAGATCGTCATCGTCCATGCAGGGCAAGTCGTCGTGGATGAGGGAATACGTATGCACCAGCTCCAGTCCGCAGCCCATGGGCAGCGCCAGTCTCCAGTCCAGCCCCGCAAGGCGGGCAAATTCCAGCGTCAGCACCGGACGGATGCGCTTACCGCCGGAGAGCACGCTGTACCGCATGGAATCATAGAGGTCAGCCCAGTGGGGATTGGCTGCGAAGAGGCCGTTCAGGTACTCCTCCACGCCGAGGCGGTATGCCTCATACCGCGCGTCAAACAATGCTTTTTCCATACTCATGCCTCCTCACCGAAGGGCAGCTCCACGGGAGCGCCATCCTCGCCTTTCATCAGCTTCACCACCTGCTGCTCGGCCTGATCCAGCTGTTTGGAGCAGGCGGAGATCAGCTTCGTGCCCTCCTCAAACAGCTTCAGGGAATCCGCCAGCGGGGCGTCACCTTTTTCAAGGGCTGCCACGATCTCCTCGAGGCGGGACAACTGTTGTTCAAATGTCACTTTTTTCGCGCTCATTGGTGTACCTCCTCAACGGCGGCCGTAAAACCGCCCTCTCCCAGTGTGACAGAGATGCGGTCACCCACCGTCACATCCCGATAGCTTTTCAAAATGGAACCGTCCCCGCTCTGGGCCATGGCGTAGCCCCGGCCCAGCACCTTCAGGGGGCTCATGGCATCCAGACCCGCTGCCAGCTCGCCGAAGCGCTGCCGCTTCCGGCTCAGCAGCACACCGCCCAGATCGCCCAGCCGCTGCTGGACGTGGATCAGTTCCATCCGCTTGTCCTGCACATAGGCCAACTGGTCGGTCATGACCCGTTTTTCCGCAAGGGTTTCCAGCTTTTGCCGCAAATACGCAAGCTGCGCCGTCTGGCTCTGTTGCAGCCGCTCACCCACATCCTCCAGCCAGCGCAGCAGCTCTTCCCTGTCCGGCACGGCGATCTCCGCCGCGTTGGAGGGCGTAGACGCCCGCGCGTCCGCCACAAAGTCCGCGATGGTTACGTCCGGCTCGTGGCCCACGGCGGAAATGACCGGCAATTCCGATTCGTAAATGGCACGGGCCACCCGCTCGTCATTGAAGGCCCACAGGTCCTCCATGGAGCCGCCGCCCCGTCCGGTGATAATGAGGTCCGCCACCCGCCAGCGGTTGGCGTAACGGATCGCTCCCACGATCTCCGGCGGTGCCTCCGTGCCCTGTACCCGCACGGGTAGCAGAAGAACCTTGGCAAGGGGGTATCTCCGCCGGAGAATGCGGATCATGTCGTGGACAGCCGCACCGGCAGAGGAAGTGATGATGGCAATTTTTTCAGGGTATCGGGGCAGGGGCTTTTTGTGTTCGGGGTCAAACAGCCCCTCGGCGAGCAGCTTCTGTTTCAGCTGCTCGAAAGCCAGCGCCAGATCGCCCGCGCCCTCCGGTATGAGGGCATTGCAGTAGAGCTGGTAGGCGCCATCCCGCGGGAACACGGTGATGCGGCCCTGTACGATGACCTTCATGCCGTTTTCCGGCCGGAAGCGCAGCTTCATGGCGCTGCCCTTGAACATAACGCACCGGAGCGCTCCCTCCGCGTCCTTTAAGGTGAAATAGTGGTGACCGGAGGGATAGACCTTGTAGTTGGAGAGCTCGCCCCGTACCGCCACGTTTTGCAGTATGGGCTCGTTATCCAGCAGCAGCTTGACTAATTGATTCACTTCCGTCACGCCGAAGATGTGCTGTGCCACAGTCACCCCTCCCTTCTAAGAAATAAGCAGAGCCGGACAGCGGCTGCCACCGCGTCCCGCTCTGCCGGTTTTTGATATGGATTTACTGGCCGATCTCCTGCCGCACGAAGCTGCCGAGGATGCCGTTCATAAACTTTACAGTCTCGGGAGTCTCGTACTTCTTGGCGATCTCCACCGCCTCGTTGATGGCGGCGCCGTTGGGGATGTCGGGCATGTAGAGGATCTCATACATGGCCACGCGCATGATGGCGGAAGCCACCAGCGGGATGCGGGCAAAGCTCCAGCCCTTGGCGTACTTGGCGATGTAGCCGTCCAGCTCGGCGGCATGCTCGTCCACGCCCTTGACCAGACGACGGATGTACTCCGCCTGCTTGGTGTTGGGCGTTTCGCGGTACAGTTCGTCCTCCTCTGCCAGAATGGCAAAGGATTCCTTCTGCAGACGCTCGTCCAGCAGGGCGTCGATCTGCTTATCCGTAAAGCTCAGCTCATAGGAAAGATGAATGGCGATCTCACGCGCAGTATTCCGTACCATAGCTTTTCTCTTCCTTTTCTCTCTCGTTCACACAGTTGGGATTCTTCAGTTCAGGGCAATGCCTGTTACATGAACATTGACAGACTCCACAGCGCAGCCGGTCATGGCCTCGATGGCGGAAGCCACAGCTTTCTGAGTATTCTCTGCCACTTCGGGGATGGCAGCGCCGTACTGCACGGTCAGGTACAGGTCCAGCTTCAGGGCGGCGCCGGTCATATCGATCTTCACGCTCTTGGTGACCTTCTGGGCGTTCTTCTTGTTGTTCAGCAGGTCGCCCATGGTGGCGCCCATGTTGCTCATCATACCGGCAACGCCCTCCACTTCGCGGGCGGCACCCACGGCAATGGCGGCGATCACTTCCTCGGAAATGTGGATATTGCCGTTCTCTTCATTCAGGGTCATATAATCCTTATTTTCAGCCATGGTTTTTCTCCTTATGGTATCCTTCGTAATGCCGCAGTACGGCAATCATATTCTTGGCTTATTATTCTACCATGCAAACAGGAAAATTACAACCTTTAATTTGCCGCCATGATGCGGATACCGTCGGCGCTCAGTCCCGTTTCCTGCATGGCGATATCCGTGATCTTCACCACGTCGCTGCCGGTCAGCTCTCCGCTGCTTGTGGCCACCACGATGCTGACGGAATCCTCCCCCATGAAGGCCACGCAGTCGGTATAGCCTTTGGCGGTGACCAGATTTTCGATCTGCGCCTCCTGCAGGGTGCACTCTGCCAGCACGGTGATTCCGGCGCTGGCCTCCGTGATGGCGGAAGCGTCCGCTCCCTCCTGCGCCGCGGCCTCCTGCAGCAGCGACAGGGCGTTGTCCCGTGCCTGCTGGCGGGTCAGCCGTGCGGAGGCAAAGTAATCCGAGCCGGTATAGACCGCCTCTTCATCCGCGGCCGTTTCCTGTCCGCTCTCCGCCTCATGCTCCTGTGCGGAGACAAGGGTGGCTTCACCCAAAATTTTACCCCCGGCCTCCTGCGCCTGCTGTACCGCCTCGTCGCCGGAGTACTTCCAATTCAGCGCCACCGCCGCACACACCAGCACCGCCATGGTGGCCACCACCGTGTTCCGTTTCCATTTTGCGCTCATGTTCTTCCTCCTCCAAATGATCACTGCCATTTTGCCACGGCGATGCGGTCGCTGTTCAGTCCCGTCAGCGCCGACACCGCCTGCGTCACTGCAAGCTGCACCTCCGGCCGGTCCCCGCCCTGACACACGATCAGTGCGCCCCGGTATGTGGGATACGTCCTGCTGAGCACCACTGCTTCCCTGCCGGAGTCGCCGTCCGCCAGCACGGTCTCGCTGCGCCGTGAATAGTCCTCCGGTGCCGCCGTGGCTCCGCTGTAGCTCAGCTCCGTGTCCTCCGCCACCTGCCGCTGTCCGTCGGAATCCAGTGTCAGCAGCACCTTCGCCTGTCCCACGCCGCTCATGTTGGTCAGGATCGCCTCCAGCTCCGCCGCAAGATCCTGCGCCGGCGCCGTCTCCCGCACACTCGATCCACTGTCCGTAACTGCGGTATCGCCGTTCCCATTCGGCCATAGCAGCAGCACGACGCCGATCAGCACCGCTGCCGCCGCCCATTTGTATTTGTCCCATCTCTTTCGCACTCCTTCATTTTTCAACTTTGACCGCCTCCCCACGGGTATTCCTGTCGTCTAAGGGACTATATGCCCGTCCCAAAGAGAGTATGCCTGCCAGACAAAAAAACCGGCACCCGAAAGAGTGCCGGTCAAAAGCGGTTCAGTTTTCGTCAAAGAGCAGGGAGAGAAGTTCCTCCGCCGTGATGCCGCCGAAGAAGTCCGTCAGCGCGAAACGGCCCAGCACGGCAGCCACATCCTCCCGCCGCATGGCGCAGCCCTGCAGGGCCTCCGTCAGCGGTTCCAGAGAAGTGCGGGAGAGAAAATCGCCGTAAAAGCCGATGGCTGTGATACAGCCGCGCTCCACCTGCACGCCCGCCTCCACGCTGCCGCCGTCAAAACGGCGCTTACGGGTAAAATCGTATTTGGGAGAGCGGCCGAAGTTCCACTCCCAGGTGGCATATTTCGTCTGCTCCAGAGCGGAGACTGCCGCCAGTTCATCCTCGGTCAGGGCGTCTACCATCATGCCGTCCTGCGCCAGTGCCTCCTTGAGATAGGCCCAGAAGGCGGGCAGGTCCATGTCCTCCTTCAGGAAAGTGCGGATGTTGCCCACACGGCTGCGGACGGACTTGGTGCCCTTGGAGCGGAATTTCTCCGGATCCACCTGCAGCGCACCCGACACCATCTCAGGGTCGGAATCGAACAGCAGAGTGCCGTGGTGAAGAATTCTGCCGCCCATGACGCGCTGGGCCGTGCCGGAGACCTTCTTCCCCTCCACCAGAATATCATTGCGGCCGGAAGCCTCCGCATCCAGTCCCAGCTGCCGCAGCGCCGCCACCACAGGGGCGGTGAAGCGCTGCATGGAAAGCTCCGCTGTATCGCCCGCGTCGGTGATGAAGGAGTAATTCAGGTTGCCGAGGTCGTGGTACACGGTGCCGCCGCCGGTGGAACGGCGCACAACACGGATGTTGTGTGCATCCACAAAGGGGCGGTTGATCTCCGCCTCGGCGTTCTGGTTCTGACCTACCACGATGGTGTTCTCATTCTGCCACAACAGCAGATAGTCGCCGTCCCGCCGGTTAGCGAGGACGTATTCCTCAAAAGCCAGATTGTAAAACGGGTTCTGGGAGCCGGTCTCCAAATAGCGCATCGTCAGTCTCTCTTTCTTTTGTAACATCAAAGCTCGATCTGCTGCAGCGCCTCCCGCAGCACGATCACATCATCCCGCTGGGCCAGATCGCGGCGCAGCATCACATTCATATCAAACGGATCATCCTCCGCAAAGGGCACATGATATACACAGAGGTGCTTTGGGTTCAGTTCCCCTTTGAAAAAGCGGTGGTGGCTCAGGGCCGAGAAGAACAGCGGATTGATAAAGGCTGCGTGAAGCGGCGCTCCATGGGTCTGGGAGAGATCCTCCCCCAGATAGTTCACATCCGCCGTGAACAGCACCCGCTTGTCCCCGAAGGTGATGAGGTAACAGTAATGCCGCACCGTCTCAAAAGCCTTGTCCAGATGCAGCGTGCGGAAGGCCCGCACGGTGATGTTGGGTGCGACCTTGTAGACGGCGTGGTTGGTCTGGTCACTCAAGAGTGCGCAGGGAGTTCCGTGTTCCCGCAATCCCCGCATCAGGGTACTGTTCTCCAGTTCTTCCGCATCCGGCAGGAACACGCCCTTGATGGGATGGCCCTCCAAATACTCCACTGTCATGGCCGCGGAAAAATGGTCAGGATGGTGGTGGGTGAACAGTAAGTAGTCGATTTTTCCAAAGGGTGCGTCTCCCCGCAGCAGCTTCTGCCAGACATCCTGCGGCAGCGAGCTGAAGGGCACATCACGGCTGTGGAAAATGCCGTCCAGCAGAAGGGTTGTCCCCTCGTATTCCAGCAGCAGTCCCGCGTTGGCAAGCAGTGTGACCCGCAGTGCTTCAGACATAGGCACGCCCCCTTTCTTTCGTAGTCCTTTGCTCAGTTTATGCATCTTACAGCAAAATGTCAATCGTTATCTGCAAGCCAAGTCTGCCGCTCGGTTGGGATGGCAAGCTCTTCGGCGATCCACGCGGAAAGCCGCTCGTCATAGGCCCCGCGAATAGATACCGCATCCGGCAGGGGCATGCCATTTTCATCTGTTTTTGTCTCCACTTCCACTGACACCGCATGTCCCATGGCTGCGGCTTTCGTCTCCACAGTCTGTGCCGCAGCGCGGGCTACCTCCTGCGCCAGCTGCGCCGTGCCCGTTTTCTCCAGCTCCAGACGCTGGGCCGCAATGGCTTTCTCATAGGCCGATGCGTCAAGCTCCACTTCCCACCGCTCCGCGCCGGTCAGCGGCTGCAGCAGCGCAGCCAGCAGCAAAAGACCGCCCGCAAAGGAGGAGATCTTGCGCAGTGTTCCCTCCGGAATCAGGCTCTGAGCCAGCGAGAGAAACAGTGACACCGCCACAAGGGAGACCAGCCACTCCCGTACCGCCGCCATCATGGTGTCACCGCCGCCACGCAGGACAGCACGGAAATGAGCAGCAGCAGTGCGCTGGCGCCGGTCATGCCCAGCACCAGACCAAAGGCGCCGCCCAGCCCGTTGATCAGGCGGCTGAGGGAGGGCGCACCCACCACGGAGGAGAAAAAGCCCGCCAGCTTATAGAGCAGGTACTGCACGCCTAAATGTAAAAAGGGATGGATGCAAGCGGCTAAAATTCCCAGCATGCCAAACACGCCGATGGCATTTTTCGCCAGTCCCGCACCGGCCAGCACGGTTTCCGAGGCCTCTGCAATGATGCCGCCCACCACCGGAACCACCTGCGAAATGGTGGTCTTGGCAAGCCGCACCGCCGTGGTATCCACGCTGCCGCTCAGTACCCGCGCGATGGAAAGATACAGCGTGAAGGCGATCAATACGGTGGTAAGAATCCATGTGATCACTTTTTTCAGTCCCTCCGCAATGGCGCCCAGACGGCTTTCCGGCAGGCAGGCTGCCGCCGTCAATGCGCCGATATAACAGTAGGTCAGGGGCATCAGCAGCCCGTCGATGAGGCTCAGCAGCAGATCGGCCAGAAACACGGTGGTCACCTGCTGAAAAGTAGCAGTAGTCACCGCACCGGCTGCCGCCGTAGCCGCCGCAAGGGTGGGCAGCAGCGCCTTGGAAAAGGTTTGCAGGTCACCAATGGTCTGCTCCCCCAGTCCAATGAGGGAATCGAGACTGCCCGCCGTCAGCAGCATCACCGCCAGCGCACCCGCCATGGCGACGTACCGTTCGTTTTTGCTGTCTGTTCCCTGCGAAACGCCGGAGATCAGGCTGCACAACACCACCACTAACAGTACCGACGCCGCGCCGCGGGCCTGCTTTCGCACCAGCCGCCCCGCCTGCGCGCCCACTTCCTGCAACAGCTTCCCTACCCCGTCTGCGAAGCCTTCCGTACCGGAAGTGTCCACATCCTCCATCAGTTCCGCCGCCTCACGGGGCAATGCGTCCGCCAGTTCCTCCGGCAGCTCCACCGCACCGGCCGGTACCGTCAGGACAGCCAACAGCACCAAACAACAAAGCCATCGTTTCATACCATCAACTCCAACAGCAGCGCCAGCACCTTGTGCAGCAGCGGCAGCGTCACCAGCAGCGCGCAGAGGGCTCCCGCAGTCTCCACCACGCCTGCCAGCGTCGTCTCTCCCGCGTCCCGACAGAGGCTGCCTCCTGTTTTCACCACCACCGCAATGCCCACGGTTTTGTAGATCGGTTCAAACAACGCCTGTCCCACGCCGCTGCGCGCCGCCAGCTCGTCCAGCATGTCCACAATTTCTCCCAGCAGCCCAAGCAGCGTCAGCAGCACCGCCGCCGCGGTGCCGAGGGTCAGCAGCAGCCCCAGCTCCGGACTGCCCCGTTTCAAAATCAGCGCCAGCAGCGCCGCCACCACGCACAGCGCGGTCACCTGTGCAACGGTCTCCATCCTCAAAAACGAAAGAGGGTCTTGATGAGGTCGAACAGGGCGCTGATCTCCCGCACTAAGATCATCAGCACCACCACAAGCCCCGCCAGCGTGGTCATCATGGCCTGTTCCTCCCGCCCCGAGCGGATCAGCAGCTGGTTCAGCACCGCTACTAAAATTCCGATAGCCGCAATTTTAAAAATCAGATCTACATCCATTTCGTTTCCCTCAAATCAGTAAAATCACCAGCAGCGCCGCACCGGAAAGCCACAGCGCCGCCGTTCTTTTTTCCGTTTCCGGCCGCTGTTTGTCCCATTCCACGGCACACTTTTCCAGTTCCAAGATGGCAAGTGAAAGTGCCTTACACACATTCTCTTCATCACCATGCAGAGCACTTCCCACTTCCGATAACGCCTGTTGTGCCGCCACCGGCAGTGGCAGGCAGCAAGTCTGCTCCCGCCAGAGCGTTTCCGCGACTTCCCCGTGGCGAAGGGCATCTCCCACTGCCGAAAAAAAGGCGGCCGCATCCCCACTGCAAGAGGCCGAAAGGGTTTGCAGCAGGCGGGGCAGCGGCGTGCGGCACAGGCGAACCTCCTCCCCCATTCGCCGCAGCGCGGAAAGCAGCTCCGCCAGCGCTGTTCTGGTCCTGCGCCGTTCCCGCAGCTGTAAAAGGACGGTCATGAGTCCGCCGGAGAAAATGCAGACACTGCCTAAGAAACGGATCATGGAAGCTCCTCCACCGTGTAGGCACGACCTTCCTGCGTCCGTTCGATTCGGACAGCAAGGCGGAATACCCGTTCCTCCAATAGCTGGCGGTAGAGGGGCTTTTGCAGCAGTTCCTCCGTGTCTGCCGCGTGGATGGTCGCCAGCAGTGCCACACCGCAGCCTGCGGCCAGCGTCATGGCCTGCAGGTCCTGCAAGCGCGTGATCTCGTCCACGGCAATGATCTGCGGATTCATGCCCCGCAGCACCATGGGAATGCCCACCGCTTTGGGACAAGCGTCCAGCACATCGGTGTGGGCCCCCACATCCATCTGCGGCTCCCCCTGATACATCACCGCCACCTCTCCACGCTCGTCAATGAGGGCAATCCGTTGCCCGCTGTCCGAGAGGCCGCGCACCATGTCCCGCAGCAGCGTGGTCTTTCCCCCGCCTGGCGGAGAGAGAATGAGAGTGCTTTGAAACTGTCCCTCCCGCAGCAGCTGCGGCAGCAGCCCGTCTGCAATGCCGGTACAGGCCCGTGCAACACGGATGGACGCGGAGGACAAATTCTTGAGATTCGTGTTGACTCCGTCCTTCATCACCGCCGTGCCGCAAAGACCGATGCGAAAGCCACCCCGCACACTTACAAAGCCCTCCCGTAACGTCTCCGCCGCGGCGTAGCGGGAAAACTCCGTAGCAAGGTCGCACAGCGTTTCCAGCTCCGCTGCCTCCACCGTCACGTCCAGTTCCCGCTCTCCTTCGGGCAGCAGCACCGTCATGTTCCGTCCCGCCCTCAGGCGAATTTCCTCGACAGCGGCCTTGTCCGCCTCCGGAAGAGACAGCGCCGCTTTTCTTAGACGCACCGGCAGCACGACCGCCGCCTCCTCATAACGCAATACCCGCACATCCTTTGCCAAGGATGCCTCCCCCCTTTCCTTTGCTCCACTCTATGACGGCTCGTCCGCTGATATGCCAAAAACAACCGGCCCGAAGGCCGGCTGTTTGAGTCACTTGCAGCAGCAGGTGCCGAAGTCATTCTCACCGCGCACCGTATTGGGCGGGAAAAACTCGCCCACGGGGAACGAAATGTTGCGGAAGATGCAGCAGGGGTCCTCCACTGTACTGCTGTTCTCGCAGGAACACTCCTTATCCGGCATACAGTAGTCGTAGACGGGAATCAGCAGCTGGGTATCCCGCTCCAGACGGACGATGGAGAACTGGCCGAGGGTCACATACACGCGACGGCCCTCGTCGCCGCCGCACAGCTGGCCGCCGAAGCACTCGCTGACAAAGCCGGGCACCTCGCACAGGTCGCAGTCGCAGTCCCGCTTGCCGCAGACATCGCGGATGCGGGCATCCAGCACGATGGGGTCCACAGCCTCTACCACGGCGATGGGGCTGTTGGTGCGGCGCAGCAGCTGCAGGTCCGGCTCGCCGTTGCGCACCTTGGAGGAGAAGATCTTGGCATTCCCCTCGCTGCCGAACAGGATCACCCGCTTGTCAAACACGCACAAACCATCCACCGTTACCGGTGCGGGAGAGCTGCAGTAGGCCTGCAGGGAGACATGGTAGAAAAAGCGCATATCCACGGTGTAGAAGCCGCGGTTGAAGCTCACCGGCTCCACATCCACATACACATACAGCAGCTGCGCGCTGCCGCCCTTGACGGACAGTGCGCGGTTGATCACGTCCACATCCTGTGCCTTGGGATAGAAGCGCAGGTCTTCGATGCAGTCCTTGTCGCGGCAGGAGTCAAAAATCTTTCTTGTATGGATACATACCGCTTCCCGGATACCGTTCAGGTCCTCCACGGGACCGGGTACAACACAACTGGGCATTGCAATACCTCCTAATAAGTAGCTGAGGAAAGAGCATTGCTCTTTCAATCCAGTGTATGCCCGCGGAGGATTTGGGTGCAGAAAACCAAAAGGGCCGTCCGCAGAAAAGCAGACGGCCCAAAGCGGGATATGTAATTCCTGCGCCGAAGCGCCTCATACTGTAATCAGTTTTTGGGTGAAATCTCATTCCAAAGGGTAAAGCCGAGGATCAGAAGGCCGCCCACAGCCTGCCACAGGGTCATGGTCTCCCCCAAAACCGTGACAGAGATCAGCACCGCGACCAGAGGATCGATGTAGCTGAGAATCGCCGCCTTTTGTCCCGGCAATTCTTTCAGGGAGGAAAAGTACATACAGTAGGTCACACCGGTGTGAATGAGGCCCACGATCAGCAAATTGATCCAGCCCATGCCGCCCAGCTTTCCCAACGTCACGCCGCTTGTCAGCATGACATATGGAATCAAAATCACAATGGCAGCAAGAAACTGCAAAAAGGTTCTGTGGATGCCTTCCACATTCTTAATAAATTTATTTAGAAGGACCACCGTTGCATAGAATACCGCAGCACCCAGTCCGAACAGGATGCCAAGCAGGTCCTTGCCGCCGCCGAGGTCGCCGATGCCCGTGATCAGCACAAGGCCCAGTGTGGACATCAGGAAGCACACGATCTGCTTTCCCGTCAGCTTTTCCCGGAAAAGGACCGGACACGCGGCGGTCACGATCACAGGAGCAAAATAATAGCTTAGCGTGGCAACAGATACGGTGGTGTATTTATAGGCCTCAAACAGCAGGATCCAGTTGATGCCCATGGCAATGCCCGATGCAAGCAGCAGAGGAACTTCCTTCCTGATCTTTGAAAACGGGATCTTCTGTCCGGTGACCAACAGGAAGCCCGCGATCAAAAGCGCCGCCAGTACGGCGCGGTATAGCGCCAATTCTCCGGAAGAAACCGAAATATTCCGCACAAAAAGGCCCAATGTACCGAAAATCGTCATAGACGTGATCAGCATGACCCGCGGATTCATAACCTTGTCCATCAAACATTCCTCACATTCCGCCAACCGGACACTTTGGTTGACAGAAGCCAATATATCCCGTTTACGGGCCGCAGTCAACTTCTTTGTGACAAAAAGCCACCCCGATCCTGTCAAAACGAAACAGTGATACGGGGTGGCTTTATTGGATATAAAGGGAATCAGCCGGAACCGGATCATCCGTTAGTCCGCTGCTTCATCCACTCGATATAGTCCTCGTAGGTGCCCATCTTATCCAGCAGCTTGCCGTCCTCGAAGGACATGATGCGGTTGGCTACGGTCTGGATGAACTCGTGGTCGTGGCTGGAGAAGAGGACCACGCCCTTGTAGTCGATCAGGCCGTTGTTGACTGCGGTGATGGACTCCAGGTCGAGGTGGTTGGTAGGCTGATCCAGCACCAGCACGTTGGAGCCGTACAGCATCATGCGGGAGAGCATACAGCGCACCTTCTCGCCGCCGGAGAGCACCTTCACGGGCTTGAACACGTCATCGCCGGAGAACAGCATACGGCCCAGGAAGGAACGCTTGAAGGACTCAGTGCCCTCCTCCGCGTTGTCGGCGGTGTACTGGGCCAGCCATTCCAGCAGGTTCAGGTCGCAGTCGTTGAAGAAGGCGGAGTTATCCAGCGGGAAATAGCTGGTGGTGATGGTAGTACCCCACTTGTATTCACCCTCGTCCGGCTCCATCTCGCCCATGACGATCTTGAACAAGGTGGTCTTGGCGATCTCGTCCTCGCCGACGAAGGCCACCTTCTCGCCGCGGTTGATACGGAAGGACACGTTGTCCAGCACCTTGCGGCCGTCCACGGTCTTGCTCAGATTTTCAACGTACAGGATCTCCTTGCCGCACTCGCGGTCCATCTTGAAGCCCACGAAGGGATAGCGGCGGGAGGAACAGGGCATCTCCTCCACGGTCAGCTTGTCCAGCAGCTTACGGCGTGCAGTGGCCTGCTTGCTCTTGGACTTGTTGGCGGAGAAGCGCTGGATGAACAGCTGCAGTTCCTTGATTTTATCCTCGTTCTTGCGGTTCTGGTCGCGGATCATCTTCTGGACCATCTGGCTGGATTCGTACCAGAACTCGTAGTTACCCACATACATGCGAATCTCGCCGTAGTCCACGTCCACGATGCTGGTGCAGACGGTGTTGAGGAAGTGACGGTCATGGCTGACCACCAGCACGAGGCTCTCGCACTCCATCAGGAAGTCCTCCAGCCACTCGATGGCCTGAATGTCCAAATGGTTGGTGGGCTCGTCCAGCAGGATGATATCAGGCTTGCCGAACAGGGCCTGTGCCAGCAGCACCTTCACCTTTTCCTTACCGGTCAGGCTGCTCATCTCGCTGTAGAGAATGTCGGCAGATAAGCCCAAACCCTGTAGCAGGCGGGATGCGTCAGACTCTGCCTCCCAGCCGTCCATGTCGGCAAACTCGGCCTCCAGTTCGGAAGCGCGGACGCCGTCCTCTTCGGTGAAGTCCTCTTTTTCGTAGAGAGCGTCCTTCTCCTTCATGATGTCGTAGAGGCGCTGGTTGCCCATGATGACGGTGTCCAGCACGGTGTATTCGTCATACTGGAAGTGGTCCTGCTTCAGGATGGACATGCGCTGGTCCTTGGAGATGATGACCTCGCCGGTGGTAGGCTCCAGATCACCGGAGAGAATGCGCAGGAAGGTGGACTTGCCCGCACCGTTGGCGCCGATGATGCCGTAGCAGTTGCCGGGGACAAACTTCAAATCGACGTGCTTGAACAGCTGCTGACCGCTAAAGTTCATACCGACGTTATTGACAGTAATCATAACTTTATTAATTCCCTTTCAAAATTTTCTAAACGCGCAACAGGCGCGGAGTCGAAACTCCGCGTCTGCTGGTTTGAATTTCAAGTTTTTACTTCACGAAGGCTCTGTGGAAGACCTTCTTGCCCTTCTTGATGATGACGCCGTCGCCCTCGAAAGCGCTCTGATCGAAGGCCACCTCGATACCAGCCACCTTCTCATCGTTGACAGCCACACCGCCCTGCTGCACCAGACGGCGTGCCTCACCCTTGGAGGGGCACAGGCCGCACTTCACCAGCAGCGTCATGGCGTCCATCTTGCCGTCCACGAAATCGTCGGCAGTCAGCTCGGTGGCGGGCATGTTGTCGAGGCTGCCCTTGCCGGAGAACAAGCCGCGGGCGGTCTCCTGTGCCTTGTTGGCCTCTTCCTCGCCGTGGACCAGCTTGGTCAGCTCGTAGGCCAGAATCTCCTTGGCGGTGTTCAGCTGAGCGCCTTCCCAGCTGTCCATCTCGTCGATCTGCTCCAGAGGCAGGAAGGTCAGCATGCGGATGCACTTGAGGACGTCAGCGTCCTCAATGTTGCGCCAGTACTGATAGAACTCGTAGGGAGAGGTCTTGTTGGGGTCCAGCCACACGGCGCCGGAAGCGGTCTTGCCCATCTTCTTGCCCTCGGAGGTGAGCAGCAGGGTTATGGTCATGGCGTGGGCGTCCTTGCCCAGCTTGCGGCGGATCAGCTCGGTGCCGCCCAGCATGTTGCTCCACTGGTCGTTGCCGCCGAACTGCATGTTGCAGCCGTACTCCTTGTACAGGTGATAGAAGTCATAGGACTGCATGGGCATATAGTTGAATTCGAGGAAGCTGAGGCCCTTCTCCATGCGCTGCTTGAAGCACTCGGCACGCAGCATATTGTTCACAGAGAAGCAAGCGCCGATCTCACGGATAAAATCCACATAGTTCAGCTCCAGCAGCCAGTCGGCGTTGTTGACCATCATAGCCTTATCTTCGCCGAACTCA
>JAFYQM010000048.1 GCA_017547085.1 Oscillibacter sp.
ATAGTTGTGTTCGCAGGTGTCATGACACCTGCGAACACAACTATTTTTACATAGAAGCAGGTGGTCCACATGGAAAAAATCAAGGCGTTTTGCAAGCGCAAAAACATTGTCATCTCCGCCAAGCGCTACGGCATTGACGCACTGGGCGCCATGGCGCAGGGTCTGTTCTGCTCACTGCTGATCGGCACCATTCTCAATACCATCGGCAGCCAGTTCGGCATCGGGTTCCTAACCGCTCCCATCATTGAAATCAACGGCGTTCCCTACACCATCGGCGGCATGTGCTCCTTTATGAGCGGCTCCGCCATGGCGGTAGCCATCGGCTATGCGCTGCAGGCGCCGCCCATGGTGCTGTTCTCCCTTGCCACGGTGGGCTATGCCTGCAATGCGCTGGGTAAGGCCGGCGGCCCTCTGGCCGTGCTGCTTGTGGCCATCATCGCCGCCGAATGCGGCAAGGCCATCAGCAAGGAAACCAAGATCGACATTCTGGTGACCCCCATCGTCACCACTCTCATCGGCATTGGTGCGGCATGGATCATTGCACCGCCTATCGGTCAGGCCGCCAGCGCTTTCGGTCAGCTGATCATGCATGCCACGGAGCTGCAGCCCTTCCTGATGGGCATTCTGGTGTCCGTGCTGGTGGGTGTTGCCCTGACGTTGCCCATCTCCTCCGCCGCCATCTGCTCCGTGCTGGGCCTGACGGGCCTTGCCGGCGGCGCTGCCGTGGCAGGCTGCTGCGCCCAGATGGTGGGCTTTGCCGTGATGAGCTTCAAGGAAAACGGCTGGGGCGGTCTGATCTCTCAGGGCCTCGGCACCTCCATGCTGCAGATGCCCAACATCGTGAAGAATCCCCGCATCTGGATCGCTCCCACGGTGGCCTCCGCTATCACCGGCCCCATCGCCACCTGCCTCTTCAAGCTGGAAATGAACGGCGCGGCCATCAACTCCGGCATGGGCACCTGCGGCCTGTGCGGCCAGTTGGGTGTCTGGACCGGCTGGGTCTCTCCCAGCGAGGTGGCCATTGCCAACGGTGCTGCCGCCATCACCCCCACCGGCTTTGACTGGCTGGGTCTGATCCTGATCTCCTTCGTGCTGCCCGCCATTCTGGCTCCCGTTATCAATATGGGCTGCCGCAAGCTGGGTTGGGTCAAGGACGGCGATCTGAAGCTGTAACACGGTTTCTGCCAAACTTGCATACAGAAAAAGAGGACACGCTCTGCGTGTCCTCTTTTCCATTCAAATCAAATCGCCCACGGAATCCGTCCGCAGCGTCAACTCCTGAAAAATGGCGGCTTCGATGGCCTCGTACTCACTGGGATACTTGAACCGGCGCAGCTTCTTGTTCAGCTTGTCCGCATCCTCAAAGAGGTGGATGAGGTAAAACCAGATTTCCCGCATCCGCTGGGCAGCGGTGCCGATCTGGCCGTAAAACTCCTGATAGGAGCGGTAGAGATCCTGGGTGAAGGCCTGCAATTCCTCGCGAGTAGCCGCCTTGCCGCCCCGCAGCTTGCGCAGCAGGGCAGGGTCCGCCACCGCACCGCGGCCGATCATGGCCGCATCCGCCGCGGGGAAGCGGGCTTCAAAATCCCGCACCTCGCCCACCGTCCGCAGATCGCCGTTGTAGCAGACGGGGTTTTTGCTCTCCTTCAAGGCAGCCTCAAAGGCATCCAGATGGACAGCGCCCCGGTACTTCTCCTTCTGCACCCGGGCATGGATGGTGAGGCACACGATGGGATACCGGTTATAGATCTCCAGCAGGCGGGGAAATTCCGCCTCGTCCGCAATACCCAGACGGGTCTTGACGGAAACGGGCACGCTTGTGGCATTGAACACCTCGTCAAAAAAGCGGTCCAGCTCGTCCGGCTTTGCCAGAAAACCAGAGCCCTTTCCCTTTGCGGTCACCGTACCCGAGGGACAGCCCAGATTCAAATTGACCTCCTCATACCCCAATTCCGCCATCCGTTCCGCACCCCAAATGAAGTCCGGCGCACGGCAGGTCATGATCTGGGGGACAGAGGGCAGGCCGCGGTTAGCCTCAGGGTCCAGTTCCCGGAAATCGCGGGGCGTGATGGTGTGGTGGTCCGTGGGGGAAAAGAAGGGAATAAAATACCGGTCGGCGCCGCCGAAGTGGCGGTGCCACACCTGCCGGAACACCAGCTTGGTAATGCCGTCCAGCGGCGCAAGGTCGTAACGTTGGATCATGTCAGCTTCTCATCCCATTCCGCCTGACGGAACCCCGTCAGCACAAATTCTTCGCTTACCAGCAGTGGCCGCTTCACCAGCATGCCATCCGTAGCCAGCAGTGCCAGCTGCTCTGCTTCGCTCATGGTGGGCAGCTTCTCTTTCAGGTTCAGCGCTTGGTACTGCAAACCGCTGGTGTTGAAAAACTTTTTCAAAGGCAGGCCGCTTCTCTGCCACCACGCGGTCAGTTCCTCCAAAGAGGGATTTTCCTCCTTGATATCCCGCTGCTCATAGGGAACGCCATTTGCCTCCAGATAGGCCTTTGCCTTCTGGCAGGTGGTGCATTTGGGGTAGCAAATGAATAACATAATAACTCCTTTTATCAATATAATAGCTATTTTAGTAAGAACTGATATCCAGCGAGGCATCATCCTCGCCTTTTTCAATGGCACGGATCTCCACGAAATACTTCATGGTGGGACTGACCTCCACCTCCACACGCTCACCCACAGCGTGGCCCATCAGGGCCTTGCCCACGGGGGATTCCTTGCTGATGAGGCCTTTCAGGGCATCCTGCCGCAGGGTGGTGACGATGCGGATGGTCATTTCCTGTTTCACCATTTCGTTATAGATGGTGACCTGATCGAACAGGCCTACCGTATCAGCCGTCTGCTTGACTTCAATGACCTTCGCCGTGCGGATCATCCGTTCCAGATAGCGGATCCGGCTTTCGTTCCGGTTTTTCGCCTGCTTGGCGCACTTATATTCAAAGTTCTCGCTGAGGTCGCCAAAGGCGCGGGCCGTCTGCACTTCCTCGATCAGCTGCGGGCGCAGGACTCGCACGCGGTGATTGATCTCCTCCTGCATTTTGTCGATGTCCACCTGCGTCAGTTCGTCATACATGTTGTTCCTCCATTCGTGCGGCAAAGGCTCTTTGCAGTTCCTCCGCCAGTGCCACCATCCGCTCTTCTTCTACTTTCACCACCTGCCGGTCGTAGGTGACAAGGCCGTTGGTCTCGTCCTCCACATCGCTGACCTGCGTCAGCACGGCGGCACAGAGGCCGCCCCGAATGGCGGGGATGATCTCGTCACGGTACAGTTTTTCCAGTGCCGCAGCAAATTCCTCTTTTCGAGCAAATAGCTTATATCCATAGGTTTTTGTTCGGTTAAACGCATGGCCTTCGATCTTGCAGGCATAGCCGCCGAACTCCGACAGCACCAGCGGCCGTGTAGGTTGGGCTTTCAGCCGGATGGGCTTAAAATAGACATGCTCACTGGTCACATCACTCTTCTGCTCTGCAAACCAACCGGAGGTAGCGTCCCACACGCGGGTGGGGTCCAGCGTTTTCAGTTCGGTATAGATGCGGTCCGCGTCATGCTGCCCCCACCCCTCGTTGAAGATGGTGTAATAGCACACGCAAGGGTGGTTGTAAAGCCGCTCCACAACTGCTTGCGTGTGACGGGCAAAGGCGGCTTTTCGCCGCGGAGATACGCGGTGGGAAATACCCCGCCGCAGGCCGATGGTAGGCAACGCCGTATCCAGCAGGAAGCTATAGCCCCCGCTGTTGACCATGTCCTGAAAGACGATCATGCCATAGCGGTCACAGTCGTAGTAGAACCGCTCCGGCTCGATTTTGATGTGCTTGCGCAGCATGTTGAAGCCCAAGTGCTTCATGGTGCGAATGTCCCAGCTGTAGCCCTCCGGTGCAGCAGGGAGATAAATACCATCGTTGAAATAGCCCTGATCCAGCAGACCGTGGAAAAAATAGGGCTTGCCGTTGAGGCAGATGATGGCCTGCCCGTTCACCTGCTGGATGGTCACAGTGCGCAGAGCAAAATAGGAGTCGATGACATCTGTGCCGTCCGTCAGAGTGAACTCGTATAAATGGGGATGCTCCGGCGTCCAATGGATCGGATTTTGAATGGAAATGGTCACGCAGTCACCGCGGAAAGCAACCGTTTGCCTCCCCTCCGGCAGATGCAGCGTCACGGTTTTTTCTTCGTTTCCGCCCAACGTTTCAATTGTCACATCCGTCAGCGTGGGCGTGATGCGGAGAGAGCGGATGTAGTTCTCCGGCACCCACTCCAGCCAGACCGGCTGCCAGATGCCGCTGATGGGGGTGTACCACATGCCGCCGCGCTTGCGGCGCTGCTTGCCGTAGGGCAGATCCAAATCCAGTTCGTCCGTTACTTCCACCGTCAGGGTGTTCTCTCCCTGACGCACCGCATCGGTGATGTCGAGGGTAAAGGGCAAATAGCCGTCCTCGTGCTGCCCTACCTGCTGTCCGTTGAGTAACACCCGCGCCATTTGATCCACAGCACCGAAGTGCAGCAGAACACGGCCGGCAGCCTCTGCCGGCAGAACAAAATTTCTTTGATAGACATACTGCTCCCCTGCCGCCAACGGACGGTCGATGCCTGAGATACGGGATTCCGGCGGGAACGGCACGCGAATGGCGCCCAGCAGGGTTTCCTTTCCGCCGCACCGCAGGGCCAGCTGCCAGTCGCCGCAGAGGGAAAGATAGGCCTTCCGCCGCAGCTGGGGACGGGGATATTCCGTCCAGTCGGAACCAGCCGCCGTTTCAAAAGGTGTTGGCAGGCCGCAGAAGCGGCCTGTTGTCTTAGTTTCTTTCATCGTCTGCCTGCCTTATCCGTGGGAGAAAAAGACTTTTTCCAACTGAGGAATCGGCTCCGTGTGCTGCACGCAGCGGACCGGCCGCTGGCGGTACACGCGGTAGCAGCCGTTGCAGGCAAGACAGGCGCTCTCCGTCTGCTCGCCCCGCTTCAGGCGGGCGACAAAGTCCGGCTGGCAGATCAGAGCGCGGCTGAACGACACAAAATCGATGCCACTTTCCAACACCTGCTCCGCGCTCTCACCGGAGAACATACCGCCCACCAGAATCAGCGGCGTGAGGATGCCCTCTCTGGCCGCCAGCAGCTGCTCCAGATAGAACGGCTCTTTCACACCGGCCTTTGCTGCGAAGTCCACGCCGCTGACCTCGATACCGTCCACGCCGCTTTCCTCAAACAGCCGCAGCACAGCGGGCAGATTGCCGCAGCCGTTGCAGTTCATTTTCACAAGGATCGCAAAGTCCTCGCCGCAGGCCTTCCGTACAGCGCGGATGATCTCTCCGGGCAGGCGGAAGCGGTTTTCCAGACTGCCGCCGTATGTGTCTGTCCGGACATTCTCCTCCGGATGGAGAAATGCGGAGAGCAGGTAGCCGTGGGCATTGTGGATCTGCACGCCGTCAAAGCCGCAGTCCTTACAACGCTTGGCCGCATAGACAAAGGCATCCGTCAGGTCTTTCAATTCCTCCACGGTAAAATCCGCAGGTCCCTTGGCAGGACGGCCGTTGACGGCCTCCATGGCTTTCGCGCCGCTGTGGCTCAGCTGCATGACAATTTTGCCGCCATGGGCGTGAACACCCTCTGCTGCCTGTCGCAGGAAAGCCGTGTCCGTAGCACGGTCCAATACCGGCTGGCCCTCGTCGGCCCGCTGGGTGCGGTCCACGCAGACATGGCCTGTGATCACAAGACCCACTTCCTGCTTTGCCAGCTCCACCTGCGTATCGGCCCACGCCTGCGTAAAATCGCCGTTCAGCTCAGAGAGATGCTCGTTGGTGGCGGAACGCACCACCCGGTTCTTCACTTCCATGGGGCCAATCCGCCCCGGCTGCCATAACAGTTTCATAGCACCCCTCCTTTTTATTAAATATATCGTACCTTTCCCGCAGCACAATGTCAACGAGATCGGCAGCAAAAAACGCCGCAGGCACTGCCTGCGGCGCGTTGGCGGAGATGGAGGGATTTGAACCCCCGCGCGCTTTGACACGCCTACCGCATTTCGAGTGCGGACCCTTCAGCCACTTGGGTACATCTCCGAATCATTCCATCGGTCATTATGCCATATTTTCTCCGCCGTTGCAAGAGAATTTCCCGTTCTGCATAAGATATCAGCGGAGGGATGCTAAATGAAAACGATTTATCTTTGGGGTGACGCCGCCCGCTTTTCCAATTATTGCCGTGCGGTGGAGGAGGCAGGCGGCTCCGTCCGTTTTACAAATCCGGAAACCTGCGACGCATTGCTGCTGCCCGGCGGCGCAGATCTGGCCCCGTGGCGCTACGGACAGGCCAACACTGCCAGCCGCGGGATCGACACCCTGCGTGACACAGAGGAACTGGAACTGCTGCAGCGGTTTGCCTTGCTGAAACGGCCGGTGTTGGGCGTTTGCCGGGGACTGCAGGTCATCAATGTCTACTTTGGTGGCACGCTGCTGCAGGATATTGCGGGGCACAGCGCCGCAAACGGCATTGACCGCCGTCACCGCGTCGTCACCGCCCCCTCACCCCTGCGAGAGATCTGCGGAGAATCCGGCATTGTCAACAGCGCCCATCATCAGGCGGTGGAGCGCCTTGGCAGCGGGCTTTCCCCCCTGCAATGGTCACCGGACGGTATCATCGAGGCGTTGGGGCACCACGCGCTACCGATGTGGGGCGTGCAGTGGCATCCCGAGCGGATGGAGCCTGCCGTGCGGCAAAAGCTGTTCCGGTGGTTTTTGTCTCTGGAATCCTGAAAAAATTTTTACAGGATTCCAGCCTTTACCGCTTGACAGGCCCGCAGTTTCATGCTACTATATCAAAGCTGACGATTTGCGGAGGGCCACGCAGGTGTAGCACAATGGTCAGGGCACCAGCCTTCCAAGCTGGGGATGCGGGTTCGATTCCCGTCACCTGCTCCATTCCCATTCGCGCCAGTAGCTCAGCTGGATAGAGCAACTGCCTTCTAAGCAGTAGGCCAGGGGTTCGAGTCCCTTCTGGCGTACCACTCTTCTTCTGAACCGTCAGCAACGTTTCCACATCGACATGTGGTGGGTGTAGTTCAATTGGCAGAGCACCGGATTGTGGTTCCGGGCGTTGTGGGTTCGAGTCCCATCACCCACCCCAGACAAGACAGGGGATCGGGTTTACCCCGGTCCCCTGTTTCTTTCCACATTGGGGCGTCGCCAAGTGGTAAGGCAAGGGACTTTGACTCCCTCATCCGCTGGTTCGAATCCAGCCGTCCCAGCCACCCTTTCACGCCTCACAAAAACGCATACGATCCGGTAGCTCAGCAGGCAGAGCAACTGCCTTTTAAGCAGTGGGTCCGGGGTTCGAATCCCCGCCGGGTCACCAAAAAACCGCTTCCAACAGGAAGCGGTTTTTTGTTTCATTTCACCTTTTATGCAAACTGTTTGAGTAACGCAATAAATGCACGGACACCCACACGCATCAGTTCCTCGTTGAAATCGAAGCGGTTGTTATGCAGTGCAGGCACATCGCCCAGCCCCAGAAAGGCAAACACACCGGAAACACGCTGCTGGTATCGGGAGAAATCCTCGCTGATCATGGTCTTTTCCGCCGCCAGCACCTCAATGCCTGCATCGGTCAAAGCGGTTTTGTACGCCTCTACCAGTGCGGCATCATTGAAAACCGGCGGATAGACTGTACCAATGCGCACCTCTGTCATGGTGCCATACCGCCGGTCAATCTCCGCGGCGGTATCCTGCACCTTTTGACACAGGGCGTCGAACAGGGGTGGATCAAAAGCGCGGATATTGCCCTCGGCACGGGCGTTCTGGCAGACAATGTTGCCTGCGTCGCCGCCGGAGATGGTGCCCAAGTGCAGCAAATACTCCGTACCGACGGGGATATCCTCCCGCTTGTAGCGGTTCAGCTCGGAGATCATATCCGCCAGCGCCGCCAGCGCGTCAATGCCCAGGTCTGGACGGGCGCAATGAGAACTTTTTCCCCGCACCACCAGCTCCAGATTGGCCGCCTGCGCCATCAGCGGTCCGGGACGCACGGCAATGGTCCCCGCTTTTACCTGCGGCCAGACATGGAGACCGAAAATCTTCGTCACACGGAACCGCTCTAAAATTCCCGCGTCGCAGATCTGCTTAGCGCCTCCGGTGCCCACCATCTCCTCCGCAGGTTGGAAAATCAACAGAATATTTTTCCGATACGTCCCTCCCTGCGCCGACAGGTGATCGGCCAGCGCCAGCAGCATCGCCATGTGGGCATCATGTCCGCAGGCGTGCATACAGCCGTTCTGCGAAGCAAACGGCAGCCCCGTCTCCTCTGCAATGGACAGCGCGTCAATATCGGCGCGAAACGCAATGGCCTCCCCGGCTCCGTGATTGAAAAAGGCAATCGTGCCAGTATCGCCGACCGCCTCCCAGCTGCAGGACAGTTTGGATAAATGCTCCCGAATGTAGGCAGCCGTCTGCACCTCGCAAAAGCCCACCTCAGGAATCTGATGCAGCTCCCGGCGGTAGCGAATCACGTTTTCCATAGCAGTCCCTCCACCCCCCTCATGTTTCTTTCATTATACGCTTCATTCTTTCCCGCGCAAGCGTTTTTCCCAAAAGTCACCTTCCTTGACAACGCCGCAGGGCGTTCGATATAATTCAAGTGCGGACTGCGGTTCGCACACTTTGTTTTTACAGGAGGAATGGAGATGCTGTTTGCAAACATTGACATTCTGGACGAGCAGTTTCAGCATCACACGGGGCAATACGTCGGCGTGATCGGCAGCAAAATTGCCTATATCGGCACAGAGAAGCCCGCGGAGGATTTCGGCGAGGTCTATGACGGCACAGGCAAGCTGCTGATGCCCGGCTTTTTCAACGCCCACAGTCACTCCGCTATGACGCTGATGCGGGGCTACGGCGAAAATCTGGCCCTGTCCGACTGGCTAAACACCCGCATCTTCCCCTTTGAGGCCAAGCTGGACAGCGAGGCCATTTACAACGGCACCATGCTGGCGGCGGCGGAAATGCTGCGCTTCGGCATCGTGTCTACTACTGACATGTACTTCGACGGCGAGGCGGTCAGCCGTGCCGTATTGGAGAGCGGTATCAAAATGAATTTCAGCCTTTCCACCACCTGCTTTGATGATCGCGGTGCAAGAGAGCTACCCGTGTATCAGGAGATGCTGGACACCCTGCACCGATTCCACAACGCAGGCGAGGAACGCTTCAAGCTGGATCTGGCCATCCACGCGGAGTACACCTCCACGCCCCGCGTGGTGGAAGACATGGCAAGCATTGCCAAAGAAACCGGCCTGCATATGCATCTGCACCTCTCCGAAACACAGGCAGAGCACGAGGCGTGCAAGCAGCGCCACGGCGGCCGCACGCCCGCGCGTTATTTCTGCGACGCCGGTGTGTTTGACGTTCCCACCACTGCCGCCCACTGCGTGTGGCTGGAGGATGAGGACTTTGACATTCTGAAGGAGAAACAGGTCACCGTGGCCAGCTGCCCCGTCAGCAATCTGAAGTTGGCCAGCGGCTTCTGCCGTGCGCCGCAGATGCTGAAGCACGGCATCAATGTAGCCCTCGGCACCGACAGCGTCGCCAGCAACAACAACCTGAACATTCTGGAGGAAGTGAAGCTGTTCGCCACCCTGTTCAAGGCTACCACCGGCGATCCCACCGCCATTACACCGCAGCAGGCCCTCTACGCCGCCACCCGCGCAGGTGCCCTGTCTCAGGGCCGCACCGACTGCGGACTTCTGAAAGAGGGCTTCCGTGCCGATCTGATCGTGCTGGACCTGCAAAACAAGCCCTACCTCCGCCCCTGTCACAACATGGCGAACAATGTGGTATTTTCCGCCATGGGCACGGATGTGTGCCTGACCATGGTGGACGGCAAGGTGCTCTACCGCGACGGTCTTTACACCACGCTTGACTTTGAATCTGTTGCCCGCCGCGCAGAAGAATCCGTGGAGAAAATTTTGAAGCAGCTATAAGAAAAGTACATATTTTACAAAAAAGAAAGAGAAAAGTCTTCGCTTTTCTCTTTCTTTTTGCCTAATTCTTACTCTCAAATCAATATTAGCTAAATTAGCTATTGACTTTATATTTTTTGCATGATATCCTATAAACACTTCCGGAGGTGGTATTTATGATCATTAAATCTTCTGCAAACCTCTGCACAGACTATGACGCCTTTTCCCATCTCGCTCACACTGCCAACGAGCCAATCTTCATTACAAAAGACGGTGAAGGGGATCTCGTTCTGATGAGCATTGAATACTACGAACAATTACTGGAGTCTCAAGCGCTTCCTCAAAGGCATATGGCCGAAGCCACGCCGAAAAACGCAAAGAAAGGAGCGATTCCTATGACAGAGCATCTCCTCGGAAGAATTTTACGAGAGGCTTATGACAACGCCCCTCGCGGACAGCAGGTTGCCAGCATCCATGTTTTTTCCGTTTATTATGCAGACTGTATTGAGCGGGAACGCCTGAACAAAAAAGAAATTCTAAAGGCCGCAGGACTCCCCGAATCTTATCAGACAGAGATCTCCAAAGGTATGAACCTTGCACAATATGTTTCCGTAAAAGAGAAGATCGCCACGTATTTTTCAGAAATACAGGCCTCTCTGGTATAAATCTTCCCACGTAAAAAGCACCGCCATCGGCGGTGCTTTTTTCGTTCACTTGCGCTCCACAATCTCTCCGGAAACCTTGAAGATATGATTCTCCGGAATGGCTCCCCGTACGCAGGAGGTTGGATACACACTGACGCCGCGTCCCAGCACGGTGCCGGGATTCAGCACGCTGTTGCAGCCCACTTCCACGCCGTCACCCAAGATCGCGCCGAACTTTTTACGGCCCGTTTCGATCTGCTCCGCGCCGTTTTTCACCACCACAAGGGTCTTATCACTCTTGACATTGGACGTAATGGAACCGGCCCCCATGTGGCTCTTGTAGCCGAGGATGGAGTCTCCCACATAGTTGTAATGAGGCGTCTGGACGTTGTCGAACAGGATGACATTTTTCAGCTCCACGGAGTTGCCTACCACACACTTCGCCCCTACCAGCGCACTGCCGCGAATGAAGGCACAGTGCCGCACCTCTGTCTCCGGGCCGATGATGCAGGGCGCACCCAGATAGGCCGAGGGAAACACCTTAGCCGTCTTATGCACCCAGACATTGGGGGACGGCTGGTCGTATTCTTCAGCGGGCAAAGAAGCGCCCAGTTCAAGAATCAATTCCTTGATGCCGTCCAATGCCTGCCAGGGGTATTCAAACTGTGCCAGATACTCCCCTGCGAGGGTGTGGGTCAGGTCCAGCAGCTTCGTTGTGTTCAGTTCCATCTGCATCGCTCCTGTCTATTTGGCTTTTCACTCGCATTATATACCAGCGGGCCGCCGCTTGCAAGTTGCGTTTGTGTCGAGTTTAAGGTACAATACCGTCATAGTTTCCACCCCACAAAGGAGAATATACCATGAAATTACTGATTGCTTCCGATCTTCACGGCTCCGCCGCCTGCTGCCGCACACTGCTGGCAGCCTTCGAACGGGAACAGGCCGACCGCATCGTGCTGCTGGGCGATCTTTTATACCACGGTCCCCGCAACCCGTTCCCCGAAGCGTACGACACCTTTGCCGTCACGGCGCTGCTGAACAGCGTGAAGGACAAGCTGCTGTGCGTGCGGGGCAACTGCGACCCCGAGGTGGACCAGATGGTGCTGGAGTTCCCCATGCTGGCCGAGTATGCCTTCCTGTCGGTGGACGGTGTGAATCTCTGTGCCACCCACGGCCACAACTACGGTCCTGACAAGCTGCCGCCCCTGATGGCAGGTGACTACCTGCTCTGCGGACACATCCATCTGCCCCTCTGCCGCAAAATGGGCCCGATCACCTACCTCAATCCCGGCTCCCTGTCCCTGCCCAAGGAGAACACCCCCCGCAGCTACATGACGCTGACGGACGGCGTGTTCCGCTGGCACAAGCTGGAGAGCGGAGAGGAATTTGCGCCGCTGGATTGAATTCCGGTGCACGGCAGAGCTGGTTCTTCACAAAAAAGTGATGCCTTGCGGCATCACTTTTTTCTTTGCGCCTTTCACAGCAGGTCGCTGCCCTGCTCTACATCGTCCCGCAAAAAGGCGGCATGAATGGCATTCAGCACCCGCTTTTTGTCACCGCTCCAGAGAGGAGCCAGCAGATCCCGTTTGGCGCCGTCGCCGGTGAGGCGGTGAATGACCATCTCGCGCGGGATGCGGCGAACGCACGCCTCCAGAACGGAGATGTAGGTTTCCATATCCATGATCGGCATATTTCCCGCCTGCCACACCGCTGCAAGATCGGTATTTTGCAGGACATGGAGCAGGTGGAATTTGATGCCCTGCGCACCAGATTGTCCAATATATTGCGCAGTTTCTGTCATCATATCGGTAGTTTCGCCCGGCAGGCCCAGAATCTGGTGGACGATGACCTCGATGCCTGCGGCACGCAGCTTTGCCACAGCTTCTTCAAAAACGCTCAGGTCATAGCCCCTGCGGATATAGGCCGCGGAGGTGGGATGGATGGTCTGCAGTCCCAGTTCCACCCAGACAGGCTTGATGGCATTCAGCTCCTGCAGCAGCGCCATGACCTCTTCCCCCAGACAGTCGGGGCGGGTGGCGATGGACAAAATCACCACCTCAGGGTCAGCCATCGCCTGCATATACAGCGTCCGCAGACGTCCAACGGAGCCGTGGGTGTTGGTGAAGGACTGGAAGTAAGCGATGTAGCGGGCGTTCTCGCCCGCCTTGATTGCTACACGGCGTTTTGCTTCCGCCAGCTGCGTGGGGATGTCCCCTGCCGCGGCAAAGGCACCTGCGCCGTCGCAGAAGATGCAGCCCCGCGTATCGATCGTGCCGTCCCGGTTGGGACAGGAACAGCCGGAAGACAGCGCCAGCTTATATACCTTCCCGCCGTAGGCCTCCCGCAGGCGGTCACTCAGCCGGTTCCAGTACATCGCACTTCTTGGGAGGATAAGGAATGCGGTAGGGCTCCTCTCCCCGCTCTGCCAGTTTCTGCTCCAGCCATGCCTTCAGGGCAGCGATACCGTCCTCCGTCCAGAGGAAGCTCTCCGTTTCGATGTTCTGCGCCAGCTCAAAGCTGATGTTCTCATAGACCCACGCCTGAATGGCACCGTCCCCGATCCAGCCGGTCCGCTGGAAGCGGTAGCGAAATGCGCCCACGCTGCCGGGAAACACCGCTGCGCGGGTGAAGAAGTTCATATCCAAAAAAGCAAAATGATCCATAGCCTTGCCTCACTTTCTTCCAACAGGATATCAAATCCCCTCCCACCTGTCAAACAGCAAAGCACCCCACCAAAGTGGGGTGCTTTCCACCAGCATTCACATAGGGGAATGGGATCCTTTACGGATTTTCGCGCTCTGCCGTTGTATCTGTGTGCTCACAGCAGCAGCTATGGGAACAACCGCTGCTGCAGGCGCCGGAGCAGGTACCCGCAGGGCAGCCAATGCACTTGGCGCCGTTCTTCTTGGTCTTGTAAATATAGCCCACGGCAGCGCCGAGGATCACGGCCAGAATGGCGATTACAATGATATCTGTCATAAACATACGCTCCTCACACTTTCCTTATTGCATCTGTACTCTGCCGCCACGGCTCTGTCGGCCTTGCGGATAAGATAAGCCACCACCACAACGACGACCAGCACCGCGATCAATCCGGGCACGAAGCCTGTGCCGAAGCGGCCCTCCGTCACCAGCGTGCCGATCTGATAGACCAGGAACGCCACCACATAGCCAGTGGCAAACTGCAGAGCCACCCCGCCCCAGAACCACTTGCGGCTGTTGATCTCCGAGCGCATGGCACCCAGCGCCGCAAAGCAGGGAGGCGTGAACAGGTTAAACATCAGATAGGCCAGTGCGGCAGCCTTACTCAGGCCAAAGGCAGCAGCAACCTCTACACTGCCACCGGTCAGCTCCAGCGCATCGGTGTCGATAAAGTTGGTGACGGCAAAGCAGACGGCCAACGTGCCCACCACGTTCTCCTTGGCGATGAAGCCGGTGACAGCGGCGGCAGCCAGCTGCCAGGAGGCGAAGCCCACAATAGGGATCAGCAGGACGGCGATAGGCGTAGCAACGGTTGCAAGGATGGATGTATGCTCCAGCCCTGCCTCCACCACGTTGAAGCTCCAGTTGAAGGTCTGCATGATCTGCACCACCGTGTTGCAAACGAGGATCACGGTACCAGCCTTGACAATGTAGGCCCAGCCACGAGCGCACATGGAATTGAAAGCCAGCTTCAGGGAAGGGATCTTGTACTCGGGCAGCTCAATGATGAAGAAGGACTTGCGGTTCTTGTGACCGGCAATCTTGTTCACCAGCAGGGCGCCGAAGAAAATCAGCACGATGCCTGCGAAATACATCAGGGTACCCACCCAGCTGGCATCCCCGAAGAACACACCGGCAAACAGGGCAATGACCGGCAGCTTGGCGCCGCAGGGCATGAAGGGTGCCAGCATGGCAGTGGCACGGCGCTCCCGCTCGTTGCGGATGGTACGGGCAGCCATAATGCCGGGAATGGCACAGCCGGTGCCGATGACGAAGGGAATGACGGACTTTCCGGAGAGGCCAACCTTCTTGAAGATGGGGTCTAGAACCACGGTGGCACGGGCCATGTAACCGCAGTCCTCCAGCAGGGCGATCAGGAAGTACATGACCATGACCAGCGGCAGGAAACCCACGACAGCGCCTACGCCTCCGATGATACCGTCCACCACCAGCGCCTGCAGAACGGGAGAGGCGCTCTCCATCCAGCCTGCCGCAACTTCCATGAAGGCCTCGATCCAGCCCACCAGCACATCTGCGATCCAGGGGCCGACCCATGCCTGTGAGATCTGGAACACGAAGAACATAACGCCTGCAAAAATGACCAGACCGCCAATGGGATGGGTCAAAACAGTGTCGATGGCATCCTGAGCATTCTTATTCTTGGTAAACACCTTGCGTGTTTCCACCTCAGCCACGATCCGGTTGACGAAAACGAAGCGCTTGCGGTCTGCGGCCTCCACAGAGGTCTTGTCGGTCAGATCCACGCCGTCCTGAACGTAGGGAGCCTTCTGGCTCTTTCCCCGCAGGGCCACGGCGGTCTTCACCACCTCGGTCAGCCCCTTGTCGCCGGACGCATTGGCGGTCGTTTCCACCACAGGGCACCCCAGCTTGGCGCTGAGGGCCGCGGCATCGATAACGGTCTCCTTTCTGGCGTTGAGATCACTCTTATTCAGCGCCACCACCACCGGCACACCCAGCTCCAGCAGCTGCGTGGTGAAAAACAGACTGCGGCTTAAGTTGGTGGCATCCACAATGTTGATAATGACATCGGGACGTTCGTTCCTGACATATGCACTGGTAACGCTCTCCTCCGAGGTGAAGGGAGACATGGAGTAGGCGCCGGGGAGGTCCACGGCCACCAGTTCCTCTGCGTCATAGTAGCTCTTTTTAATGAGGGCTTCCTTTTTTTCCACGGTCACGCCCGCCCAGTTTCCCACACGCTCTTTTCGCCCGGTCAGGGCATTATACATGGTGGTCTTACCGCTGTTGGGATTGCCCGCAAATGCGATTCTCATAGGGATTCCTCCTCGATACACATCAGTTTCTCTATCGTTTTGTTGCGGTTAGCTAAAGCTAACCCTTGTTGGTCAAAAAAGGGCGTAAAACACACCCCTTCTTCTCTCAGATCAAAATGGCCTCAGCCAGCTCGTTGTCAATGTTATAGCGGCCGTCCTTAATGGAGACCACACAGTTCCGCTTCTTCCGGGCGATCACCGTGATGGGCTCCCCGCTGTAACAACCGAGAGAGAACAAAAAGGCATTTAAATCCTCATCGTCCGTCTCAATACCGCGGATGATATACTCTTTTCCTTCCTGTGCCTGCATCAAGGTCATGGTTCTCGCCTCCTGTTAGCCATCGCTAACTCCACTCGTTTACAAACGGTTAGCTTCCGCTAACCTCTTTATGTGGAATATTAGCACTCCTGCATATATTTGTCAAGCCATTCAAACAACTTTTCCCATTTTTTCTATTCAGGAGTTGACCCCGCACGGAATGGCAGCCGTGCGGGGTCTTGTATGAGGGGAAAAAGGAGATAAGTCTGAATTCATCAGCGCACCTCAGGAGTAGTCCGTTGGCACGCCCACCAGTTAGCCTTAACTAACTTCGCATTTAATATAGCATTTTCGCCTTTGCTTGTCAATTCCTTTTTTGAAAAATTTTTCCGTCCAGAGCGATGACGGCATTTTTTGATCCACCCATTGCGAAACAGCGCTGTTTGCCGTATACTGCCCATAGATGCAAAGGAGATGGCACGATGAAAATTCTGGTATTGTCGGATTCTCACGGGAATCTTTCTCATATGGCACAGGCTGTGGATGCAGAGCGGCCGGATATGATCTTCCATTTGGGGGATTGCTGGCGGGACGCGGAATGGCTGCGTGACCATGTCCCTGATGTTCCACTGCAGCAGGTGCCGGGCAACTGCGATTTTCTGCCGAAGGAGCCGACGGAGCAGCTTTTGTGTCTGGAGGACAAGCGGATTCTGCTCTGCCACGGTCACACCTACCGCGTGAAGCAGTCCCTGCTTCTGGCGGGATATGCCGCCGAAGAAAAGGATCTGGACCTCTTTTTGTTTGGCCATACCCACATGCCGCTGGTGGACATGCGGGGTAAGACCTTTTTCCTCAATCCCGGCAGCATCGGTGACCGGCTACGCCCCACTTACGGCGTGGTGACGATCACCGGTGGAAAGCTGGATGTGCGGACGGCACTTTTGAAATAACAAAAAGGAACCGGAAAATCCGGTTCCTTTTCTTTTTATGCAATTTATACGTTATTCACCGCTGTGGGACAGCCGCCACTTCAAGCCGGAGTAGCGCTTTTGCTGCTTGTCATTGGCGGCCATGGCGCGGATGGCGGCATCGTCGCCCACCACGATCAGCAGCTCCCGTGCGCGGGTCAGAGCAGTATACAGCACGCCCCGCACCATCAAACTGGGTGCGGAGGGCATAGCCGCCAGCACCACACAGGGATACTCACTGCCCTGTGCCTTGTGGACGGTCTGGGCATAGGCCAGATCCACCTCGCTGAGCATTTCCACGCCGTAGGTGGCACTGCGACCGTCAAAATCCACTGCCAGCCACTCCCCGCTGGGGTCGATCTGAACGATGCGGCCCACATCTCCGTTGAAAATACCAGTACCGATGGTGCCGTCCTCCTTGCCCCAGACCACATCGTAGTCGTTGCGGGTCTGCATAATGCGGTCGCCCTCTCGGAACAGCCGCTCGCCCCACTGGATCTCCCGTCGGTCGGGCCGTCTGGGATTCAGCGCCTCCTGCAGGAGGCGGTTCAAATTCAGCGTACCGCAGGGGCCCTTGCGGGTGGGCGTCAGCACCTGGATCTGCTCCACGGGAATGCCCATTTTCTCCGGCAGGCGGGTCTTGCACAGTTCCACCACCGTGGCAGCCGCACGCTCGCCGTCCCTCCGGCAAAGGAAGAAGAAATCGTCCTGATCGTTGGTCAGCACCGGGGGCTCACCCAGATTCACCTTATGGGCGTTGCGGATAATGGCAGAACGTTCCGCCTGACGGAACACCTCCCGCAAAAAGACCGTTTCTACCCGCTTACTGCGGATTAGGTCGGAAAACACGTTGCCCGCGCCCACGGAAGGCAGCTGGTCGGCATCGCCCACCAGCACCAGACGGGTACCGGGCCGCAGGGAACGCAGCAGGGCGGAAAACAGGCTGACATCCACCATGCTCATCTCGTCCACGATCACAGCGTCCGCCTCCAGCGGTTCCTGCTCGCTCTTCTGGAACGTCACCTGACGGGTGGCCTCGTCCCACTTCATGCCAAGCAGGCGGTGGATGGTCTGGGCCTCCAGTCCCGCCAATTCGCTCATGCGCTTGGCGGCGCGGCCGGTGGGGGCCGCCAGCACGATATCCAGTCCCATCCGTTGAAACAGGGCCACAATGCCCCGCACCGTGGTGGTCTTGCCGGTACCGGGACCGCCGGTCAAAATCAGCACGCCGCTACTCGCCGCCAGTTCCACAGCCTGCCGCTGCTGCGCGGCATAGGTGATTCCGGCGGAGGCTTCGATCTCGGAAATGACCCGCTGGACCTGACGGCTCACATCCGTCTCGGCGGCAAGCAGGTTGTTCAGCCGCGCACAGGCGGAAACTTCCGCCTCCCAGAGCCTGTGCAGGTAGCAGGCCTCCACATTGGCCAGCGGCTCCTGTACCACCACCCGCCTTTCGATCAGGGCGTCCAGCGCCTGTTCCACGGCTTCGCTGCCGCAGTCCAGCAGGCGACAGGTGGCGTCCACCAATTTATTGCGGGGCAGAAATACATGCCCGTTATTCTCGTTATGGGCCAGTTCAAAGGTCACCGCCGCCTGCAGACGTTCCTCACTGTCGGCAGCCATGCCCATACTCATGGCGATTTCATCCGTGACGGAAAACTGCACGCCGCAGCCGTCGGCGGAGAGGAGATAAGGGTTGTCCTTTACCATTTCCAGTGCAGCCTCGCCGTAACGCTGCCGCAGCAGCATGGCCAGCACCGGCGGCAGCTGGTACTGGGCAAGGAAATGCATCAGCCGCCGCAGCCCCAAATGGTGGCGGAAGCTGTCGGCGATCTCCTGCGCCTTTTTGGCGGTAATGCCCTTCAGCAGGCTCAGCCGTTCCGGCTCCCGTTCCAGCACATCCAGCGTGTCCGTGCCGAAGCGGTCCACGATGCGGCGGGCAGTAGCAGGCCCCACGCCCTTGCAGACGCCGGAGCAAAGATAGTTGAAGATCTCGTCCTCGTCCTCCGGCAGGGCGCGGTCCACTTCCGTGGCCCGCAGCTGCTCGCCGTGCTGGGAGTGCTGTTCCCACACGCCGGACACCGTCAGCCGTTCGCCCGGCGCGGCACAGGGGATACAGCCCACCACGGTAACGACCTCCCCCTCCTCGGTGAGGAGGCGGAGGACCGTATAGCCGTTTTCCGCGTTTTGAAAAATGACACTATGTACGGTGCCTGCGCAGCAGGTCAGCTCTTCCATGCGTTTCGTTCCTTTAACTTCCGTTGAATAGTTGAATGTCCTTTGCGTCCAGCAATGCGGCATCCTCCTGCCGGTCCGCCAGATACTGGGCAAGACCCCGGGCATCCTCGCTGAGGCCGCAGTCCGCCAGTAAAATTTTTGCCCCCGGCAGACGGTTCTGCACCCGCCGCAGTTCCCGCACATCCGATTCCATGGCCAGCGCCTCTCCCCGCAGGGGCAGCACCAGCAGCAGTCCCGGAATCGCGGGCCTGCCGGTGTGCAGCAGCGCACCCGCCGCCAGCCACACCACCGTGGTCAACCCCACGGCAGAAAGAAAGGCCACCAGTCCCTCTTGCAGCAATACCATCCCAAATCACCTCAGGACAGTGTATGTGCCGCAGCTCGTCCGGTGTGCGTTACAGCAGTCCCAGTTCCTTGGCCACCAGCGCAGCCAGTTCCTCTTCCTGCATCTGCAGTTCGAAGTCGTCCTCTTCCTGCTCCAGTTCCGGTTCCACAGCCGCTTCCTGCACCCGCTGTGCAAAGGCGGCGCTGGCCTGATCGAGACAGGCGAATAAATCTTCTTTCTTCATGGGTTCAATCCTCTCGTGTAATACCAAGTTCTGCCAGAATGGCTTCCTCCCGCGCCCGCATCTGCTTCTTCTGCTCGCCCTCGTCCAGATGGTCGTAGCCCAGCAGATGCAGCACGGAATGAGTCACTAAGTACGCCAACTCCCGCTTTTGGGAGTGGCCGTATTCCACCGCCTGCGCCGCCGCGTGCTCCATGGAGATCACCATGTCGCCCAAGGGGATGAGGCCGGTGCCGGGGTCGGCGTCCAGCTCATCCGGTAGCTCGCCGGGAATGAGATCGAACACGGGAAAGCTCAGCACATCGGTGGGGCGGTCCACATCCCGCATCTCGCGGTTGATCTCATGGATACCCGCATCATCGGTGAGGTTCACATTCACCTCGCAGGGATACGTCATGCCCTCCGCCGCCAGTGCTGTGCGGATCACCTTGCGGATCAGGGCGGCGACTGCCTTTTCGTTTGCCACCGGCACATCGGCGGTAACGGGAAGATAGTGGGTTTTTCTCATGCTTTCTTCCCCTTTCCGCCGTTTTTGGCATTTTCATAGTCCTCATAGGCCTTGACGATGCGCTGCACCATCACATGACGCACCACATCGGAATTGGTCAGCTGGCAGATGCCGATGCCCTCCACATCCCGCAGGACCCGCATGGCCTCCTTCAGGCCGGAGGCCTTTCCGTCGGGCAGGTCGATCTGGGTCACGTCGCCGGTAATGACGATCTTGGAGCCGAAGCCCAGACGGGTCAGGAACATCTTCATCTGCTCGCGGGAGGTGTTCTGCGCCTCGTCGAGGATGATGAAGCTATCGTCCAGCGTGCGGCCGCGCATATAGGCCAGCGGGGCCACTTCAATGTTGCCGCGCTCCAAATACTTCTGATAGGTCTCGGCACCCAGCATGTCAAAGAGGGCGTCGTACAACGGCCGCAGGTACGGGTCCACTTTCGACTGCAGGTCGCCGGGCAGGAAGCCCAGCCGCTCGCCTGCCTCCACCGCGGGACGGGTGAGGATGATGCGGTTGACCTGCTTGTCGCGGAAGGCCTGCACTGCCGCCGCCACGGCGAGGTAGGTCTTACCCGTACCGGCAGGGCCTACGCCGATGGTGATGGTATTGCTCAGCACCGACTTGATATACTCCTTCTGGCCGATGGTCTTGGGCTTGATGGGGCGACCCTTGGCGCTGATGCACAGCACATCGCCGGTCAGCTCCGTTACCTGCTCCTCCTTGCCCGCGCGCACCAGTCCGATGACGTAGCGCACATTCTGCTCGCCGATGCTCTCGCCGCGGGCAGAGAGGGTCAGCAGAGCCTGAATCGCCTTGCAGGCCAGCATGGTATCCTCCGGTTCACCCTCTACCCGCAGTTCCCCTTCCCGGTTCACCACGGTGACGGAAAACTCCTGCTCCAGCAGGCGGATATTCTCATCAAATGAGCCAAAAATGTTCACGACCTGTTCCAGACGTTCAATGCTGATTCTCTGTTCCAAATTCACTTCACTCCTGTATCTTACGGATCGTTCTCCGCTTCTTCCGTCAAAATCGGCACGCTTCTGCCGATGGACTCCACACACTCCGCTGTCAGCGTCACTTCCAGCACATCGCCCTTCTGCCGGGAAGTGCAAAGGGTGCTTTTCACTTCGCCATAGGGTTCCACCAGCGCGTGGAGATAGCCTGTCAGGGCCTCTTCCGCCGCCTGTTCCGCCGCCACGATATCACGCTTCACGGAAACCGGCTCGTAAAAGCAGAGGGTTTCCGTCACCCATGTGACCGGCAGCGGCACGCCAAAGAGCGCGCAGGCAGTTCTTTTTGTTATTTTATCATATTTTGTGTCTTCGATGCTACTGTTTGCAAAGAATTTTATCCGCCGCGTGCCGATGACGACTGCGGCGCGGGTGGTCTCCTCCCCGGTGTACTGCCGCTCTGTACCATTGAGCGAAACCGAGGTGGTCAGGGCGTACCACGTCCGGGCGGTAACGGTGCCCCGTCCCGCCGCAGTGCGGGCGCCGAAGGTCTCCATATCCTCCACACCGGAGATCAGGATCTGCCCCTCTATGACGGCAGTGCCGGGCAGCACGCACTGCACGCCGTCCAGCGCCTCCACCCGCAGGATCAGTCCACCCCGCCGGGCCACGATATTGGTCGGCTCGGCCTCATTCAGCAGCGGCGGGGCGTCGATGCGCTCCCGCACCTGCACATGGGCGCGGCAGCCGGAGACATTGACCGCCAGCCAGCAAAGCTGCGGCAGTTCCAGCAGCACATGGTTGCGCAGGTCCTCCCCGTCCAGCGAAAGGCCAAACGTACCGCGCCGCACGCCGCTGCGCTCCAGCGCACGGAGGATAGCGGTATCCGGCACGGTGGTGTTGCCTTCGATCTCAAATTCCCAGATGAAAAAGGAACCGAGAAACAGTCCCAGTCCACAGGCCACCAGCCCCACCCACAGCGCCGTGCGGCGGCGGAAGCGGCTGAAAAAATAGGGCGCTCCCTCATGCCGCAGCACCTCGATGGTGCAGCTCAGTTTCTCCGCTGAGCGGCGAAGCACCCGAAGGTCCTGACGGGACAGGCGGCAGGTAAAGGCCGTGGGGGATTCCCACGCAAGGTCCCAGAACGCCAGATTTCTGGCGCTGCAGAGATTCAGGACCCGTTCAGGAAAGGCGCACTCCACCCGGATGCGCACCTGTCCCCGCAGGCGGTTGACGGCCTCCTTCAGCATGACTCCGCCCCCACCAGCTCCACGGCAGAGATCACGCCGCCGATGCGCACCTCCTCTGCCGTCATGGCCACGAGAGTCAGCCGCTGTCCCCGCACCCGCACCACGCCGGAGACGGTATTTACATCGATCTGCTCCTCGCTGTATCCCAAAATTCCCGTGTGGCGTTCTAAAAACAGCTGCCGGTTTCCTACCAGTTCCAGATGGGGCAGCCCCGCCACAATGTCCGCAGGCAGGTCAAACAGCTCCGCCACGCTGTCCATCACGCCGCTGCTCCACGCTTTTCGTTTTCGTTCCATACAGGCTTCACCTCGCCTTTACTCTATGTGCCGCGGGTCTGAAACTTGCCCGTCGCGCATAGGATTTTGCGGTGATGTGTATGAAAAAACGAAGCAATCTCTGCCTGATCCTCTGCGCTGTGCTGATCTGGTTCCTGACGGACGCCGTGCATCTGCGCGCCGCCGCGTCCGAGGCGCTGGCCCTGTGCGCCACGTCTGTGATCCCCGCGCTGTTCCCCTTTCTGGCGGTGTCGGGTCTGCTGGTGGCCATGGGGTTCGGAGACTGGCTGTCCCCCCTCCTCTCCGGGCTGATGACGCCCCTCTTTCGCCTGCCCGGCAGCGCGGGCAGCGCACTGGTGCTGGGCCTTGCGGGCGGGTATCCCATCGGAGCCCGTACAGCGGTGGAGCTATACAGGCAGGGTGCGCTGACGCAGGACGAGGCGGAACGGCTGCTATCCTTCTGCAACAATTCCAACCCCGCCTTTCTCATCAGCGTGCTGGGGGCGGGCGTGTTCGGCAGCGCGCGGACCGGCCTTTGGCTGTGGCTCATCCACATTCTCTCCGCCCTCTTGACGGGGTTGCTCTTTCGCGGCAAAAAAGCACCTGCACTTCGCCGCAGCAGCCACCACCCTGTGGCTGCGCCCCCTTCCTTTGCGTCCGCCTTTGTCTCCTCGGTGCGGGACGCCGCGACAGGGATGCTGTCCATCTGCGCCTTTGTGGTGCTGTTCTATGTGCTGGCCGCACCGCTGAAGGGACTTGGCGGACGGACGGCAACAGCGCTGGTAGGCGCGGTGGAGCTGTTCTCCCTGACACCCATGCTGCAAAATGATGCTTTCAGCTTTCTGCTGGCGGCAGGCATGAGCGGCTGGGGCGGGCTCTCCGTGCTGGCCCAGACCGCCGCCGTGCTGGACGGCACCCCTTTACGCCTGCGCTGCTGTCTGAAAGGAAAACTGGTGCAGGGACTCCTCTCCGCCGCGCTGGCCACCGCGGCCGTTCCCGCGCTGTTTTGAAAAAAAGAAAGGCCCTCTCCGTTTGGAGAGGGTCTTGTTCCTTTGGGATTACGCTTCCATGGCCTTGACGGCCTTCACCACGCGGCTGGTGCCGAGGCGGGATGCGCCGAGGTTAATGAAATCCTCCGCATCCTGCAGGTTGGCGATGCCGCCGGCGGCCTTGATCTTCACGTTGGGGCCTACATGCTTTGCAAACAGGGCCACATCCTCGCGGGTGGCTCCGCCGCCGCCAAAGCCGGTGGAGGTCTTGATATAGTCCGCACCGGAGGCGGTGACGATCTCGCAGAGCTTGATCTTCTCTTCATCCGTCAGGAAGCAGCACTCGATGATGACCTTCAGCAGCTTGCCGTCGCAGGCAGCCTTGATCTCACGGATCTCCTCCAGCAGTTCGTCCCACTTCTGCTCCTTCACCCAGCCGAGGTTGATGACCATATCCACCTCATCCGCGCCGTTTGCCACGGCATCAGCGGTCATAAAGCACTTGGCGGCGGTGGTAGCATAGCCGTTGGGGAAGCCGATGACGGTGCAGATGGGCAGCTTGCCCTCCACATATGCCGCGGCCTGCTTCACAAAGCTGGCGGGAATGCACACGCTGGCGCAGCCGTATTTCATGCCATCGTCACAGATGGCGCGGATCTCATCCCATGTGGCGGTCTGGGCCAGCAGGGTATGGTCGCATTTGCTCAGGATCTCTTTCAGTTCCATTTCCGCTTTCTCCTTTACGGTAAATTCATGGTTAAGGCCAGTATAGCAAGGTTTGCGCCCTCTGTCCAGATGGGAAGCTCCTTCTGCGAAAAGCTTGCGAAACCACCGTGGCAGTGCTAAAATGGCTCCATGAAAATCACTGGAGGAACCCCTATGAAAATCCGTTTAACTGCATTGCTCTGCGCCCTACTGTTGCTGCTGGGTGCGGTTCCCGCCGCCGGTGCGCTGGAGGGAGATACCTCCCTCGCCGCGGATACGCTGGCCACGCTGGGCCTTGTTCAGGGAAATAATACCGGCTATGCGCTGGATGCGCCTGCCACCCGCGCCCACGCCGCCGTGCTGCTGGTGCGTCTGGCCGGTGCGGAGGAGGCTGCCCGAAACGACCTCTGGATTTCCGGCTTCCGGGATGTGCCGGACTGGGCCTACACCCCCATCACCTACGCCGCCCATCAGGGCTGGATCACCGGCGTGACAGCACTGGACTTCAAGCCTGACAACGCCCTCACCGCCAACGCATGGTGCACCATGCTGCTGCGGATGCTGGGCTACAGTGACAAAAACGGTGACTTCGCCGTGTCCGACGCCGCCGCCTTTGCCCGCCGCATCGGTCTGGTCTCCCGCAGCTATGAGGGTGCCATGACCCGCGGCGACGTGTTCGAGACGATGTACGACGCGCTGTTTTTCTCCTACAAGGACGGCAGCGAAACGGTAATCGGCCGTCTGGTGCGGCAGGGCAACTGCTCCAAAGCCGCCGCCAGCGCACTGGGGCTGCTGAACAAGCGGCTCACCGCCCGCCAGATCGCCGACCACCACATGGCAGCCGTGTTCCGCATCGACGCGTTCCGGACCGTCGACCAGATGTATGCGGAGATGCCCACCGGCAACGCCACCGGCTTCTTTATTTCTCCGGACGGTCTGGCTGTGACCAACTATCACTCCATCGACGAGGCCTCCTACGGTCTGGCCACCACGGCCGCAGGCGAGGTCTATCCCATTGAAGAAGTCCTCTACTACGACACGGACATCGACATTGCCGTGATCCGGGTCTCCCGCACCTCCAAAGAGTCAAAGATCACTTCCACGTTTGCTTGGCTGGAACTGGTGGGTACCGGTGAAATCTGCGCCGGTGACACGGTGTACGCCATCAGCAATCCGCTGGGACTGGGTCTTGCCGTCAGCAGCGGCATCATCGGCTCCACCGCGCACAATGTACCTCCCTTTGCCCTGCCCTGCATCGTCAACAGCGCCGACATCTCTGAAGGCAGCAGCGGCGGCGCCCTGATGAATGAATACGGACAGGTGATCGGCATCACCTCCGGTGCCTATGCCTACGGTAATAACATGTATCTGGCCGTACCGGTGGACCCTGCTATAGAAGCCGATCTTCCCGCCCATGGCATGACACTGGCAGAAGTCCGCGCACTGGAGCATCCTGCGGCGTGATTTATACTCTGCAAATCAAAAGGACGTCCCTCACGGGACGTCCTTCTTTCTGCGTTCTTTATTCCGCGTGCCGGAGAATGAACTGTTCCAGCGCGCCCACGGTGTCCGCCACCGCCACAGCGCCTGCATCCTTCAGTTCGCCGGGAGCCGCATAGCCGAAAAACTCCACGCCGGCACAGTCAATGCCGCATTCCTTCGCGCCCAGCACATCGAATTTCCGGTCACCGATCATCAAAATGGCGGGCTTGTCGTCCTCCGAGAGATTCAATCGGCGCATAGTCTCGCGAATCACATCGGCTTTCTTCCAGTCCTCACCGGGCTGGCTGCCCACGATAACATCCATCACATCCGCAAAGCCGAACCGTTGGCAGATGGGCAGGCACATACACTCCGGCTTGGAGGAGGCCACTGCCATCACAAAGCCCTTCTCCTTCAGCCGCCGGCACAGCTCCAGCATGCCCGGCGCCGCCGCGTTTTCCAGATAGCCGGTCACATTATAGCGTTCCCGGAACAGCGTCACGCCCTCCAGCGCCTGCTCGCGGCTCAGGCCGCAGTATTCCATATACCCTTCATGCAGAGGCGGGCCGATAAAGTTCAGCAAAACCGACGGTTCCGGCACAGGCAGTCCCATCTTCCCCAGCGCATAGCGCACGCTGTTGATAATGCCCTCTTTGGAGTCCGTCAGGGTGCCGTCCAGATCGAAAAACAGGTAGCGGTACATGGCCCTCCTCCTTTCTGCGTTCTGTAAAGAAGTGTACCATCCTTTTCCTGCCTCCGCAAGTCTTTTCCTTCTCCTATCTTATGGTTTTTTACGCTCCTCTCATCTGTGCATTCTTGCCTGCCCTGACTTTTTTACATGGATTTAACGTACTTTACACAGAACCAAACTTTTTCCCGTTCCCGTTGCATGATATATTGAGGATGGACAAACCTAAAAGCACCATATGATAAAACTTACAGAAAGAAAAAGGGAACTACCTATGGATCTATTTGATGTTCTGGAACTGATCGGCGGACTCTGCCTGTTCCTCTTCGGCATGAACCTGATGGGCGCCGCGCTGGAACGGCGGGCCGGCCACGGGCTGACCACCCTGCTGGGCCGCCTCACCTCCGGCAAGCTGGCCGGCTTTCTGACCGGTCTTGGCGTCACCGCCATCATCCAGTCCTCCTCCGCCACCACCGTCATGGTTGTGGGCTTCGTCAACTCCGGCATTATGACCCTCAAGCAGGCCATCAACGTCATCATGGGCGCCAACGTGGGCACCACAGTCACTGCATGGCTGCTGAGCCTGACGGGCATTGAAAGCGGCAACCTGTTCGTCCGGCTGCTCAAGCCCTCCTCCTTTACCCCCGTTTTGGCCCTGATCGGCATCATTTTGATGATGGCCCCGAACTCAAACGGCAAGAAGAAGGACACCGCCACCATTTTGCTGGGCTTTGCCACGCTGATGGTAGGCATGGAGACCATGAGCGCCGCCGTAGCCGGTCTGAAAGAGGTGGAGGGCTTCCGCAACATTCTGCTGCTGTTCTCCAACCCCATTCTGGGCGTGCTGGCCGGTGCGGTGCTGACTGCCATCATCCAGTCCTCCTCTGCCTCCGTGGGTATCCTGCAGGCACTGTCCTCTACGGGGCAGATCACCATCGGAACCAGCATCCCCATCATCATGGGCCAGAACATCGGCACCTGCGTCACCGCCATGCTCTCCTCCATCGGCACCAACCGCAACGCCCGCCGCACTTCTCTGGTGCATCTTTCCTTCAATGTCATCGGCACCACGATTCTGCTGGCACTGTTCTGCGCCGCGCAAGCCATCTTTGACCTCAGCGGTTTTGTGAACGGCACCGCCAGCGAGACCACCATCGCCATCGCCCACACCACCTTCAACATTCTCTGCACCGCTATTCTCCTGCCTGCCTCCGGATTGCTGGAGAAGCTGTCCTACAAGCTGATCCCCGAGCCTGTCACCGAGAAGGACGAGGAAACGGTTGAACTGGACGAGCGCCTGATGACCACTCCCGCCGTGGCTCTGGAACAGTGCCGTGTGGTCACCGGCACCATGGCAAGCCTCTCCATCCACTCCCTGAAGCAGGCACTGGAACAGCTCAACGCTTACGACGCTGACAGTGCCGCCGCCATCCGCAAGGCTGAAGACAAAGCGGACCACTACGAGGACACGCTGGGCAGCTATCTGGTCAAGCTGAGCACCCACGACCTCAACGACGCCGACAGTCTCGAATCCGCAAAGCTCTTGCACATGATCGGCGATCTGGAGCGCATCTCCGACCACGCCGTGGGCATCCTCGCCTCCGCCGAGGAACTGCGGGACAAGGGCATCGTCTTCACGCCCCAGGCACAGAAGGAACTGGCCGTTCTGCGGGAGGCCCTGAACGAGACCGTGGATCTGGCTGTCACTGCTTACGAGACCAACGACCTCTCCGCCGCCATGCGGGTGGAGCCTCTGAAACAGATCGTGGACGCGCTGAAAGTGCAGCTGCGTTCCCACCACATTCTCCGGATGCAGAAGGGCGAATGCACCATCGAGGCAGGCTTCGTCTGGTCTGACCTGCTGACAAACTTAGGCCGTGTGGCCGACCACTGCTCCAACATTGCCGGCTGCGTCATCGAGCTGAGCCACCAGAAGCTGGACCTTCACGACTACTCCAAGGCGGCTCGTGAAAGCGGCAGCGAATACGCTGACTTCTACGAAACGTACAGTAAGAAGTACCTCCAGCACATCGCATCTCTGTAAAAAGAATCACCCCGCTGTATCCGGTTGGATACAGCGGGGTATTTTTGCGTCATTTTGGCAGAACAGAGGGAGCGGAATTTCCGCTCCCTCCTGTGATGTACTTCTTACTTGAAATAGCGTTTCCGCGCGTCTTCAACTACCTTATCATGAGATTTACTTTTCTGGTTTCTCCGCTCCGCACTTCCAGCATTTTGCCTTTCGAATCGGATTTCCTGCTCCACACTTTGCACAAATCCAATTATTACTTTTGTATTCAATTGGTCCAGCAGGAAGATCTTCTCCTTTTTCCGGAATTAACTCAACCATTGCGGCAGGGACTTCAACCGGAACCGCAGAAAGTGTTCCATACTTATATCCTTCAATTCTGGAAATAATATAATCATGCACATAACGCATAAGACAATTGGTCACACCATTTTTGCCTTCCTCAAATGTAAATGTGTTTTCCGAAAACATATTACTGCTCTGGTTATTCATCTGCATAGAGGGTGTTTCCAACTGCAAATAGCCAATTGCAAAACCGCTCTCCTTAAATTGAACACCCACAACATCAATAAAAAATATCGTTTTTCTTCCATCCAATGCATTACTTGTCAAAGCACTACCTAATGTAACATCTGTTGTAATCTCGCATTTATTGTCATAAAGACGTAAAGACCGCCCTCGAACTCCAGTCAGTTCGCATATAAATGTTGACATAGCAATTCCTCCTTACCCCTCGCAGCAATTCTCTTTACAAGTTCATGGATTTTATACCTTTCCGTATAATATGCTGTAATTATACTGCGAAAAAGAATATTTTCCAATAAAAAGGGACAGAATCGAAATTCTGTCCCTTTTTAAAGCTTCTTCTTACTTGAAATAACGGTTCAGCAAACCCTCCAGAGCCTTGCCGTGACGGGCCTCGTCGCGGGCCATCTCATGGACGGTATCGTGGATGGCATCCAGATTGTTCATCTTGGCGACCTTAGCCAGATCGAACTTACCGGCGGTTGCGCCGTACTCGCAGTCCACGCGCCACTTCAGGTTGTCCTTGGTGGTGGCCTTCATCATGGGCTCCAGATCCTCGCCCAGCAGCTCTGCAAACTTGGCAGCGTGCTCAGCCTCTTCAAAGGCAGCCTTCTCCCAGTACAGGCCGATCTCGGGATAGCCCTCGCGATGAGCGATGCGAGCCATGCACAGATACATACCAACCTCGGAGCACTCACCGTTGAAGTTGGCCATCAGCTGCTCAAAGATGTACTTCTTATCTTCCTCGGAAATGTCGGGGTTATTCTTCACGGTCTTGGCGTAGATGCCGTACTCATGCTCGGCAGCCAGCTTCATTTCGCCCTTGACCTCGTTGAACTTCTCAGCGGGAACCTTGCAGACGGGGCACTTTTCGGGAGCAGTTTCACCCTCGTGCACATAACCGCAAACAGAGCAGACCCATTTCTTCATAACTCATTTCCTCCTTGAATTCTTTATATGCTTTACTGTTTTTATTTGTTTTGTTTCCCCTTGGGATAATCTTAGTATAACAGCATATTAGAATATTCAACAGTTGCATAAGCAACTTTTTGAAAAATTTTTTGAGTTTTCTGGAATCAAAAAAGAGGGGAGCGGACATCCGCTCCCCTCTGAAATCTTTACTCTTTCTCGAAAACGTCCTTGCCCAGACCACAGGTGGGGCACAGCCAGTCTTCGGGGACATTCTCCCAGGCGGTACCGGGAGCTACGCCGTTATCGGGATCGCCGACGGCGGGATCATACACATAACCGCAGGGGCATACATACTTTTCCATATCAAAATCCTCCTGTTTTTCGTTCGGATGTCTTACTTGAAGTAGCGGTTGAGGAGACCCTCGAGAGCCTTGCCGTGACGGGCCTCGTCGCGGGCCATCTCGTGGACGGTGTCATGGATGGCATCCAGATTGTTCATCTTGGCAACCTTGGCCAGATCAAACTTGCCGTTGGTAGCGCCGTACTCGCAGTCCACACGCCACTTCAGGTTGGACTTGGTATCAGCCTTCATCATCGGCTCCAGATCCTCGCCCAGCAGCTCTGCAAACTTGGAAGCGTGCTCAGCCTCTTCGTAGGCTGCCTTCTCCCAGTACAGGCCGATCTCGGGATAGCCTTCGCGGTGAGCGATGCGGGCCATGCACAGGTACATGCCGACCTCAGCGCACTCGCCGTTGAAGTTGGCCATCAGCTGCTCGAAGATGTACTTCTTATCTTCCTCAGAAATGTCGGGATTATTCTTCACAGTCTTGCCGTAGATACCATACTCGTGCTCAGCGGCCAGCTTCATCTCACCCTTGACTTCGCTGAACTTCTCAGCCGGAACCTTGCAGACGGGGCACTTCTCAGGAGCGCTCTCACCTTCATGCACATAACCACAAACGTTGCAGACCCACTTCTTCATTATAATTTCCTCCTCAGATAGTTTTATGTTATTTTTTGTTAGTTCTTTGTTGTTCCCCTTGGGATGATTGAAGTATAACAGCATATTCGAATGTTTACCTGTAGTTTTTGCAACAATAATGATAATTATTACTAATTATTTTTGAGTTTCTAAATCATGTTCTCGCAAAGCCGTTTTAGAATCATTAGGCTATAATGCATTTACTATAATGATGCAGCGTCATAAAAATGTCCGGGATGACCGGCACGGGTCATAAAACAGTCTCAGGCACAGCAGATAAACCTGCTGTGCCTGTTCTTGTATCGTCAAACCAATTATAGTATGATGAGTTCAATAACTTTACATCGAGAGGTGAAGCAATGGGAAGCCTGATTGCAAACATCATCACAAGTTTCCGTGTTTTATGCAGTATTTTAATGATGTTCGTTCCTGCGCTTTCATCTCAATTTCATATGATGTATCTCCTTTGCGGGCTTAGTGATATGGTAGATGGGACGGTTGCAAGAAAGACAAATGGTACCAGCGAGTTTGGGGCAAAATTTGATACGGTTGCTGACTTCATATTTGTAGCGGTCTCTTTGATCAAACTGTTACCGGTCATTCCCATTCCGAAATGGTTATGGATCTGGATGCTCGTCATTGCGATCATCAAAATCAGCAATATGATATCAGGATTGATTTACAGGAAAACGTTCATATCCCTGCATACGATGCTGAATAAGGCCACAGGGTTGTTATTGTTTCTTCTGCCGTTGACACTACATTTTATTGAATTGAAATACAGTTCCGCAGCAGTGTGCTCCATCGCAACAGTTTCGGCAATTCAAGAGGGATATTACATCGGAGCGGGGCGTGAAATGGGTTCATCCTGAATTTCATTTTTCAAATGGGTTCCGGGCACATTTCTATGCCCCCTCCCGGTGTATGGTGCGATGTCCGGTTTTGCACCGCGCCCTCTGCGCTGGTTTGCAGCGGGAGCCCTGTATGAAACGAGGATTGCCCCCTCACGCAAAAAATGTCCGGAGATTTCTCTCCGGACATTTTCGTAAGCTTATTAGTTCTGTTCAGCCAGAGCCTTAGCTTCAGCGATGGCCTTCTCCTGTGCTGCGGGGGGGCGCGTCGGAACAAAGTCCATGCCGCTTTGTTTCCGCCTGCGGCGAAAACTTCGCTCCATTTCCTTGTTCCTCCTTTTCCCTCCGCAAACGCGACCTGCGGTCGCTGGTTTGCGGAGGGACCCCTGTATAGGACGAGGATTGCCCCCTTACGCAAAAAATGTCCGGAGATTTCTCTCCGGACATTTTCGTAAGCTTATTAGTTCTGTTCTGCCAGAGCCTTGGCTTCGGCAATTGCCTTCTCCTGTGCTGCGGGGGGGCAATCCTCGTAGCGGACAAAGTGGAAGGTGAAGCTGCCGCGGGACTGGGTCATGGAGCGCAGGTCGATGGCATAGCTGCCCATCTCGCCCATGGGAACTTCAGCGGAGATGACCTGGCTGCCGTCGTCGGTGGGATCCATGCCCATGACGCGGCCACGACGCTTGTTCAGATCGCCGATGACATCGCCCATGTAGCTATCGGGCACAGTGACCTTCAGCTCGCCGATGGGCTCCATCAGGCAGGGGCTGGCCTCGGGCAGAGCGGCCTTATAAGCCAGCTGAGCGGCGGTCTTGAATGCGATTTCGGAGGAGTCGACGGGATGGTAGGAGCCATCGTACAGAACGGCCTTCAGGTTCACGACGGGATAGCCGGCCAGAGGACCATGGACGCAGGCCTCACGCAGGCCCTTTTCAACGGCGGGGAAGAAGTTACGGGGCACGGAACCGCCGAACACTTCCTCAGCGAATACCATTTCTTCCTCATCGGGATTGAACTCGAAACG
>JAFYQM010000049.1 GCA_017547085.1 Oscillibacter sp.
CCCACCTCAAGAATAAGACTCCCATCCGCAAGGAGTAAGACCCCTGGAGGACTACCAGGTGATAGGTCAACGCTGGAAGTGCGGTAACGCATGTAGGTTGTTGATACTAATCGGTCGAGGGCTTGATTTAAGCGCTTGATATAACAAACCCGAATGAGAAGCAGAAATGCAGAACATTCAAAGAAACAATGAGATCAATTGTAAGGTCTGAAGATATTGAGTCAGTTTTGTGCAGTTGTCAGGGTGCACCGAGAGGTGCAAGGCCGGAAACAGCTTGAAGAACGGAGCGAAAGCGAAGGGAAGCACAAGGAAGCGGAAAGAGAAGGGAAGCAGAGCGGACGAAAGGAAGCGAAGCGGAACGGAAAAGAAGCGGAAAGGTGAAGAACGGAGCAAGGGAAGCGGACGAAAGAAAGCGGAACGAGCAAAGGGAAGCAAGTAACGGCAGGCCAACCTTGAAAATCTACCGGTGGTAATGACGGAGAGGTCCCACCTGTTCCCATACCGAACACAGTAGTTAAGCTCTCCAGTGCCGAAAGTACTTGGCTGGACACGGCCCGGGAGGATAGGTCGCTGCCGGTTCCCTCTTAAAAGGAAGTCAGATGACTTCCTTTTTTTGTTGTTTTGGAAAACATTCATCAAATGTGAAGAAAAAGATGGCACAAAAAAGGAACGCTCATGCGTTGAGCGTTCCAATGTGCCTAATCAGGTATCTGATAGCATATTATAGGACCGGCTGGGCGTGCAGTCGTAAAAGACGCGCTGTACGTCAGGGCACTCGCGAATGATGTCCGTCGTGACGCGCTCCAAGAGATCGCTGGGGAGACGCGCAGGCAGTCCAGCGCCACCCTCGGTAGCCTGTACGGCGCGGAGAATCACCATTAAGCCGCCGTCAGCCAGGGGAGAAATCGCCATCGCGGCATAGTACTGCCAAAGGCGCTTTTGTAGGCCGGCAGCTTCAATCTCCCGGCGGAAAATAGCGTCTGCCGTGCGGAGAATGTCCAAGCGTTCTGCCGTAACGGTGGCCATAATGCGCGTCGATAGGCCGCTGCCCGGGAAGGGCTGACGGGTGGACATCACAGCAGGCATGCCCAGGGACTCGCCCACGTGGCGGATCTCATCCTTGAAAAGCTCCTTAACGGGCTCCACAACAGGGAGGCCAATGGTCGCCGTCGCCGAGTTGGGATCAGGCGTGTCGGCAAAGTTGGTGCCGCGCAGAATCAGCTTCACGTTGGGGAAGCTGGCGGCCTCGCGCCGGAGGATCTCGCGCAGCAAATTGCGGATGGTGCGCTCCTTTTCACCGGGATCGGTGATGCCATTCAGGGCCAGGAGGAATTCCGCGCGGGCATCAACACGGCGGACAACCATGCCCAGCTGGGTCTGGTATGCGTCCATGACCTCGTCTGCCTCGCCTTCGCGGAGGAAGCCGGTGTCGATGAAAAGGCAACGGAGCTTCTGACCCAGGGCCAGTTGACCCAACAGCGCGGTGACGCCGCTGTCCACGCCGCCGGAAAGGGCGCACAAAGCCTCGCCATCGCCCGCAGCTTCGACGATCTGGGCCTGGGCGCGCTCAATGAAGGCGCGCTCGGACCACCAGGGCGTGCATCCGCAAACGTTGCGGCAGAAATTGCCCAGCAGCTGGCTGGTTGCAGGGTCGTTGCGATCCAGCGTGTAGGCCAAGCCCCAAACGTCGCGCTGACGCATGTGGAAGCCGATGGCCACACCGTCCGCTGTGACGCAGGCTTTGCCCTGATCCTCGGTGAACACCATGCCGCGCAGGGTGGGCAGATAGCTTTCGCTGCTGTCCATGCCGGAGAGGAGGGCGTCCTCCGCGTCAATGTCAAAGGACATGATGCCGCCATCCTGCAGGGGAGCCAGCTCGCCGCCCAGGGTCTGGCACAGCGTCAGGGCAGAATCGCCCAGGCAAAGCATCGGCAGACCGGACTGGACATAATCCAGCATCTGCGGGATGTCCGCTGCCTTGCCCGTGAAGGGGCAACACAACAGCACACCCCGGGGCGCAGCCTGGAGCAGCTCGTCCGCCGTGACGGTGCGGGGCGTGATGCGGCAATAAGTGCCGTCCGCGCGCAGGCGCCGGGCCAACGCGTGGCAGATTTTTTTGTCCAGATTGACAAGAATCACGTAATCCTGCATTGCATTCACCTCGTTTTAGGGCGAAAAATAAGTTATGTTTGCATGCTGAATGAACAGCAAATTATCCTAATAGATATATTCGCTGTGGAAGATGAAAATCCTGCTTTTTACGAAAATCCCCCTGCCCGGCAGATTGCTGAGCAGGGGGATTGTGTGATTAGTCGAAATCTTCACCGGTGATGACGAGAGATTGTCCTGTGGCGGCAGTGAGGGTGACATTCTTCGGCAGTGCAGTTTTGCCAAGTTCAACAACCACCGTGCTGCCATCGGGCGAAATGGGCTGGATGTTGATCTCAGCGTTAGCACCAAAGGCGTTGGTCATAGCGTTCAGCTGACCAGCAAAATCGGGGTCATCGAGGACCAAGCTGTTGGTTTTCACCTCGATGTCTACACGATCTTCACCGGCGCCAAGTGCAGTAGCAATGCGATCCAGCAGGGTTTTGAGTACTCCGTCAATACCGCCGCCACCGTTGCCGTCGTTGTTGTCGCTACCATTGCTTCCACCTTGGATGTCCAGCAGCTTGTCAAAGTCAGGTGTATCCATATTGGCCGCAATGAAGGCCTGTTCAGCACTGGTGAAGCCATCCGCCTGGACAGCCTGTACCAGCACCGGCACCTGCAGCCCCACGGAGAAGTCGTAATCCAGGGGGAACTGCTGAGCGTCCACGGTCATGACG
>JAFYQM010000050.1 GCA_017547085.1 Oscillibacter sp.
GAACCAGACTATCTATTCCTACGATTTCTATCGCGTCTCGATCCATCTTTCCGCGTTCCAGCATTTTCATCACCCTATTCCATTTTACTCCATAAATACGAAAAAGTCTGCATTTAGCAGACTTTTTCGACAGGCTGAAGCGCTCCGCGTATGCGGAGCGCTTTTTGTCAACAGACAGAAACAATTTTTTGCACTTTATCTGGGCAGCACCTGCACTACGCCGCGCACGCAGTCCACGGAGACCATCACACCATCGGTCAGGCGGCGGGTAGCACCTACGGCACCCACGATCACAGGCTTATCCAGCGTCAGGCCAATGGTTGCCGTATGGCTGTCGGCGCTGGCCTCCTCGCTGATGACAGCGGCAGCCTGCCGGATATAGGGCAGCATACTGTTGGTGGTGTAGGGGACTACCAGCACATCGCCGGGACGGCACTTTTCCGCCACCTCCTCCGGCGTGCGGCAGACGCACAGCGTGCCGGTGGCTTTTCGTTCCCCCACGCCGATGCCGTTGAGCAGTGCGCCGCCCACCTGCTGCACGCGGATGGTGTTGGTGGTTCCGGCCACACCTACGGGCACGCCTGCGGTGATGACCACCAGGTCGCCCTGCTTCACCAGCCCGGCCTCCTCCGCGGCTTTTACAGAGAACTTCACCAGTTCATCCGTGCTGGTGACATAGGGCATGGTAATGGGCTCCACGCCCCAATACAAGGCCATCTGCCGCTGCACCTGCGGGTCAAGCAGCAGGGCCACCACGGTGGTGGAGGGGCGGAAAGCACTGACCATCTGGGCGGTCACGCCCCGCTGGCTGACGGTGAGAATGGCGTCTGCGCCGATATCCAGCGCCGTCGTACAAGCCGCATGGGCCATGGCCGCCGTGATGGAGAGTTTGGTTTTTCCGTGCCGCCGCTCCGGGCACTGGCCGGTAACGTTGGACTCGGTCCTGCGGGCGATGGCGTCCATGGTACGGACGGCATCCACAGGGTATTTACCCGCCGCCGTCTCACCGGAGAGCATGATGGCGCTGGTGCCGTCATAAATGGCGTTGGCCACGTCCGTGATCTCCGCACGGGTGGGACGGGGATTTTCCATCATGGAATCCAGCATCTGCGTGGCGGTGATGACCGGCTTTCCGCAGGCCACACACTGGGCAATGACACTTTTCTGAATGGCAGGGATCTCCGTGAAGTCGATCTCCACGCCCAGATCGCCGCGGGCCACCATGATGCCGTCTGCCACCGCCAGAATGTCCGGCAGATTGGACACGCCCTCCTGATTTTCGATCTTGGCGATGATGCCGATATGGGAGTCCAGCTTATTCAGATACTGCCGGAGCTCCCGCACATCCGCCGCCGTGCGGACAAAGCTGGCGGCAATATAATCAAAGCCCTGCTCCACGCCGAACCGGATGTCCTCCCGGTCCCGCTGGCTCATATAGGGCATGGAAAGCCGCACGTTGGGCACATTGACCCCCTTGCGGTTTTTCATCACGCCGTCGTTTTCCACGCGGCAGCGGATGGTGGTGCGGGTGGTTTCCAGCACCGTCATGCGCACCAGACCGTCATCCAGCAAAATCGTGTCACCGGGCTTCACATCACCGGGCAGATCTGTGAAGGTAAGGGCACAGCCGGTTTCATCACCCACAATATCTTCCGTGGTCAAGGTGAAATCCTGTCCGGTTTTCAAAAGCACCTGTCCCTCCGCAAAGGTTTTCAAGCGGATCTCCGGTCCCTTGGTATCCAGCATAGCAGCCACAGGAAGGGTCAGTTCCTCCCGCAGCTGTTTCAGCTGCTCCAGCCGGGCTCTATGCTCTTCATGGGAGCCATGGGAAAAGTTGAACCGGGCAACATTCATGCCGGCAAGCAGCATATTCCGCAGAACGCCCTCTTTGTCTGTCGCAGGGCCTAAGGTACATACAATTTTTGTCTTTCTCACAAGTACAGCCTCCCAAAACCGCGAATAATCGATTGCGTAAATGATTTTATCACACTTTTCGCAAAATGAAAAGAGAAAATAAAACCATGCAGGCAGAATATCTCCCTGCATGGTTTGACCTGTTATCTTCCACCCTGTTCTTTGCGCAGGCCTGCCAGCACACCGTTCAGTTCCGCGCCCATAATCAAAATCACCGCCGTAAGATACAGCCAGACCAGCAGCACGATGACCGCGCCGATGGAGCCATACAGCAGCGAATAGTGGGCCACGGATTCCACATACCATGTGTAAATCCACGAAACGCCCAGCCAGACTGCCAGCGCTGCCAGCGTACCCGGCCAGAGGTCCCTCCACATAGGGTGGTCATCCCGTGCCAGCGCATAAAGGGTAAACAATGCAAAAAAGCCCACCGCCCCGATCAACGGAAACCGCAGCACCGCCCATAGTTCCGCTGCCACCTCCGGAAACCGGAAGTAATCCACGGCATAGCCCAGTGTCCGGTCACTGACGGTCATCAGCAGCAGGGTCAGGGCAATGGAGGCGATCAGCACAACGGTATACAACAGGCTTTTACTGATGTGCGCAATCGTCCCGCGGGGCGGCCCCAGATGATATGCCACGCGCACGGCCCGCAGCAGTGCATTGGTGACCCGCATGGGAAAATACACGGAGAACACCAGCCCGAACAGCAGCAGGCGGCTACTGGAATACCGGCTCACATGGTTCAGATACATCTCCGCCACTGCCACGATCTCCCGTGGCAGAAAGCCCCGCAGGCCCTGTAGAATGGCTGCCACATCCAGCTGCAGTTGTCCCAGCAGCGCGCTGACGAAAATCAGGAACGGGAACAGCATGAACAGCAGATAAAAGGCCAGTGCTGCGCTCTGCACACCTACCCGATGGCGTAGATAGCGGTGCACCATCAGATATGCAAACCGCAGCAGGCGGTTTTGGGGGATCCGTTGTTCCATGCCGACCACTCCTTGCCGGCTCAGAGAGCCTGTTTACTCCCAGTTTGCCCAGATTTCCGGACAATAGCCCACCGTCGCCTCTTTTCCGTTGCGGACAATGGGCGTATTGAACAGTTCCGGATGCTCCAGCAGCTTCTCCTCCCATGCCGTCTGGGTCACATAGCGCTTGTACTGATCTTCCAGATCCTCATACGTCCGGCATTTCGTATTCACCAGTGCGTCAAACCCAACTTTCTGCTTGACGGACTGGTATTCCCGGGGAGATAATCCTTTTGAGGGGACATCGATATACTGGTATTTGATGCGGCGTTCCTTGAACCACCGCTCTGCTTTTTTGGTATCAAAGGACTTGGAGGAACCAAAAATCTGAATATTCATGTGTATCTCCTTACTATTATGAAACTGGAGGGACCGGCATGACCGACGCCGTAAAAAAGCTGAAAGAACTGACAGACCATGCCCACCGCATCGTTTTCTTCGGCGGTGCAGGCGTAAGCACGGAATCGGGCATCCCCGACTTCCGCAGCACCGGCGGATTGTACCATCAGGAATGGAAATACCCGCCTGAGGTGATTTTAAGCCATACCTTTTATGAAAGCAACCCCGAAGAGTTTTTCCGCTTCTACCGCGCCAAAATGCTGGCGCCAGAGGCAAAGCCCAACCCCGCCCACCGCAAGCTGGCGGAATGGGAACAGCAGGGCAAGCTGAGCGCCATCGTCACCCAGAACATCGACGGCCTTCATCAGGCCGCCGGCAGCCGCCGCGTACTCGAACTGCACGGCAGCGTCCACCGCAACTACTGCCAGCGCTGCGGCAAATTTCACGGTCTGGATTTCATTCTTCACTCCACCGGCGTTCCCCGCTGTGACTGCGGCGGCATCGTGAAGCCCGACGTGGTGCTCTACGAGGAGGGGCTGGACCAGAACACACTGGATGGCTCTGTCCGCGCCATCGCCGAGGCAGACCTTCTCATCATCGGCGGCACCTCTCTGAACGTTTACCCTGCCGCAGGACTGATCAACTATTACCGCGGCCGCGATCTCGTCTTAATCAACAAGTCCGCCGTAGCACGGGATCTGTCCGCCGGACTGGTGATCACCGATCCCATTGGCGAGGTTCTTTCAGAGCTCTGAGAATTTTTTCTCAGTCTGCACATCAAAAATGCAAGCCCTTCGTTTATATTATGCAAATTTTAGGAGGCGTGGCCAAAATTTCAGCAACATTACCGTTGAAATATGAAAGTGCTCCATGCTAAAATTGCAGCATATTGTGATATACCCCCTTTGAAAGGAGTACTGACATGAATCGGAAATACATGCTGGAAAACACATACTGCGAGATCACTCCCGCCATTATGGCCCAGAAGGCCCAGTGGGAGAAGAAAAACTATATCGATCCGCGTCTTTATAAAGAATATAATGTGAAGCGCGGCCTGCGTGACGAGGACGGCCGCGGCGTGCTGACCGGCCTGACCCGCGTGGCTGAGATCCAGTCCTACAACGTGGTTTCCGACGACACCGGTGAGCACATCACCCCGACGGACGGCGTACTGTACTACCGCGGCATTGACTGCCGCACGCTGGTAACAGGTTCCGCCAGCCGTGGCCGCTTCGCCTTTGAGGAAGCCGCCTACCTGCTGCTCTTCGGCGAGCTGCCCACGCAGGAACAGCTGGAGGATTTTTGCAAGCAGCTGGCCTCCTACCGCACACTGCCCGCCAACTTCTTCCGCGACATCATCATGAAGGCTCCTCCCCGGGACCTGATGAATACCATGCAGCGCAGCATTCTTGCCCTGTACTGCTATGACGACAAGGCCAACGACATCAGTCTGGAAAACGTCCTCCGCCAGTCTCTGCAGCTGGCAGCCAATATGCCCGTTCTGGCCATCTACGCCTATCAGGCATGGCGCTACACCCAGGGCGAGAGCCTGTTCATCCACGCCCCCAAGCCGGAGCTGTCCACCGCGGAAAACTTCCTGCGGATGCTCCGCGAGGACGGCAGCTACACGGAGCTGGAGGCCCGCACGCTGGACGTGGCACTGGTGCTGCACGCAGATAACGGCGGCGGCAACAACTCCACCTTCACCAACCATGTGGTCACCTCCTCCGGCACGGATACCTATTCTGCCATTTCTGCTGCCATGGCTTCCCTGAAGGGCCCTCGTCACGGCGGCGCCAACAGTAAGGTCATGGAAATGATGGCCAACATCAAGGCCCATGTGGACGACTGGCACGATCCGGACAGCATTTCCGATTATCTGACCCGCATCCTGAACAAGGAAGTCTTTGACGGCCGCGGCCTGATCTACGGTCTGGGCCACGCGGTTTACACGCAAACTGACCCCCGCTGCGAGGTCTTCCGCGACTATGTGCACCAGCTGGCCGCCGAAAAGGGCCGCCACAACGAACTGGCACTTTATACCAATGTGGAAAAGGTCGGCAAAGAGCTGCTGCTGGCTCGCCAGAACAAGAAGGCCATCTCCACCAACATCGACTTTTACAGCGGCTTCGTCTATGAAATGCTGGGCCTTCCCATGGAGCTTTATACCCCGCTCTTTGCCGTAGCCCGTATCTCCGGTTGGAGCGCCCACCGTATGGAGGAGCTGTCCGTGGGCGGCAAGCTGATCCGCCCCCGCTACGAATGTGTGGAGCCTCACCGCGACTACACTCCCATGGAAGAACGCTGACCCTTTTTCCCGGGCGGAACTCCGCCCGGGAAATTTTTTGCAAAAATCCAAATTAGGTGTTGACAATATAAAAAGTTCTGGCTATAATAATCAAGCAGTCTTTTCTGGGACATGTACATCTGCGGCTGTGCTGGAACTGGTAGACAGGCCAGCTTGAGGTGCTGGTGTCGATTCGACGTGTGGGTTCAAGTCCCGTCAGCCGCACCAGTTTCTAATGTCTTTCATACATGCGCGCGAGTGGTGGAATTGGCAGACTCGCTAGATTCAGGTTCTAGTGTCCTTTACGGACGTGCGGGTTCAAGTCCCGCCTCGCGCACCAAAAATCCCATCGGAGATTTCCGATGGGTTCCCTTTCGGGGTCAACTACATATTGTTACGCGCGAGTGGTGGAATTGGCAGACTCGCTAGATTCAGGTTCTAGTGTCCTTTACGGACGTGCGGGTTCAAGTCCCGCCTCGCGCACCAAAAAGAAAGACAGCCTTTGGCTGTCTTTCTTTTTGGTTTGAGGTGCTGTGAAGAACCCATTCAGAACAGGGTTCCCAACAGAATCCAGCAAAGCGATTCTGTTGGGGAAAAAGCCCCCCCAGCAGAATGAATGAGCCCTGCCGCAAGTGGCTGGGCGAACGATATGCAGCTTGTGCGGCCGCCCACGCCTCGCGCGCCAAAGAAACAGTCGAAAAGCTGTTTCTTTTCTCCGCAACATATTTTCTACAAAAAAACGGCACCGACAAAGTCGGTGCCGTTTTCATCTTACCGCTTCGCCTTTTCCACGCTCAAGCCGCTGAGATAACGGCGCACCACGTCAAAAGCATGGTTGGTGGCCAGATCCTGAATCCGGTCCCGCCTGCGCTTGCCCAGATCCAGCTTGCGGCAGAAGGTTCCCTCCGGCGTGGCAAGGCCGATATACACAATGCCCACCGGCGTTCCCCGCTCGTCAGGGTCAGGCCCGGCCACGCCGGTCACGGAAACGGCCACCTCCGCACCGGTGATACGGCAGGCGCCCTCCGCCATGGCGCGGGCACATTCCTCCGACACAGCGCCGTGGGCCGCCAGCAGCTCCTGCGGCACACCCAACACATCCCGCTTCACATCCGTCCAGTAGCTGACAACACCGCCGCGATAGACAGAGGAAACACCTGCCAGTGCGGTCAGTCGCTCCGCAATGCGTCCGCCGGTGCAGCTTTCCGCCGTGGCCATGGTCCAGCCCCGCTCTTTCAGCATCCGGACGCAGACATCTTCCAGTCCGGGCACATCCACGCCATAGACCACATCGCCCAAAAAGGCGGTGATCTCCTCCACCACGGGAGCAAGCATGGCTTCTGCCTCCTCTACGCTGTGGGCCTTAGCAGTGGCCCGCAGGCGCACCTCGCTGGGCTTGGCATAGGTGGCGAGAGAGGGATTCTCCATGCGCTCCATTTTATCCCGCAGCAGCTCTTCCATAGGGCTCTCGCCCAGGCCGAACGTCATAATGTCATGGGAGAGAATCACTTCATCGGAAATGCTGCGCAGGTAGGGGATCACGCAGCGGCGCAGCATGGTCAGCATCTCAAAGGGAGGCCCGGGCAGCATCAGCACATGGATGCCATCCACCTCAAAGGCACAGCCGGGAGCGGTACCCACAGGGTTGTCGAAAATCACGCAACCTTCCGGCAGTTCTGCCTGCTGGCGATTGTTGGCCGGCATGGGAATATGGGCTTTTTCTTCGAAAAACACGCGGATTTCTTCCAGAATCTCCGGATGAAATACTAATTTCTGCCCAAATGTCTCACAGATGGTCTGCTTGGTCAGATCGTCATAGGTGGGGCCGAGGCCGCCGGTGGTGATGATGACATCCGCCCGCTTGCGGGCGATCTCCAACGCCTCTTTCAGCCGCGCGGGATTGTCGCCCACCACGGTGTGCCAGAACACATTCACGCCCACGGCGGACAGTGCCTGCGAAAGATCCTGCGCATTGGTATTTGCGATGTTGCCCAGCAGCAGCTCAGTGCCGACGGCAATCAGTTCTGCGGTATGTGACATAAAAACACCTTCCTGTCAGGTCAAAAGTAAAGCGGGGCGGGTACTCCGCCCCGCTGATACAGAACGGGAAAACAATTCGCTGTGATTGGATTTTTCAAACTTACTGGGGTTTTACACGAACCCAGCTCTGGTTTTCCAGCGCCTCGGCCACCAGTGCATCCACATCCAGCGCAGCTTCCGCAGCGCGGACGTCCTCCACATTGGGGCGGATGGCGGGGTGACGGGGCGTAAAGACGGTGCAGCAATCCTCATAGGGGAGGATGGAGGTCTCATAGGTGCCGATTTCACGGGCCAGGCGGATAATCTCCACCTTGTCGGTGCCGATCAGGGGCCGCAGAATGGGCATGGTGGTCACATCCTCTGTCACGCCCAGAGCCATCATGGTCTGGCTGGCCACCTGACCGAGGGATTCGCCGGTCACCAGTGCATGGGCACCGGCCTTCTTAGCAACCGCCTCGGAAATGCGCATCATAAAGCGGCGCATGATGAGGGTGAAGTATTCCTCGGGGCAGTTTCTGCGGATTTCTTCCTGAATCTTGGTAAAGGGGATCACATGGATCAGCATCCGGCCGCAGTAAGGCGTCAGCTCCTGCGCCAGCTGGATCACCTTGTCCTGTGCCTGCTGAGAGGTATAGGGAGGAGAGACGAAGTGCACCATCTCCAGCTCCACGCCGCGGCGGGCGATCATCCAGCTGGAAACGGGGGAATCCAGTCCGCCGGAGAGCAGACTGACGGCACGACCGCCGGTGCCCACAGGCAGACCGCCTGCGCCGGCCACAGAGGGTGCGTGGACATAGGCGTGCTTTTCACGGATCTCCACATACACGGTCAGGTCGGGCTTATGCACATCCACAGCCACATGAGGGAATGCCTCGGCCAGTTCACCACCCACACTCTGAGAGATCTGGATGGAATTGAGGTAGAAGTTCTTATCGGCGCGCTTGCTCTCCACCTTGAAGGTCTTTGCAGCAGCAAACTCGTCTGCCAGATAAGTCTTGGCAGTCTCCACGATGGCGCCGATGTCCTTTTCGCAGGGCACGGCACGGGCAATGGTCACCACGCCGAAAATCTGCTTGGCGGCCTTGTAGGCGGCTTCCATATCGCAGTCATCCTTCTGGGGCTCCACATAGATGGTGCTCTGACGGACATAGACCTGGAAACTGCCGCAGGCCTTCATGCGGTGGCGCACGGTCTTTACCAGCTTGTCCTCAAAGGAGCGGCGGTTCAGGCCCTTCAGAACCACCTCGCCCAGCTTCAGCAGCAGCATTTCGTTGTTGTTCATCATAGGGATTCCTCCGAACGTAAATTCAATGATCGGCACATATTATACCGCATTCCCGCTTGGAGGAAAAGAGCGTTTTTCAGAAAAACACACAATTTCCATCCGCATTTCGGTCACTTGCAGCCGTTTGATTCCTCACTTGACAGATTCCTTTTCTTTCTGATAAATTATGAGTACAAAACTTGATACGCGTACGGACGACACATGTGGTGCTTTGCACGTAAACCTGATTACGGAACCGATTTTCAGTTCCCCGCAGGCAGTGCAGCCATGTGTGTTTTTTTGTGCGCAAAAAGGAGAACGATATGCCGAGAAACAACTTTCAACGACACGTTTTTGCCCTGCTGACCGTGTTCATCACCGTCCACGCCTACGTATTTTACAGTCTCTATGTTATCCACGGCGACATGTTCATGGAGCTGACCGGTCAGAGCGGCGTGCTGGCCGCCATCAACGCCATGGGCGGCGTCATGGTGCTGGGCCGCCCCATCCCCATCTGGGCGCTGGTGCTGATCGAATTCTGTCTGGCCTTCACACTGGAGACCGTATACGGCAGTCCTCTGTCCTTCAAGCTGGCCTGTAAGGTTTTTAACCCCCGCGAAACTCATCCTGTTCTGTTTGAAACCTCCCTGATCTGCGCCACCGTGGGACTGATGTGCCCTGCCATGAGCTTTATCGCCGCCATTTTGTACTATCCGTACTACGCGAGCTTCAACCCGATCTCCCTGCTGGCAAGCTGGCTGGAACTGGTATGCTTTCACTTCCCCTTCGCCTTTTTTACCCAGCTATTCTTCATTCAGCCTGTGGTTCGCACCCTGTTTAAGTGGATCTTCCGCAAGGACATCGCCGCCCGTCAGGCCAAACACGCCTGAATCCCCACAAAAAAAGACCGCCGAACGGCGGTCTTTTTTTGTAACCGAAATGAAATGGTTTTGCGCGGGCGGGTATGCTATAATTGTCCTAAACAGGCCATGACACCTTGAAGTTGCGCGAATTTTTTCGCAAACAGGCCGCTGTAAACTTCAGGTTGGTGGAATTTTTCAAAAAAATCTCCCATACTGATGGCAGAAAGGCGGGGATGAGATGTCCTTTGGAGAACAGCTGCAGGCCGTGCGGCGAAAAAATGGATTGACGCAGGAAGAGTTTGCCGCACAGCTGAATGTTTCCCGGCAGGCAGTTTCCAAATGGGAATCCTCCCGGGGCTATCCGGAAATCGAAAAGATCATCTATATCTGTAACCGGTACGGCACAAGCATGGATGAACTGTTCGCAGAGGAAGTCCCCACGGTGCAGGCTGCCGAGCAGCCGGCTCCTGCCATTACCGAAGCTTTCCATGATGACCGGACGCTGAAAAAGATTCTTGCGGACTTTTCCAGCAACCTGTCCTACGGAAAGAAGCTGATGATCGGCGGACTGCTTGCCTCCATGGCCCTGCTGATCCTGCTGACAAGTCACCAACTGAAAGGAGGGACCGACCGCATGATGACCATCGTCTGGACTGCCGCCATTATCCTCTTCGGCGTGGTAGAGGCTGCCACGGCAGGTCTGGTAAGCATCTGGTTTGTAGCCGGCGCGCTGGTGGCGCTTATCGCCGCCTTTGTGGATGCGTCGCTGGTCGTCCAGATCATTCTGTTCCTTGTGGTCTCCGCTGCGGCGCTGGCCCTGACACGGCCTATGCTGCGCAAGATCACAAACGCCAACGCCGTCCCCACCAATGCAGACCGCGTGCTGGGCGAAATGGCAAAGGTCACCGAGACCATCGACAACGAAAATTCCGTGGGCGCCGTCTATGTGGACGGCAAAACCTGGTCGGCCCGCAGTACGGATGGCTCCGTCATCCCCGCAGGCAGCCGGGTGTATATTGAATCCATGCAGGGGGTAAAACTCCTGGTAAAGAAATCTGAAGAAAAAGTGGAGGTAACGTAAATGGGTAATCTGATCAGCTTTGGAGCAGTCATTCTTCTGATCATTCTGCTTCTCATCCTCATCATCAGCAACATCGTCATCGTGCAGCAGTCCCGCGCGTATGTGGTGGAGCGTCTGGGCGCGTTCCGCGCCGTGTGGAATGTGGGCCTGCACCTGAAGATCCCCTTTATCGAGCGCATCGTGAAGAAGGTCTCCCTGAAGGAGCAGGTGGCGGACTTTGCTCCCCAGCCCGTCATCACCAAAGATAACGTCACCATGCAGATCGACACGGTCATCTATTTCCAGATCACCGACCCCAAGCTGTATACCTATGGCGTGGAGCATCCCATGAACGCCATCGAGAATCTGACCGCCACCACCCTGCGTAACATCATCGGCGAGCTGGAGCTGGATCAGTCCCTGACCTCCCGCGACACCATCAACGCCAAGATGCGCTCCATTCTGGACGAGGCCACCGACCCCTGGGGCATTAAGGTTAACCGCGTGGAGCTGAAGAACATCATTCCGCCCAAGGAGATCCAGAACGCCATGGAAAAGCAGATGAAGGCCGAGCGCGAGCGCCGCGAGTCCATTCTGCAGGCCGAAGGCAGCAAGCAGAGCCAGATTCTGGTGGCAGAGGGCGAGAAGCAGTCCGCCATTCTCCGCGCCGACGCAGAAAAGCAGGCCGCCATTTTGAAAGCAGAAGGCGAAAAGGCCGCCCGCATCATGGCTGCCGAAGCCGAGGCCGAAGCCATTGCCAAGGTGCAGCAGGCGCTGGCCGACTCCCTAAAGCTGCTGAACGAGTCCGCTCCCAACGATCAGGTGGTGAAGCTGAAGGCTCTGGAGGCCATGGAGAAGGTCGCCGACGGCAAGGCTACCAAGATCATCATCCCCAGCGAGCTGCAGGGTCTGGCCGGCCTCGCCGCCAGTGCAAAAACAGTCTTTGACACCGAAGACCCCAAGGCATGATTCTTAGCAAACCTGCTGATTCGTTCGACAGATGGTTGTAAAACAGTAAAAGCCAAGCTGCATATTGCAGCTTGGCTCAGTCTGTCGAGAAACCCGGTTGCGCATCAAGCAGCAACCGGGAATTTCATCATTATGGTGGAAAAGATCAACTTAAGTAAGCTAGGATGTGTGCTCTTCCATTTCCATTTTGCCAGTTTTTTGAGGTTCATGGCAGC
>JAFYQM010000051.1 GCA_017547085.1 Oscillibacter sp.
ACTACGATCTGCCGACCCAGACAGCAGTGGGTCACATAGTCGCTCTGGGACATCCGTGCTTTCTTTGCGTTCTGCTTAATCAGCTCCAGATCTTCTTTGGAGATTCGGATGCTGAATGTTGTATCTTTCCTCATAAAATCGTCCTCCGTTCCTTGAAAGTGGGTCTGGGCTTCTGCCCGGAAAACCTGCGGAAGTCGGGCGCCGGCGTAGGCCGACGTCCAGACAAACGCGATGCTGGCATCCTCCTCAAAGGAGGATAAATCCCCCGAAGGAAGCCGCCCCTCATTTCCGGCCAAATGAGCCCCGAATTGGCCGTTCTACGTTCCCGCGGGAGTTTCCCCGGCTTCGCCGGAAAAGCCACGCAAATCGCCTCTCGGGCGGAAATTTTGCGGGAGTTCCAATGCAGAGAACCAAGAATGCAAGATTGCAAAGTCTTCATGTGCTTACACCCTTACATCCTTCCTCCGGCAGTCGCCAGTACCACTGTGTTCCCCGCTTCTCAGAAATGACACCGAGATTCTTCTTGGCGATCATCAGCGTCCGTTCAGACACGCCCATGCTCTTTGCGTGTTCCATAACTTCATCTGCGGGAACACTCTCTGTGAGCATCCGTCGCAGCTCGTCCTCCATCTGCATGGTCTTGGTCTGCACCTTACCAGAGCCATTCAGAATATCCTCCACCGTTGCTTCGCACAGTCCCTTCCACTGGAAGCCATGTTCCGGACTGAGCTCGAATGCAATGGACGGACCTTCCGGTGCAAGACTGTTCTTGTCCTGTGCCACCACACGAACTGTGTCACCACTCTTGAGTCGACCGACCACCAGCACACTTCTTGCGGATGCACGGAAGTCGATGGAACCCAAACCACGGTAACTGGATTTCTGACCTTGCATCTTATTCATGTGACCGATGAGGATCACAGCACACTGTGTGCGCTCTGCCATAGCTGCGATGCGCTTCATCACCGGACGCACTTCATTGGCGCGGTGCATATCTACATCGTTACCCAAGTACGCCTGCAGCGGATCAAGGACAATCAGCTTAGCACCCGTCTCGCGAATGGCCTGCTCCAGACGTTCATCGCAGAGAGTCAACTCACTGTAACTATCATCGATCACCAGCACACGGGAACAGTATGCTTTGGCAGCTTCCAGTCTCGGCTTGATGGTGTCTGCCAGACCATCCTCCGCCGTTTGGTAGATGACATTCATCGGCTCCGCTGCACTGTCGCACTCCGGGAGTGCTTCACCTAATGTCAGTGCAGAGATAACAGCCAGAACGAAACTGGTCTTGCCCTCACCGGGATCACCCTGGATGATCGTCACCTTACCAATCGGAATGTACGGATACCACAACCACTTTACTTCTTCTGTTTCGATTTCACTCATGGATATCAACTTCAGTTCTTTTTTCATTGTTCTCCTTTCGCTCTCACAACTTTTTATATACGGCCCCTATGTGCATATGGTAAAATAAAGAAAACTACCGATACATGAAAAAGTGATCCTTCCCAAAACAGAGAAAGATCACTTATAGACAAAACTGAGGATGATATATGGGAAAGAATCTCGGCCTTTATGTTTCACTGAATGATGATGGAACTTTGAATCGCACACTGGTTTCGGTATCCGGAGAAACACAACTGGAACCAACAACCGTAAAGGATGAAGTTATCCTTTTCTCGGAACTCAGTTTCTATTTTTATGCATTTGTTGTTGATCGCATCAAGATTTCCTCCGTTTTTTTGATGACAAACGATACAGACGGAACCCCATCCATTGATATGAACGTGTTTGAATTCATTCAGGATACGGTTCAGGATCTGATTGAAGAATTCGAAGAAGATAACCTGCTGTACGGCACGCTCACCAGGACAGTCGTGGAAGACTACGTCCCAAAGGATGACGGGACTGGTTTGTTACCCATTGAGATCACTACAAAAATTATCGCCTGCTTGTCCAATGTCATGGATTTCCAGTTTGCCGTCAACGATATTCTTCGGGATCTGCGTTTCAAAATCCCGATTGACTATGAGAAAAAATATCGCTTCCTACAGGAAGCAGAATTCATTCAGATTTCAAATCTTCAGAATTTACACACACCTGAGTACGCATTCCGTTCACTGGCAGAGTATTATATGTTTCTGCTGATCCACTTCATTTCCTCTCAACCGAATGTTTCGCTGTGCGAATGCTGCGGCAGATATTTCATACCCAAAACCGCAAAGAAAACAATCTATTGTGACAGGGTCATCAAGGATGAGAAGTCCTGTAAGATCTGGGGCCCGATTCTAAAACATAAGTTACAGGCGCAGAACAAAAAAGTTGTAGAAGAATTTGACCGCGCAAAGCAGAAAATGTATAAGCGGTATGAACGGGCAACCGCCCCGAACAAAAAGACTTCCGAAAAGGATTTAACCTATACGGAATACTACGATTGGTTAGATAAAGCAACTGCGGCCAGAGATGATTATCTTGCAGGAAAGCTCACCGCTGAGGAAGCTCTGAAAATCATAAAAGTTCCATAACAAAAATAGATACAGGCTGGCTCCAATTCCAATTCCAGAGCCAGCCTGTTGAATTTATGCGTAAGGATTATAGGCATTAGGGTTACCCACCATCATGTAGCAGAATGCTCTGCCGTTGTCGATTGTCACGCCAACGCCGAGACTGTCATAATCCGCTCCGATCATCGTCTGGAAGTGACCTGGTGAATTCACCCAGTTGGTGACAGCCTTTTCCGCAATGCGGTGCATCCCCACGCCGGTGAACGCAGTGAGGTTGCAATTGAATCCGTGGGGATAGCCGCAGGCTATGACAGTCAGACACTCTTCTTTATTTTTATGGGATGTGTTCAGCATGGCGGAGCATTTTTGCGCCGCATCCATGAGAGACTGATTGACAACTAGTTCAGGAACACCATTTTCTCTGCGGACTTCATTGATGCGCAGGATCATCTCCTGCCGGATTTCTTCAATGGTTGGCAACTCATCTGCTTCCTGTACGGGAGCCACACCGGTGTACGGAGCGTCCGTGTCGATCTGAACGCCGTCCAGCCAGTACACATTGAATCCGATCTGCTGACCGATGTCCCGAAGCTTCACATAGTTCGAACCGGCAATGTTGTAGGCAGTCATGGCTACCTGCTGTCCATCCACATAGATGTTCTGCCAGGTTGGCTCTGCTGTGATGCCTGCGGCCATAGCCGTGGCTCCGCTGAACAGCATGGCACCACAAAGGATGCCCAGGGCAAATTCTTTCTTTTTCATAATCACTTTTCCTCCTCAGACATAATAGAACGACGGACATCTTCATCAGCGTTTTGTTCGCTGCGAAGGTGTCCGTCGTACTTTTTCAGTTCGTGTGCCAGCTGTGTTGCCAGTTTGAAACCGAAGATAAAGCTGTCCAAACCGATTTCATCCGCCAGCCGGTCTTTGCCATCAATGATTCGCAAAACCAACTTGCGCTCTGGCTTGCCCAGAACATCGATGAGCTGCTTGTGGCAGTCATCCAGTTCCTGTTCTGCTTCCTCGTTTACAAATGGTGTGTAGAGATTCCAGTATAGTGTTTTCAGTAATTCGTTCATGTGTCTCGCCTCCCTTGTAGCAAGACACATTACCACAACGAAATAGATAAAGCTATTGCTAAAATAGCAATAATAAAAGTGCCAACCTTGTTAATAAACAAGATTGGCACTTTCATTTTTAGGTGTAGCTCATGGTCTTCCTACTACAGTAGGTTGCTTTACCATTCCGCGGTCACTTTTTTTAAAACCAAATCTTCCATAAAAGTCTTGCGCATCCCGGCTAACCAGAATTCCTCGCAAATCACAAAATTGCGGGTCCGACTGAATCCTTTCCAGCATAGCACGACCAATACCTTTACCTTGCCACCCTGGTGCAACAATCACATCGCAGAGGTAATAGGTTGTTCCATAATCAGAAACAACTCGAGCAAAAGCCACTTGCTTTCCGGTTTTGCAACAAACCGCGCCATAACAGCAGGAGTGCTCCATAGCCAGTCTTTCCTGCGCTTCCGTGCGATGGGCAGCCCAGTGCGTTGTTTTCAGGAGTTCCATGACAGCGTCCATCTGCATAGATTCTACTCCAGTAATAATCGCAAAATCCGACACAGAAAAATCTCCTCTGTCCTGAGAATTACTCCTCCGGCAGCTTCCAGTTGAAGAACTGCAGATAGGGATCGGAAGTCTTCTTGCGGAAGGCATCCATATCCCGCTCGCGCCAGTCATAGACGCCAACACCGGTTTTATAGCCCAGGTCACCCCGGTCCAGACGCTCCTGAATCAGGTTCTGCACTGCCGTGGTATTGCACAGATCGGGATAGAGATACCGATGGATATTGGCAATCAGATCCAATCCGGCATAGTCAAAATGGTCGAACAGACCAATGGAGGTATACCGGGGGCCCCAACTGGAACGGATGCACTTGTCAACATCCTCGGGACCGCAGATGCCCTGCTCCACCATGTAAACAGCTTCGCGATACAGGGCATGCTGCAGACGGTTTGCAATGAAACCAGGAGCCGGCTTGTTCATCTTGCAGACCTCGCGACCGCAGTATTCCAGCAGCTCGATCATTGCGTCCAGAGCCTCCTGAGAGGTGAAATCGTTTTTCACCAGTTCCACGCAGGGAACCATGTGGGGCGGATTGTAGGGATGCGCCACCATGATCCGTTCCTTCTGCTTCACACCCTTGGCAAGGTCAACAGGAGAAATGGCGGAGGTGGTGGAGGCAATGGCCTTCAGGTTTTTGCAGTTGGCTTCCAGCTGCTCGTAGACCTGATACTTCACCTGCAGATCCTCACACACGCACTCCAGCACAGTTTCCACCTCTGCGAGATCCGCATAATCCTCGGTGAAGGAGAGCAACTTCTCGCAGGCGGCAGCCTGCTTTTCCGTCACAAGGCCCTGTGCAACCAGATCCTTGTAGTAGGTGCGGTACTTTTCAAGACCTACTTCGCTGTTCTTGGCAAACACGATGGTAGGGATTCCGTTGCCGGTGAACAGCACAGCAAGGCTGATGCCGATCATGCCTTTGCCGATAATGGCAACTTTCTTCTGCATATGCCGCTCCTCTTACAGGCTGCCCTTGCGGACGATGTAGTCGTAAGCGATACGGGCGTTGTTGGTGGAGATGTACTCCATGCACTCGGGCTGACCGATATCCACGGGGAAACGGTCGGCGAAGTTGATCTTCTCGATGCACTCCTCGCGCGTCCAGCCCTTGTTGATGATGGCATCGCCCACCACGCTGAGCCACTCGTAGATGAACTGCTTGTTCTGTGCGATGCACTCCTTACCCATAACGGGACCGTGGCCGGGAACGATGTAGTCCACATCCAGGCTCTGCAGCCAGTCGAGGCTCTTGAACAGGGCATCAAAGTCAATGCTGTGGAACCAGATCTGGCACTTGTTGAAGATATTGTCACCAACGAAGACAACGCGCTCCTCGGGGCAGTACACGCTGACCTGCTCGGGAGAGTGACCAGGGGTGTGATAGCACTCGAAGGTATGGTCGCCTACCTTCAGCACCAGTTTGTCGGTGAAGGTGATGTCGGGCTTGCCGATCTCTTCCTCGCCCTCGGGCAGGAGCTTGTCAACATTGGTGGGATCCTGACGCTGCAGCAGATCGCGGTTGTACTCGTAGGTGGTCATGTTGAATGCAGGGGGGATCTTGTAGTAGCCGTTCAAGACCTTCTCATGGGCAATAATGGTGGCCCCCTCTTTCTTCACATAGGGGTTACCAAACACGTGGTCAATATGAGACTCGGTGTTGATGAGGTACTTGATGCCGCCGCACTTTTCCTTGGCGAACTCGATCATCTGCTCCAGCTGGGTGAACCACTGGGCGGTATCGATGAACACGGCGCCCTCGCTGGTCATGACCATGGCGGGGTCGCAGCCGCGCATACCGGTGAAGGCATACACGTTGGGAGTGATCTGCTCGATTTCGATATCGGGAGTACTGATGGCCTTGTCATAATCAGCATAATGGCTCTGACCGAGGGGGGCAACTTTCAACATAGGGTCATATCCTCCTTAATTTTTGTTCGTAGTTATGATTCCTGCCAGCGTTTGGATCTTCTGCTCCAAAAGACGCCGGAAAAGCGATACCAGTCGACCTGTCAGCAGCATCGTCACAACCGTTCCGATACCGATACCCACGATTTCCCCCGCAAAGACCAGACCGATCCCACAGGAAAGGGCAACGCTGATGATGTCGATTACATTCTTGCCGAAGCCAACATCTCCTCCCAGCAGGCTGCCGACAGTATCTGCCAGCGCGTCTGCCGGATTTGCAACCAGTTTCATATCCACCATCAGCAGCAGCCCCAGCGCCGTGAATCCCACCGCGGCAAGCAGCAGCGCAAACCGCTGCCACATTGCCTCGGGAGAGAACCGGATGAATCTTCCAAATGCCGTCAGCAGCGCGCTGAAAATCGCGCTGAAGGGAAGCTGCAGGCAGATTTTCCAATTCCGGTTTTCCTGTTTCAGGAGAAGCTGCAGCAGAATGGCGACCATATAGACCGCAAACGTCAGCCTGCCGTAATCCATGTCCCAGACCAGCGAGCCGGAGTAGGCAATGGATGCCACAGATCCCACGCCCAACTGCGTCTTGGTATTCAGCGTAAGACCGACCGCCAGAGAAACTGCACCGATCCCGTAAAAAAGTCCTCGCCACAGGAATGCATATCGCTTTTTCATATATGTTTTGATTGGCGGCTCATCTGTTCAAAATGCGGAGAATGGCCCGGCTAGTCTCTTCCACCGTGGGCTGATTCTCCACAGAGCTCAGATTGCCGCGCTCTGCATAGAACTCTTTGAGAGGTTCTGTTTCCTGATGGTACACATTCAGACGGGCCTGAACGGTTTCCGGCTCGTCATCGCCGCGGCGGATCAGCGCTCCGCCGCACTTATCGCAGATGCCCTCCTGCTTCGGAGGCACTGCCACCAGATGGTAACTTGCGCCACACCGCTCACAGACGCGGCGGTTGCTCATACGCGTCACGATCTCCGCATCGGAGATCTCGATGGAGATCACATCATCGAACACGATGCCTGCCTGCTCCAGCGACTCCGCCTGCGCGATGGTGCGGGGCACACCGTCCAGAATGTAGCCGTTTGCGCAATCCGCTTCCGCCACCCGGACATAGAGCATCTCGATGACCATTTCATCGGGAACCAACTGGCCCGCCTTCATATATTCCTCTGCCCGCAGACCAAAGGGGGTTCTCTCCTTGATGGCTGTACGAAGCATATTTCCGGTGGAAATAGTAGGGATATTCAGCTTTTCAGCCAAAATCGCCGATTGTGTTCCCTTTCCGGCACCGGGCGCACCCAGCAGAATGAGTTTCATTGAAAACGCCTCTTTTCGAAATTTGCGAAATATCAGACCATGCCCAGCTCAGCCATCAGCTTGTCGATCTCATCGAACACCAGCTGAGGAGTCTTGGCACGGATCATGAAGTAGGGACGGCCTGCGGCATACTTGGCACAGAAAGCCGCGCGGTCCTGACGGCGCTCATCGGTATCCACGATAGGCATGGCCAGACCGTTCTCGCCGCACAGCAGCTGATTCAGACCAAAGAAGTTCATCATGGAATGATAGCTCTGATAGGAAGCCTCAAACTGACCCATGGGCTTCACTTCCGTCTTGAACCAGCCATCGATGCAGGGCATGATGGCCAGATCCATCTGCTTGGGTTCATAGCACATGGGCATCTCAGGCTCATCACCGAAGAACATCTTTACGCCTTCATCCTGGTCGGCAAGGTCGCTGCGCTCGGTACCCTTGGCACGCTTGCGGACATAGATATTCTTGGAGCCATACAGGGCAATGCCGCTTTCGTGATCCATAACGGTGGTTTCAGTAGAGAAGATCTCCGCACCGCGGCGGCAGCCTTCCAGCTGGGTCATGGACTTGCCGTGGTTGTTCTCGCCGCCCACCAGCAGGATGCCGTGGCCCTTGTAAATCACGCTGGAGGAATGGAAGGGGTGCAGACCCACCTTATCCATCTCGTTTGCCAGCATGGAGACCATGATTTTGTTCAGCTCGCCCTCTTCCCAATGGCTGGTAAGAATCAGCTGGTCATTCTCATAGCGGATGGTCTTGACAGGCTCGTCATAGTACCAGATGATGTCGGGAGTTTCCTTGGTGATCTCATGGGAAACTTCCACAGAGCCCAGACGATAGTTCAGGAAGGACATGTCCTCGGCAACAGCGGTACGCTCGGGGCCGCCCACCACATCAAAGCGGATGATTGCCTTGCTGCTGCTGATCTGTTCAGAAAAAACGCTCATAAATTTATGTTCTCCTTAAAAAATTTAAAGTCTGATCACTTCATAGTGGTGATGGGGCGGGCCTGCAGCAAATATACCTGACCGTCCACGATAGCCCATTCAATATCCTCGGGTTTCTTGTAGAAGTCTTCGATCTTACGTGCCAGTTCCACCAGCTGATCGCGCTCGTCATCCATCAGCACAGGAGCCTCGCGCAGTTCCTCGGGCACAGGGATCTCCTTGGTACCGCCGCGCTCGTCCAGACGAACTACCATGGTTTCCTTCTCAGAGATGTACTCAGTGGTGATCTCCCCGGTCTTCTTATTGATCCACAGATCGTCGGGAGTAACGATGCCGGAAACGATCGCCTCGCCCAGCCCCCATGCAGCCTCAATCATAACGGTGTCATAGTCGTTGGTGATGGGGTTGGAGGTGAACATGACGCCTGCCTTCTGGGCATTGACCATGTTCTGGACAACAACAGCAATGGAGATGCTGCGCTCGTCGAAGTTCTTTTCTCGACGGTAGAAAATGGCTCTGTCGTTATACAGGGATGCCCAGCACTCCTTGATGTACTTGAGCACATCATCGTTGCCGATGACAAACAGGAAGGTCTCCTGCTGGCCGGCGAAGCTGGCATCGTCCAGATCCTCCGCAGTGCCGCTGGAGCGGACTGCCACGGGGGCCTTTCCATCACCGATGGAAGAATAGTAGCTCAGGATCTCTTCCGCCATCTCCTCGGGCGCGGGCATGGAAACGATATGCTCGCGGATCTCGGCCGCGACGGAGATCAGGGATGCGTCACTAGAGAAATCGATGGTCTCCAACTTCTCAAACACATACTCCCACAGACCATTTGCCTCCATGAAGGCGTTGAACATCTCGGAACGGACAATGAAGCCCTGGGGAACGGGCAGACCCGCGCGGGACATACGGCACAGGCTTGCACCTTTGCCGCCGGCACTGAGCGCCAGCTCCTCATCAGGGATCTCATTGAACCATGCCAAATACTGACTCATGTTTACTAATTCCTTTCTACGCCCGTCGCTACAGGCGGGTGATATTTTATTCGGGCAAAATGACTGCGGCAGCCATTTCGGATGCCGCAGCCACGCCATAGATGAGTTAGCCGATGACCTCAACGACACCGGTGGAGCCATCCACGCGGATCTTGTCGCCGGTCTTCAGGATCTGAGTAGCACGGCGGGTGCCGACAACGCAGGGAACGCCGAACTCACGGGCAACCACAGCAGGGTGAGACAGAGCACCGCCGGTATCGGTGACCAGACCGCCGATCTTGGAGAATGCCACGACCCATGCGGGGTTGGTCATCTTGCAGACCAGGATCTCGCCTTCCTTGACGGTATCCAGCTCGGAGGGATGAGAAACCAGATGTGCAACGCCTTCGTACACGCCGGGGCAGCCGGGGATGCCCTTCAGGACGGTCTTGCTGATCTCTGCCTTCTCGGCAATTTCCTTCTGCTCGGCCTCGAACTTGTGCGGATAACCCCACAGGCTCTTGTAAGGCTCGTTGTAAACCTGCCACTCGGTAGCGGTGCCGTACCACTCCTGAGGATGCATCTTGCGGGCAGCTTCCATCTCTGCCTTTCGCTCCTTGACCAGCTCCTTGACGGGATAGTCGGAGGTAGCGGCGCAGCGGATCTCGTCATACTTCAGCATGAAGATGTCCTCGGCGTCTTCCAGAATGCCGGCCTTGACCATAGCCTGACCGATCTTGACGAAGGCAACGCGCATATGAGAATACACGCCCTGATCGATGTAGAAGTGATGGTCGGGAGTGATGGGAGCCATCTTGACGCACAGCTCCAGATAGTACTTCAGCTTTGCCAGCTCCTCGGGATCACTGACCATGGCGTACAGCTGCTCGATGGCTTCCTTCTGAGACTGCATGCAGGCATCATACTCTGCATTGTAGTCATATCCGGAGTTGACATAGGAGCGGACTGCCTCGTAAGCGGGAGTGGGATCCTCGTACCAGGTCTTGTAGATGAACTCGTGAGTGTACATAGCCTTGAAGCCGTACTCTTCACGATAAGCATCCATCATAGCCAGGAACTTCTCGCTGCCGGGAACGGAAGCGACCTTCTCCATGATGACGGCGTTGTCGGTAGTGGACTGGAACAGTTCCTTCAGAGCGGGAACGCTGCAGACCTCTTCCTTCATCTCCCACAGAGCCTTCAGGGAGTCCCAGTTGCGGTCGGCGGGAGAAACGTTGATCTTGCCGATCAGAACGTCATCGGCACCGGCTGCCTTGGCGGCGTTGGAGAAGTCGGTGGAAGCCTGGAACTGGGCCAGGTTGATGATCCAGTGGATACGGAATGCCTCGCACTTCATGTCCAGAATGTCTTCCATATGGATCATGATCTCGGGCAGGGACTTATTCTCGAAGTCAAAGTCCAGAATACCGTTATGGATCTGCTTCAGGCGGGGCACATACTCCTTCTGCCAGCGATCCATGAAGGTATCGGCATAGATGGGCATAACCTTGACATAGTAGTCGAACATGGGGCCGATCTTGTCGGCATCCATTTCAGGGGGAACAACGGCAGAATACACATAGCCGCCGATCTTCTTGGCGATCCATGCCTTACCGATGGGAGCGCCAAAACGCTGATACATATAGGAGCAGTCTGCACCCCAGCGGCCATCGGTATCCCACCAGCCACCGATGTCAAAGTACAGAGGGGAGATGGGGTTGGGGCAATGCAGGTCATCATAGAACCACATCAGGCCCTTTTCTTCGTCCTTCCATTCGATGGGGAAGCGCTCGTCAGTGAATTTTGTGGCAAGAACCTTGGAAGTATCGCTCATGTCAATTCTCCTTTTCACATTTTATTGGATGGATCATTGCGATGATATTGCCTGTCCGCAAGAAATAATCGATTGTTTAGATTTTATCCGTAAAAGAAGATATGCACAAAAAAGTGTCAAAATTACATACAGATACACAAAAAACCGAATTATTGTTGATTTGCGGGCACGGTAGTGCTATGCTTTGTGCAGAGGTCAACCATAATTTTTTGCGCCGTATTCGATAATCGATTATAGCTACAAAAAAATATTAACGAGAATAAGCAGAAAAGTCAATACACAATCCCCCGCTTTTCCACAAAATACCCACCAAAAAGGAGTGCCGTTTTTTATGCAATTACGCCATATAACTCCGGAAGTAGACACCCATACTCATACGATCCTCTCCGGTCACGCATGGTCTACACTGACCGAAAACTGCTGCGCTGCAAGGGATAGAGGCATGAAAGGACTGTGCCTGACCGAGCACGGTCCCGCCATTGAGTGCGGCGCCCCCTCCTTCATCCCCCACAGCCAGAAAATGCTGCCGGATTACGTGGAAGGTATCCGCGTTTATAAAGGTGTCGAAATCAACGTTATCGATCATCAGAACAATCTGGACATTCCCGAAGAGTACCTGAAGCTGAGCGAATTTGCCATCGCCAGTATCCATTCTCACATGTTCCCAGGCAAGGCAGACCGCGATGCAAACACCGCAACCTACCTCGCCATGCTCGCAAATCCCTACATTGATATTCTGGGTCACGCTGATGATCCCTCTGTTCCCTGCGACTTTGAGTCGTTGGTCAAGCAAGCGCAGACCTATGGGAAATTGCTGGAATTCAACAACAATTCCACCACTTCCCACCGCCCCGGAAGCCTTCCCTCCCTAAAGGAATATATCCTGTGCTGCAAAAAGCACGGGCAGCGGGTCTGCGTTGCCAGCGACGCCCACTTCTACACCATGGTCGGCAATGTGGCGCCCATGATGACGCTGCTGGATGAACTGGATTTTCCGCAGGAGCTGATCGTGAATCTCACCAAAGAACGGTTTGATACTTATCTGGAAGAACGAAATGCACGGATCTGTGCCCTGACGGATTGACAAAGGCGCTTCCATGCGGTACAATTTTAAACGATAATCGATTATATCAGGCTTGAGTACAGGCACGGAGGGTATATACCAATGGAAAAAAAGCCGACCGACGGAATCATAGCCCGGGGAACGCTGCGCAAAAATATCCGGACATACATCCAGGAGCAGATCGCCTGCGGTCGCTTCAAAGCGGGAGACCGCGTGGTGGAAACGCAGCTCGCAAAGGAACTGAATGTATCGCAGACACCCGTGCGCGAGGCCATTCTGGAGCTGTCTGCCATGGGCATCATTGAAGAGCGCCCCTACTCCGGCTCCTATGTGCGGTCTTTGAGCGCAGAAGAGATCGAAGACGTATACAATATCCGTGCTTTTATCGATGAACACGCGGCGAGTCTGGCAGCGAAGCGCATCACGGATGAGCAGCTGGCACAGCTGGAGGAACTTCTCCACGAGATGGACGCTGCGAAAAGCATCCACGAATTCGTAGAAAAGGACATCGCATTTCATGCTTTGGTGGTGGACGCTGCCGGCAGTCCGGCTCTCCGCCGCATGTGGGAAGGTCTGCGACTGGTTGAATGGACAGGCCTTTCCGCAGCAGCCACCCAGAACACGCTCCCCGAACTAGTAGAACAGCACTGGGAGATCTACCGCCTGCTGAAAAGCCATGCAGACCATACCGCCGGGGCATTTATGTTCCTGCATATCAAAAATTTCGGAGATGAAATGAAACGTCGCTTCGCGGCCAAAGACAGCGAAGCGGTGAACGATACAGAAGGGAGTGAAGACCTTTGATGCTGGAAGGCCGCGATTGGAACCGTCTGGTGATCAACCGCAAGGAAACCACCGGTGATGAAGCTGTCATCGGTCATACACAAATCAGAAAGGGCGGCATCGCAAAGGTCATGGGCACCGCCAAGTTCGGCGCAGATGTGGATCTGCCCGGTCAGCTCTACGGTGCTGTACTGCACAGCCCCCATGCCCACGCCTGCATTTTAAGCATTGATACCGAACAGGCCCGCGCTCTGCCCGGCGTTCGCGCCGTGGTCATTGGGTCTGATTTCCCCACGCTTTACGGCTCTTTCATTGCGGATCAGCCCGTTGTGGCACAGGAGAAGGTCCGCTATCAGGGTGAACCGGTGGCCGCCGTTGCCGCCGATACAGAAGAGATCGCCCATGAGGCAGTCCGGCTGATCCGCGTGGAATACGAGCCCCTCCCCGTGATCAACGATCTGGCAGAATCCATGAAAAACGAAGTGCTGATCCACGAGGACTGGAGCCGTTACGACTGCAGCAGCGCCTGCTTCCCCATTCAGGGCACCAATATCGGTGACCAGTACCACCTGAAAAAGGGCGATCCCGACATCGGCTTTGCCGAGGCAGACGAGATCGTGGAAAGCGAATTTACCTGTGGTATGCTACAGCACACCACCATCGAGACCCACACCGCCACCGCAGAGGCAAACCCCATCACCGGCGACATCCATATCTGGAGCCCCTCTCAATCTCCCTTCAGCATCCGCGGTCTGCTGGCAAAAACCTTCCATGTGCCTCTGGAGAAGGTTCGCCTGACCGTGACGGAGATCGGCGGCGGTTTCGGCGGCAAATACGAGGCCCGCTGCGAGCCTCTCGCCATCGCCCTGTCCCTGAAGGCCAATGGCCGCCCTGTGAAGCTGACCTACCGCCGTGACGAGGAGTTTGCAGCCACCGTCTGCCGCTCCCCTGTCCATATGCACATCAAAACCGGCGTGAAAAAGGACGGCACCATTACTGCCCAGAAAGTAAATATCGAGTGGGATGCCGGCGCATACGTCACCACCAACCCCCGCGTGGACTACAACGCAGGTTTCGCCGCCAACGGCCCCTACAAGATCCCCCACGCACAGGTGGACGGCTATGTCTACATGACAAACAAAACGCTGGGCACCGCCTATCGCGGTTTCGGCGTTACAGAAGTGGCAACCGCACACGAGCGGCAGATGGACCTGATCGCCGAAAAGTTGGGCATGGACCCGCTGGAACTGCGTTTGAAGAACGTTCTGTGCAATGGCGATACCGGCATCACCGGCGAGATCATGCACACCATGGCCGTGAAGGAATGCCTGCAGGCCGCTGCCGACAACATCGGCTGGAAGGACCTGCCCCTACACTGGATCGATGAAGAAGGGAACCTCTGCGGCAAAGGCATCGCCTGCTTCAACAAGCTGACCGGCACACCCTCCACCACCTCCGTTCTGGTCAAGATGAACGAGAACGGCTCTTTGTACATCATGTCTGCCAGCACGGAAATGGGACAGGGCGTTACCACCACCCTCCCCCAGATCGCCGCGCAGGCGCTGGGCATGGATCTGGAAAAGATCTCCATGGCCCCCATCGATACCGCCATCACCCCCTTCGACAAGACCACCACCTCCTCCCGCTCCACCTTCCACAGCGGCAACGCCGTGCTGGAGGCCTGCGATGACATCAAGACCCAGCTTTGCCGTCTGGCCGCGCTGAAATTCAAGGTGGACGAGACGGATGTGAAGTACACCTCCGACGGCTATATCACCTGCCGCAGCGACGAGAGCAAGAAGATCCACATCAACGATGTGGGCAAATCCGGCATCCTCCACGAGCAGGCCCCCGTTGCCGCGCTCGGCAAATACGGCACTTCCGACATCTTTGATCCTCCTCCCGTGGACGGCCGCCAATCCAAACGTCCCACCGTCATGTGGATGCACGGCGCACAGGCCGCCATCGTGGCCGTCAATCCCAAGACCGGCCGCGTGCAGGTTAAGAAGGTGGGCGCCGCCCACGATGTGGGCAAGGCCATCAACCCCACCGGCTGCCTGCAGCAGATTGAAGGCTCCATCATCATGGGTCTCGGCCATGCACTGATGGAAGAGATGATTTACGAAAACGGCAATCTCCGCAACGGCAACATGGTGGACTACAAAGTCCCCACCTTCATGGACGCCGATGTGGAAATGAAGATTACGTTGGTGGAACAAGCCCATCCCGAGGGTCCCTACGGCGTGAAGGGCATCGGCGAGCCCGGTCTCGCCCCCACGGCTGCCGCCATGGTCAACGCCGTGTGCAATGCCTGCGAAGCCAATTTCACCTCCATCCCCATCAAACCGGAACACGTTCTGTTCAGAAAGGAGAAAGCCCATGCTCCCCAAATTTGATCTCTATATGCCCACCGACCTGGCTGAAGCCTGCCGCCTGAAAGGCGAAGGCGCAAAGGTCGTTGCCGGCGGAACGGATGTGTTTGTCAACATGCACGGCGGCAAGGACCGCTCCGACAAGGTGGTGGATGTGAAGAACATCCCGCAGCTGCAGGGCCACTCCTTCTCCCCCGAAAACGGATTGGATCTGGGCGCACTGACCACCCACCGCGACATCGAACTGTGGGATGTGATCAAGAAGCACTACCGCGCCATGTTTGAAGGCTGCTCCCGCGTCGGTTCCGTGCAGATCCGCACCCGCGGCACACTGGGCGGCAACATCTGCAACGGTGCCCCTTCCGCTGACAGCATCGGCCCCATGATGGTGCATGATGCCGCCGTTGTGGTCGCAGGCCCTGCTAACGAACGCATCGTGCCCCTGAAGGACTTTTATCTGGGACTGAAGCAGCTGGACATGAAAGAGGACGAGATCCTCAAGCGCATTCTGATCCCCGCACCGAAGGCACACTCTGGCAGTTTCTACATCAAGTACACCCGCCGCAACGCCATGGATCTGGCTCTTCTGGGCGTGTCTGCCTATGTGGAACTAGACGGGGACATTCTCAAAACAGTACGCATCGCTCTGACCACCGCCGCCCCCACGCCGATCCGCGCCGAAAAGACAGAGGCACTTCTGATCGGAAAGCCTGCCAGCGAAGCCCTGCTCACCGCTGCCGGAAAGACGGTACTGACGGAAAGCCATCCCCGTTCCAGCTGGCGTTCCAGCGCGGAGTTCCGCCTGGCACTGCTAGAAGAACTGACCGTTCAGGCACTGCAGGAAGCCATCGCACAGGCAAAGGAGGCATAATACATGCAGAACATCACAATCCACACCATTGTCAACAATGAGCTGTATATTCGGACGATTCCCGTCAATATGACGCTGCTGCAGTTCCTGCGGGAGGATCTCCACCTCACCGGCACCAAGGAAGGCTGCGACGAAGGCGAATGCGGCGCCTGCACTGTTCTGGTGGACGGACATCCTATGAACTCCTGTCTGGTGCTGGCCGCAGAAATGGACGGCAAGCATGTCCTGACCGTGGAAGGTCTGGCAGAGGACGGACGTCTCCACCCTCTGCAGGAGGCATTTCTGGAAGTGGGCGCTGTGCAGTGCGGCTATTGCACGCCGGGCATGCTGCTCTCCGGCATTGCCATGCTGAACCTCTACCCACACCCCACCCGTGAACAGATTCGCAAGGAGATGGAAGGCAACATCTGCCGCTGCACCGGCTATGAGCGCATCGCCGATGCCATCCTTCTGGCCTCCGAGCGGCTCGCCGGAGAAACGGAGGCACACTGATGACAGATGTCACCCGCTATTTTTACAACGGCGGTCTTAACTGTGCGGAATCCACGCTGCGCTGTTTGATCGAGGACGGCGTAATCGACGCGCCGATGGATATTGTTCGGATGATGACCGGCTTTGGCGGCGGTATGCAGCGTGGAAGCACCTGCGGCGCTGTCGTCGGCGCTGTGGCTGCATTGGGCTGGGTCACCGGCCGAACGGATCCGGACGGCTCTAGAACCGAGTCTGCTGCTGCAGTACGGGAATTTCTGAAGCGGTTTGAAGAAGAATTCGGCACGCTGTCCTGCCGGGAACTGCAGGCCACATATGTGAAAGAGCATGCGCTGAAATCCGACGGAATGTACCGAAAATGCACCGTTTTCGTTGAAAAGGCCGTCGAAATCGCAAAGGACATCCTTTCCGATAAGTAAAACAAAAAAAGACGAAGGAACGATCCCTTCGTCTTTTTTTCATTTTGCAAAAAAAAGTTTTGCTTTTTAACGCAGGATATGGGAAAATATTATTAATAATGCAATCCCGCCGAAAGGGGAACTCAATGAAAAGCAAAACCGGTCATCGCCTGCCCGCCAAGGAAACTCTGCGCAGCAACATCAAGGATTATATTCAAAAGCAGATCGCCGACGGGATCTATCTCCCCGGTGAACGAATCGTAGAAACGCGTCTTGCAAAGGAACTGGAAGTTTCTCAGGCGCCTGTCCGCGAAGCCATGCTGGAGCTCTCTGCTATGGGGCTTCTGGAAGAACGCCCCTATTCCGGCACTTATGTGCGAAATCTGTCTCACGCAGAGATTGAAGATATTTTTGATATCCGTGCCTTTGTGGAAGAATACGCCGCCAAGCGTGCCGCCAAACGCGCTACACCGGAGCAGCTGGCCGAAATGGAATTCGTCCTTAAGGAAATGGATCAAAAGAGTTTTTCTGAATTCGTCCAGCTGGACATGGACTTTCACAGCCTTGTGATGGATGCCGCCGGAAGTCCTGCACTAAAACGAGCATGGAAAATTCTTCGAATGGCCGAGTGGACTTATCTCTGCGCTGCTGTTACTGCATTTTCTATGGAAGAATTAATTGCTCAGCACTGGAAGATTTATCAATATCTGAAAGATCGGTCCGAAACCAGTGCAGGTGCGTATATGTTCCTGCATATCAAAGGGTTTGGCGAAGAATTGGCCAGACACTTTGAAATGCAAAAGCAAGGTGAATAAGGAAAACTCATACAGCTGGTCGCTTCTGCTTTGACCACTGTTTGACTACTATTGTTAAAAACGCGCAAAAAGCCGGGAACTGTTGCGCTGCAACGGCTCCCGGTTCTCTCACAGTTTCTGTCTTAAATTGTGCAGAATCGATAAAATCACTGCACCGCAAGTGTTTCGTGTTTTACCGCCTGATAACTCCGACTCTGAAGGTCGCTGGTTCGAATCCAGTCGGGCGTACCAAAAACCACCTTAAACTTATTGTTTAAGGTGGTTTTTGTATGTAAAATGTCAAATGCTATCGTTGCCCAAATAGTGGTTACCCGACTGCTCCGAAATACTCTATGTAACCACGACAAATTCGGATCGCTTAACGGCGAAATGCAATGAGAATACGAGAAGCTTCTGCAGCGTCAGTGCGCCTCCCCCCTCCCCAGCATATTTGATAGAACACAGCATGCCAAAACAGTCTATTCGATAATTTATTTATCGACACACTTGCAATCTCTCATACAGTGGTATATCATTGACATTACAACAAAACAGGGGAGCTCGAGTTGCGGGCTGAGAGGAAGTCATCATACTTCGACCCTTTAACCTGATGCGGGTAATGCCGACGTAGGAAGAAATGCACGGATTCTTTCGGAGGCACCTGATATCAGGTGCCTCTGTTTTTTGTTTCGAAAGGAAGTGGTCGCATTTCGCGCAGCGGCGCGGCAGACGAAGGGGAGCGCCTTGGTCTGATAAGAGCGATGGGAAGCCGTGTTCCGGCGTGAGAGGAGGCCAGTAAGCCTCGACCGACCTGTGATGAAAGCAGGATAGCAGACACAACTACAAATTCAAGGGAGCTTGCAACAGCAGGCTGAGAGGAGGGTACTGTTCCCTCGACCTTACCTGATTTGGATAATGCCAACGTAGGGACGAATCGTAGAATCGTAATAGATTCAGCCGTGGAGTACCAGTTGGTATTCCACGGCTTTTTGTTTTGCCGCAGGCTCCCGCACCGGAACAAGGAGGAAAAACATGAACGCAAGTATTGCTATTCAGGTACTGCCCACTGTGGATTCCAAAGAAGAACTAATCCGCATCGTGGACGAAGCTATCGCCTATATCAAGTCCTTTGGCCTGCACACCGAGGTGGGGCCTTTTGAAACCACAGTGGAGGGCGACTATGACACGCTGATGGAGATCGTCAAAGGCTGCTCCAAAGTCTGCATCGACGCCGGTGCGCCGGATGTAATGACCTATGTAAAAATCAACCTTGACCCCACCGCTTTGCTAACGATGGATCTGAAGACCACCAAGCACCGGGAGGTAACAGAAGAATGAAGCCTCTTTCCACACGGAAGCTAGTGCTAACGGCTATGCTGGCCTGTCTCGCCTTTGTGTTGAACACCTTTGTCTGGTTTCCCGCCATGGCACCCTTCCAGCACTTTGTCAACGCATTGTCTGCCGTCTTTGTAGGCCCTTGGTACGGCGCAGCTGCAGGTTTTCTTACCGGTGTCATGCGCATGCTGTGCGGCAGAGACATCGGTTCGGTGGTCGGCGCCGTCTTCGGCCCTATCCTGGGCGGCTTGATGTACCGGAAGTTCAAATCCTTTTGGGCTGTCTTTGTGGGCGAGGTCATTGGCACCGGCGTGGTCAGCGCTATTGTAGTTTATCCCCTGATGAAGCTGTTTTACGGTCTGGATGTTCAACAGTGGTACTATTACATTCCCTTCTATACCCCCTCTGCCGTCATGGGCGCAGCTATGGGCGTTGCGACATTGCTGATTCTAAAGCGCAGCGGCGTTCTGCACCGTATGAAAGACATGCTGGAACGATAGGGAGGTTTTTATGGAACTGTTTGGCGTATTGGAGCAAGTACGAACCAAGGCTCCTCTGATACAGTGCATCACCAATTTTGTCACGGTCAATGACTGTGCAAATATCCTGCTGGCAGCAGGAGCCTCTCCTACCATGGCGCAGGATATCCGGGAAGTGGAAGAGGCTGTTGCCGGCGCAGACGGACTGGTCTGCAATCTTGGAGCAATTGACTTTGTAGACTCCATGATTTTAGCAGGAAAACGAGCCAATGAATTGCGTATTCCGGTTGTCCTTGACCCTGTGGCGGCGGGCGGAACGGCGCTGCGGCGTGAGTTATCCGCAAGACTGCTGGAAGAAGTTCGCTTTACTGCCATTCGGGGCAATGCCTCAGAGATCCGTGCGCTGGCCGGACAGATGAGTCGAGGCAGCGGTGTGGATGTGGCGGCTTGGGACGCCATAACAGCAGAGAATTTATCGCAGTCTGTGGAACTGATCTCTGATCTGGCACAGAAAACCGGAGCCATCATTGCCGTGTCCGGGGTGATGGATGTGGTGTCTGACGGAACACAGACGGTACTGCTGAACAACGGCTGTTCCACCATGGCTCGCATCACTGGCAGCGGCTGTATGCTCACGACCCTGATCGGCGGTTTTTGCGCTGCTGCACCGGAGCATCCTTTTGAAGCCACCTGTGCCGCTATGGCAGCCATGGGTATCTGCGGAGAAATCGCAGAGGAAAAACGGCTACGGAACAAAACCGGTAACGCGACTTTCCGCACCGACCTGATCGACGCAGTCTTCAACCTGACCGAACAAGAACTGAAAGAGAGGATTCGATATGAAGTTTACAAAGGATGAGGTGCGCAAGGCTATGCTGCTCTATGCCGTCACCGACCAGATGTGGCTAAAGGAGGGCGAAGCTTTGGCTGATGTTGTGGAGTCCGTTTTGCGAAACGGTGCCACCTTCCTCCAGATTCGTGAAAAGGATCTGGCACAAGATGCCTTTGAGGTAGAGGCAGAGAGACTGAAAACGCTGTGCGCACAGCACGGTGTTCCCTTTGTGGTGAATGACAGTGTGGAGATCGCTTTGAAGATTGGCGCAGACGGCGTTCATGTGGGACAGTCTGACATCAAGGGGAGGGATATTCGCTCCATTATCGGAACGGACAAAATTCTGGGCATTTCTGCGGGAACCGTGGAGGAAGCTATCGCAGCAGAGAAAGCTGGAGCGGACTATATCGGCGTGGGCGCTGTGTTCCCTACTGGCACCAAAAAGAACGCTACGCCTATGACCATGGAACTGCTGAAGGAGATCGTGTCCTCTGTATCCATCCCGGTAGTTGCCATCGGTGGTATTGGTGCAGGAAACATCCTGCAGCTCTGTGGCAGCGGCGTGGATGGTGTAGCCGTGGTTTCTGCTATCTTCGCAGCGGAAGATCCCGGCAAGGCAACAGCCGATTTGCTGAAGTTGGCCGAAGAAGTGGTGGCATCCAATGGATAAGCGTTTCGTCATCTTTGACATGGACGGCACGCTGGTGGATTCCATGGTCTACTGGAAGCGCCTGGCCGCAGAGTTTCTGGAAAGGAAAGGCGTTCAGGAGATCTCGCCGGACATTCTTGAGCGGATCAAACCCATGACCATGACGGAATCTGCGGCCCTGTTTATTCAGGAATACGGTTTATCCGGTACTCCCGAAAGTGTTGCTGCGGAAATGAATGCCATGATGGACGAGCATTACCGCAAGGATATTCCGCTCAAATTTGGTGTCCAAGCGTATCTGGAGGTACTGCACCGCAAAGGCGTTGCCATGTGCGTAGCCTCTGCCACAGCGGAAGAACTGATGGATGCCTGTTTGGCGCGACTTGGTGTGGCGCAATATTTCTCATTCCTGCTTTCCTGCGAAACGGTGGGCACCGGAAAGAATCGGCCAGATGTATATTGGGAAGCCGCAAAGCGGTTAGGTGCGCAACCAGAGGAAATCGCTGTTTACGAGGATGCTCTTTATGCGGCAAACACGGCCAAACAGGCAGGATTCTACACGATTGCTGTCCAGGATGACAGCAACCAGCCTCATTGGGAGACCCTGACAGCCCTGGCAGACGAGAAAATCCTCGACTGGCAGACGGCTGCGCAGGCTCTATAAATCATCGGGGAATATTCCCCCGCGGCGCATTGGGGGCACCACCTTACGCCGCGTAAGAAAACGATGCTGAAAAACGAAAGGAGATAAACACATGAAAACAGCATTGACCATTGCAGGCAGCGACTGCAGCGGAGGCGCCGGAATTCAGGCCGATCTGAAAACGATGACCATGAATGGTGTTTATGGCATGAGTGCAATCACGGCTCTGACGGCCCAGAACACCACCGGTGTTTCAGACATTCTGGAGGCAACACCTCAATTTCTCGCTAACCAACTGGATGCCATCTTCACGGATATTTTCCCGGATGCGGTGAAAATCGGCATGGTGTCCTCCGCACCGCTGATTGAGGTAATTGCTGGAAAACTGCGTCAATATGGCGCAAGGCACATTGTGGTGGATCCAGTGATGGGAGCCACCAGTGGCGCAAAACTGCTGAAGGACGAAGCTTTGCAGGCGCTAACGCAACAGCTATTGCCTTTGGCGGAGGTTTGCACGCCCAACATTCCCGAGGCTGAGATTCTGGCGGGTATGCGTATCACATCGGCAGAGGATATGCTTGCCGCAGCAATGATCATCAGCGACCGCTACGGCTGTGCCGTTCTTTGCAAAGGTGGTCACGCCATGAATGATGCCAACGATCTTCTGTGGAAGGATGGCGAAACGGTTTGGTTCCATGGAGAACGCATTGAGAACCCCAACACCCACGGCACCGGCTGTACGCTGTCCTCCGCCATCGCTTCGAATTTGGCCAAAGGACAGCCGCTGCATCAAGCCGTAGAGAACGCCAAAGCTTACATCTCCGGCGCACTGGCCGCCATGCTGGATCTGGGAAAAGGCAGCGGGCCGATGAACCATGCGTTTGACAACAGGGGGAGGTTTGCGGAATGACTGCCCCTGTGATTACTACCGTGTTTTCGATTGGGTATCTGGGTGTTACGGTGTGGCTCTGCCGCGAAGTAAAGCTAAATGCCAAAGCGCTTTGCCTCTGTGGACTGACCTGTGCGCTGACACTGGTGTTGGAATCCATTATGATCCCGCTGCCTACCGGAGCAGCCATCCCTCTGGGTGCTATGATTCCCCTGATGCTGCTGGCGCTGATCTACGATTACCGATTGGCGTTTTTGTCCGGTTGGATCACCGGCATTCTGGCCATCATTCTGATTCCTGTTTGGCAGCCTGTCCATTGGGCACAGCTTTTCGTGGAGCATCTGGTTTGCTTCTCCTGTCTGGGGTATGCAGGCATCTTTGGCAATCAAAAGCGCGGACGGATTTTAGTCGGAATGCTGTTGGCGATCTTCCTGAAATTCTGGGGGCATGTTCTCAGCGGCGTGATCTTCTTCTCCCAAAATGCGTGGGACGGCTGGGGTGCCTGGGGATACAGTCTGACATATCACCTCTCTTCTAAAATTCCAGAGGCTATTCTTACCATGGTGATCGTTTCCCTGTTGCCCCTTGGCACCATGAGAAAAGCACTGCACAAACACCCGTGAAAGGAGCGGCACATGAAAACCATTGATCGTTTATTGTCTGCCAGCCAGTCGGTCTGGGATACATACCATCAGCACCCTTTTGTTTTGGGCTTACAGAACGGCACATTGGATCAGGCAAAGTTCCGGCATTACATTTTGCAGGACTACCTTTATCTGATTGAGTACGCCAAAGTGTTTGCCATCGGCATTACCAAAGCAAAAAGCCTGCCTGTCATGCAACTCTTTTCCTCTTATATTCAGTCGATCGTTCATAGCGAAATGACAACCCACACAGGATATATGGAGAAGCTGAACATTCGTCAGGAGGAACTGGCACAAACACCTGTGGCGTTATCCAGTCGCTCTTACACCGCGTATATGATGCAGGTGGCCTATGAGGGCGGCGAAGCCGAGGCGCTGACCGCAATTCTCTCCTGCGCTTACAGTTATGAGGCTATCGGACGCACTATCGTACGAGAGAATCCGGATGCAGCAAACCATCCCTTGTACGGCGACTGGGTGCAATATTATTCCGGTGATAAATACCATCAAGATAATTTGCGCCTGTTGGATATGCTGGAGATGCTTACAAAGGACTATACCCAGCAGCAGTTGTGTCATCTGGAAGATATCTTTGTAACCTGCTCCCGTTATGAATCCGAGTTCTGGGATATGGCATGGGCGCAATCTTTTTGAAAGGCGGCGTTTCTTGACACACAGTGCACACTTCTACCAGATTTCTTTGCTCGTAACAGAAAAAAATCCGCTTTGATTGCTCATTTCATCAATCGCAAATCAGCAAAGAATGAGTGGTGTGACTATCATAGAGTCAACCTATTGACTACCGTTTGACTACTATTGTGAAAAAAGCAAAAGACCGGAAGCCGTTGCATTGCAACATCTTCCGGTCTTTCTGTATCTTCTGCCCTGATCGGTCCAGAATCAATGAAACAACTGGGCTGCAAGGATTTGAAACACACAGGGGTTTACGGCGTAAGCCCCGCATTTGGCCCGACCTCAAACACCCATGAACTCCAGCACCTGCTGAATGGTTTTCTTTCCAAAGGATACTTTTTCATCGTTGATGACCAAACAAGGAACACTCATAACCTGATATCGTTTTTTCAGTGCCTCAAAATGGTGAATATCATATACCTCGCCAGTCACATAAGGATTTTCCGCAGCGATGCGCTGGACACCCTGTACCAAATCAGGACACATCGTACACGAGAGAGAAACCAGAATTTTTGCATCAACAGGTGCTTTGATTTCTGCAATTCTCCGCCGAGTATCCTCGTCTAACATTTGGCCGGGGCCTGCGACATTGTAGAGTCCCAGCACAAAGGAGGTGAACTCATGTCCGCCGGGCACCCCATGGAAGGCGAGGCCTGTTTCAGTGCCGTCAGCCAGGCAGATTCTTACACATGGGGCGATCTCCGAAGATGCTTCATGCTCTGCTATTTCCACCGTCAGCTTTTCCGAAAGATCAGCCAGCGCTGTCATATACTCTTCCAGTTCTCTGGAGACAGGGCGGTTGTCCAGATACAATTTCAGCAGCAGTGGACGGGCCATTTTCCCGAAAACCGAGTCCAGCTGTGCCTTCATTTCCGGAGTAAAAAGATCGCTGGTGCCGGTAGGAGCCTCTGTTAAGGTCGTCACAGCGCGGTCATTCTCGCCGGCAGGTTTTGCCTCTGGCTGCACCGGACGCAGACCGGTCTTACGCTGCAATTCGGCAGCATACCGTTCCAGCTCTGTGGCAGCCAAAGCACCGTCGCTCACAGCGGTGACCACCTGACGCAAAGGCTTGATGCAGACATCTCCCGCTGCGTATACGCCGTCCACGTTCGTTTTCCTGGTAGTATCAGTTACAATATACCCCTGTTCGTTTAGTTCTACCGCGCCTTTGAGCACTTCTGTGTCAGGAGCATATCCGGCAAGTACAAAAACGCCAAAACTTTCGCCGGCAGGACACTTTACTTCTGTCACCTCTCCGGTAGCGGTATTTTTGTAGCGAGCATAGTTAAGGCCATTATTTCCAGATACTTCCTCCATGACTGTATGTGGCAGGATGGTAATTTTTTCGTGATTTTTTGCCTGATCCGCAACGGAAGCAGCACAAGAGAAATCATCCTTGCGGATGAGGATCGTCACATGGCGGGCAAATTTGGTAAGAAACACGCTCTCTTCCGCAGCAGCGTATCCACCACCGACCACATAAATATCTTTTCCTGTAAAAAACTCGCCGTCACAAGTCGCACAGTAGGCAACGCCTCGCCCCTTGTATTCTTCCTCGCCCTTGAAGCCGACCGTTCTGGGATGTGCGCCGATAGCCAGCAGCACACCAAAGCAGTAAAGGTCTCCCTGATTGGTGCGCACGGTCTTGATATCCCCAGCAAAATCAAAGGCAGTCGCTTCTGCCAGCAGAAACTCCGCTCCGAAAGATTCTGCCTGTTTTCGCATCGTATCAGTAAGCGCTGCCCCGCTGGTTCTCTCAATACCGGGATAGTTGACCACTTCATGGGTAATGGCGATCTGCCCGCCAAAATACATTTTTTCCAATACCAGCACCCGGTATTTTGCCCGGGCCAGATAAAGGGCGGCGGTCAACCCCGCAGGGCCTCCGCCTACCACGATAACATCATACAGCTTGTCCGCGTTAATATTTTCAGGACTCCCCATTACAGCTGTCCCACCAGATCCAGACTGGGCTTCAGGGTTTCCTCACCGGGCTTCCAGTTCGCGGGGCAAACCTGATCGCCATGAGCGTGAACAAACTGGCAAGCCTGTACTTTACGAAACAGCTCCTCGGCATTTCGACCCACGTTGCCGGCTGTCACCTCATAGCCTACGATTTTTCCCTCAGGATTGATGATGAAAGTGCCCCGCTCTGCCAGACCGTCGGCCTCAATCAGCACCTCAAAGTCACGGGCGAGCTTATGGGTGGGGTCGGCCAGCATGGGATAGTTGATCTTCTTGATACGCTCGGACGCATCGTGCCAGGCCTTGTGGACAAAATGGGTGTCAGTGGATACGGCATAGACCTCACAGCCCACAGCCTTGAAGTCCTCATACTTCTCCGCCAGATCCTCCAGTTCAGTGGGGCAAACGAAAGTGAAGTCGGCAGGATAGAAAAAGAACACGCTCCACTTTCCCAGAATCTCCTCCTTGGAAACGAACTTGAAGTCGTTTTCATGGAATGCGTAGACTTTGAATTCAGAGACTTCCTTGTTGATCATGGACATCGATTATTTCCTCCAAAGATTGTGTTGATTGCAAAAGGCACAGACTGTTCGTACCTCATCACCCTCACAAAGAGCAAATTTTGCTTTGGGCTTGTCAGTGGGCTTCAGATGGGCATACTGAATAATATGCTCCGTTTCCAGACAGATCCATTCGATATAATGTTCCTCCGTCATGGGATGTTCAATCGATCCAACCGTGACATGGACGGTGTTCCCCTCCACATCATAAACGGGAATATGCTTTTCCTGAGATGCTTCCGTGCTTCCCGGAATGATTTCCTGCATTTTTTCACTGCAGCAATATACTGGAACACCTTTATCACAGATCATAGAGATGATATTGCCGCAATGCCTGCAAACATAGAATTTCTGTTTCATGGAATCGCCTCCTTCTGAGAAAAGTATGTCCTTCCTTTCTGAAATAATGCATCTGTTACGGGGCATACTACCGCAAAAGGAGTGCAAAAAATGGGACAGAACCATGCCTATAAAAGAGGATTTATTCCATATGCATTTGCCGCTTTTCTCATCGGGATCGTGGGCGGTTTTTCCACTGTGCTGGGTCCGGCCTTTGTGCAGGACATCGGCATCCCTTACAATAACACCACATGGACGGCACTGGCGCAAGCCATGTCTACCGCCGCCTGTGCACCGATCTTAGGTAAACTGGGGGATGTCATTGGACGGCGAACGACCCTCCTGCTGGGTATCGCCGTCTATGGTATCGGCAATGCCCTCTCGGCTCTTGCAAATTCGCTGCTGTTTATGCTGGCAGCCCGGTTTATTGTGGGAATCGGAAGTGCGGCTATCGCTCCCGTCGTTTTGGCTTATATCGTCACAGAGTTCCCCCAAAACGAGGTGGCAAAGGGCTTTTCTCTGTATATGCTGATCTCCAGTGCCTCCGTGGTCTTCGGCCCCACTCTGGGCAGCCTCATGGTTCGCTCCTATGGCTGGCGCACCATGATATGGGTCTGTGTTGCGATCTCCGCGGCCGTTTTCTTCGTCTGTCTGATTAGCTGTCGCAAAGCAGACGGCATCCGAAGGCCCTTGACTCACTTTGATACCACCGGCGCAGTTTTGGTGCTGATCTTCTTCAGTCTCGCCCGTGCATCCCATCCTTTGGGCAAAACTTCGGCTGGACTTCCATTGCCTCCCTGTGGGTTTTGATTGCAGCCATACTCTCTTTAACAGGACTCATTCTCGCGGAAAAGCGGGCGAAAAATCCAATATTGCCCGGCAGCTTCATGAAACGAAAAGCCTTTATCCTGAGTATTCTTGCCCTATTTCTCACTCAGGGCCTGATGCAGGCTAATATGACCAACATCATCGTGTTTGTGAACTACACCCAGCCGTACAATTCCGTCATCTCCGGCTACGCCATCTCCATCATGTATCTGGGCATGTCCCTTGGAGCGGTCATTCTGGGGCCGCTGGCAGACCGCCGGGAACCCAAGTGGGTATTGACGGCATCCCTGACCCTGACGGGGATCGGCTGCGCGCTCATGCTGCTTTTCTCCGAAAACACCTCCGTTCTTTTGCTGGCGCTCTCTCTTGGTATCCTCGGCTTTGGTCTGGGTGGAAACGGCACAATCTTTATGAAAGTAGTGCTCTCCGGTGTTCCTGCCGGACAGGCAGGCGCGGGAACGGGAACCTATGGCCTGTTTCGTGACCTTGCCGCTCCCTTTGGTGTGGCCGTGTTTGTTCCCATGTTTACCAATCAAATTACCGGCCTCATTGCAGTGGGTACAGGGCAGGAGGCCGCAGCAGTCAGTGCCATCGGAACGCTGGCAGTCACAGAACTGGTCTGCGTTGCCGTCGGCATCGCCATCGTGCTGATGCTGCCAAAAATCCGAAAAATATAAAGGAGTTCCACTATGAGATTGAAAGACAAAGTCATCCTGATCACTGCATCCACCAGAGGGATCGGCTACGCTTGCGTCGAAGCCTGCGCAAAAGAAGGCGCCATCGTCTATATGGCGGCAAGAGACTTGGAGCGGGCCCAAGCAGCAGCAGAGCAGCTCAGCGCCGCAGGCGGTCGGGTGAAGTGCATATACAACGATGCCACAAAGCCCGAGACATTTATCACTATGGTGGACGAGGTAGTAAACGATGCAGGGCGCATCAATGTGCTGGTCAATAATTTCGGCACCTCCAACCGCCAGAAGGATCTGGACTTTGCAAATACAGATCCCAACGTATTTCTGGATACCGTCACCCTCAATTTACGAAGCGTGTTTCTGGCAAGTCAGGCAGCTGTCCGGTATATGAAAAAAGGCGGAGGCGGCAGCATCATCAACATCTCGTCTGTTGGCGGACTGGTACCGGATATTTCTCAGGTCGCTTACGGCACCAGCAAGGCGGCTATCAACTACCTGACAAAGCTAATCGCCGTGCATGAGGCCAAAAACGGTATCCGCTGCAACGCGGTTCTTCCCGGCATGACCGCCACGGACGCGGTGGAAAAGAATTTGACGGAGGAGTTTCGCAGTCTGTTCCTGCGGCATATCCCGCTGGGCCGGATGGGCCTTCCGGAGGAAATTGCCGCAGCTGTGGTCCACTTTGCCAGCGATGAGTCTGCCTATACCACCGGACAAATCATGGCCGTTTCCGGAGGTTTTGGATTGGCCACACCGGTCTATGGCGATCTGGCCGGTCAATAAAGAAATCTGCAATGAAATACTATCATGGTGCAAGCCAAAACAACTCGTATTTCGAAGGCTGGTATCTGAAATACCAGACAAAAGACGGAAAAGTGCTTGCTCTGATTCCCGCGCTTCACATCGACGGCACGGGACAGCGCAGCATATCCTTGCAAATTCTCACCGACAGCGCTTCATGGTGGCTGGAATACCCGGAAACGGAATTCCATGCTTCTCAAAGACGGTTTCACATCCGTGTGGGCAAAAACACTTTTTGTGATGAGGAAACACAGCTGCATGTGGAACGCGACGGGCTCTCTCTCCATGGAACGCTGTATCACGGTCCTTTCATCCATCTTACCTCGGACATCATGGGGCCGTTTCGTTTCTTTGCAGGGATGGAGTGCACCCACGGCGTTATCAGCATGGGGCATTTATTGAATGGGACCCTAACCTTAAACGGGGAGGACATGGATTTTACGGGCGGTATCGGGTACGTGGAAACGGACCTTGGGCGCTCCTTCCCCAGCACGTATCTCTGGACACAGTGTGTCTGGCGTGAGCCGCAGTGCGGCAGCCTGATGCTCTCCATTGCCACCATTCCCCTGCCAATCGGGCAATTTACCGGCTGTATTTGCGCCGTGATCCACAACGGGCGGGAATATCGACTGGCTACCTACCGGAGCGTCCGTATCGAACAATGGTCCAGTACCGGCGCAATCATCCGTCAGGGGAAATACCGGTTGTCCGTGGAAGTGCTGGAGAAACAGGGGCACCCTCTGCGGGCACCTGTTGACGGTGTCATGGGCCGCACCATCCACGAAAGTCTTCGTGCCAGAGTACGGTACTGTTTCTGGCACGGCGAGAATCTCCTGTTCGAACACACAGATGACTGCGCCAGCTTCGAATACGCGGATCAGAGGCCAACTGCGCATAATTCCCAAAAAAACATGTAAAAACGAGGAGCTCCGCCATGCCAAATCAATTACAATTTGAGAAATCGCCCTATCTGCTTCAGCATAAACACAATCCCGTAAACTGGCTGCCCTGGGGAAGCGCCGCCTTCGAAGCTGCCCATACCGAGGACAAGCCTGTCTTTTTAAGCATCGGCTATTCCACCTGCCATTGGTGCCACGTCATGGCCCACGAGTCTTTCGAGGATGTGGATGCGGCGGAAGTTATCAACCGTAGCTTTATTCCCATCAAGGTGGATCGTGAGGAGCGACCGGACATTGACGCAGTCTATATGGCGGCATGCATGGCAATGACAGGCTCCGGCGGTTGGCCTTTGACCGTGCTGATGACGCCGGATCAAAAGCCTTTCTGGGCAGGAACTTATCTGCCCAAGCAAACCCTTCTATCCCTGCTGAGCCAAGTGGAGCGGCTGTGGCATGAGGAACGTGAAAGCCTGCTCTCCGCCGGTGACGAATTGACCGCCTATCTACAAAAGGAGGAAACTGCCCGTCCCGTCACTCCCAAACGGGAATTGGTCATTCAAGCAGCCAACCAATATGCCCAGTCTTTTGATTCCCAATGGGGTGGTTTTGGCCGGGCACCAAAATTCCCCACACCTCATAACCTGATCTTTCTGATGCGGTATGCCAAGCGTACCGAAACCGCAAACGCCTTAGAAATGGTCGAACGGACATTGGAGGCTATGTATCGCGGCGGCTTGTTTGATCATGTGGGCGGCGGTTTTTCCCGCTACTCCACAGACAAGCAATGGCTGGTTCCACACTTCGAAAAAATGCTGTACGATAACGCTCTGTTGACGTTTGCTTATACTGAAGCCTTTCAACACACCCATCGTCCGCTCTACGGGATGGTGGCCCGCCGCACAGCAGAATATGTGCTGCGGGAACTGACATCATCCCAAGGCGGCTTTTACTGCGGTCAGGATGCAGACAGTGAGGGTGTTGAGGGAAAATACTATGTTTTCACCCCATCGGAACTGCATGATCTGCTGGACGAGGAAGCAGCCAACGCATTCTGTCTGCGATATGGCGTGACGGCACAGGGAAATTTTGAGGGATATAACATCCCTAACCTGATTGGGCAGGCAAACATCGACGAAGAACCGGCCGGCATGGACGACATCCAGGAACAACTGCGCACCTATCGACTCAGCAGAACCACCCTCCACAAGGACGATAAAATTCTCACCGCATGGAACGGCCTGATGATTGCAGCGCTTGCCAAAGCCGGACTGGTGCTGGAGGAACCACGTTATCTGGATGCGGCAGGCCGGGCGGTAGATTTTATTAGCAGTTACCTGACCGACCAAGATGGCAGGCTTTTGGCGCGGTGGCGGGATGGACAGAGCAACCACCCCGGCAAGCTGGAGGATTATGCATTTTATGCCTGGGGTCTGTTGGAACTGTATGGAGCAACATTTTCCATCCAATATCTGGCGGAATCGCAGCGGTTGGCCAGCCTGTTACTGGACTTTTTCTTTGACAAGGAAAACGGAGGCCTCTATCCCTACGCCTCTGATGGCGAGCAATTACTCACGCGGTCTAAAGAGGTATATGACGGTGCCATGCCCTCCGGCAATGCAGTGGCTGCGTTGGTGTTTTCCCGTCTGGCCCGGCTCACCGGCGAGACAAGGTGGCAGGAGACCGCGCGTCTGCAGTTTTCCTATCTGGCCGGGGCCGTGAAGTCGTATCCGGCAGGGCACAGCTTTACCATGCTGACATTGTTGGAGGAACTCTGGCCTTCTGCGGAGCTGGTTTGCACCGCCAGCGAGGTTCCGGCGGAACTGATCGATTTTTTGCGCCGGGAATCACGGCCGGAAATGAGCGCACTGGTAAAAACACCAGAAAATCAGGAGGCCCTATCGGCGATCGCTCCTTTTACGCAAGACTATCCTGTTTTAAACCGCGAAGCACGGTACTATTTTTGCAGAAATGGTGCCTGTACCCAACCGACTACCAATATCTCAGAACTGGAATCACTTTTATAGAAACACTGGAGCCACGATGTTTGCTTTTGATGCGCAAAATGGCGGCAGGGAAAAGTCTTCCCTGCCGCCATTATTTCATTCCATATAAAGTTTTATCTTCTCATAGATTGCTCTTGTACTTTCGGCATCCGGTCCATTCATCACAAGAATGTTCCCGTCAATCGTCAGCACAACACAGGCATCGCACCTGGTATATGAATAACGCGTATAGTTTCCAAATTCCTCGTTGTGAAATGCTCCTGCGAGGAGGCGGGCACTGCCAAGTCCAAAGGTTCTTGCTCCTGTGTTGTCGTGATCACGATATTCCATACTCTCAATGGCATCATATTCAACCGTGAGATCACTCCAATAACTCGCTTCGATGGTAAATGCATCTTCCTCATAGCTCACATCAATGTCCCCGGTAAACATCATAACACCGCAAAAAATCAGAATGACGGCAGAAACAACGAAAGAAACAATGACAATGATTTTATTTGTCTTGTTTTTCGGAAGCGGGGTGATCACCGCCGTTCCTTCTCTTACCTGTTTTTTATGATACTGATAGGAATATACAATGGGAACCACCACCAGTACGATCATCGCGGCACCCATCACCCACGGCGCGATAAAAGCAGGCAAAAAACCGCATACGATCAGCAGTAATCCGCCAATGACCCAAACTTTACCGCCAAAACGGTGGGTGGCATTCCAGTTTTCCTCATTTTCCAAAGTCCACTTTACTTTTATGCCAATCGTGTAATTCTGCTTGCACTTCGGCAAATAATTACCAATAACAATAAACACGATTCCCATCAACAGATTGGTGATCAGGTAAGGCTGAAACTCTTTGCCAAAGGCAACCGCATACATCACACCGCTTGCGAACAAAGATATGACCGGGGTAATCCAAATGACGATCCCAAAAACTTTTTTGTTCTGTCCCTGATTCTTAGGGTCTTTGGCGGTACAGAACACACAAAGCCAATGAACAACCAGAATCAAAAGCGGCAGAGCAAAAACAGCAACAGGCCGGTTGCTCCAACCGTCGGCAGTTCCATCCAATCCCCAGTGGGTTGTCATTTCTCCGGGAAGCTTATTCCAAAAAATCAGTCCAAAGACAATGGGTAAAAGTATCATGGCAGACGAAACAAGAAGTTTCCATTTGTTCTGTTTAATCATTGTCTTCATCTCCTTTCAAATCGGTAATCCACAGCATGATTTCTTCCAACACAGATACGTTCAATTCATAGAAAATGAATTGTCCTTCTCTTGTATCCCGAACCAGATCTGCTTCTTTCAAAACAGACAAATGTCGGGAAATCGAAGCCGCTGTTACCGGAAAATGGTCTGTAATCTCTCCGGCTGACATCCTGCCGCTTTTCAGTAAATTCAAAATTTCACGGCGAATCGGATCAGCAAGCGCTTTTAGTGTCTGCTGCAATCCCACGCTCTACCCCTCCTTAACATTTAACCTAATTGTTAAATATAATTTAACACATGCACGTCTGCTCTGTCAATAGGCGCGAGATTTTTTTGAAATACTCCGATCGCATATGTAGAAAATGTGTCCGGTTTTCAAAGTAAATTCACGAGCTGAACACTCTGCCGAAACGCAAGCAAAGAGCGGGCGCAAACCCAATGGTTTGCGTCCGCTCCCGAACCGCATTGATTTTTAGCCGCTTTCCTGCTGATCAGTCCTGATCGCGAACGACCTCCGCAGGCGGTTCATCCAGCTGCCAGGGGTCATGCATCAGATTGTGCAGATAGCGCATGCAGGAGGCAAAATAGAAACCATCCACAATGCGTTCATCCGTCACATAGTTGCAGTCGATGTACTTGCGCAGCACCACGCTACCGTCCCGCTGGGTCTCATAGACCCGCCGTTTCTTACCAAAGGACAGAAACACCGGCACATTACCGAAATCGTACAGATGGTGGTAGATGGGCGGGATGCCCAGAGAAGCCATGGAGGTAATGTAGAAAGAGCCGTGGAACGGTGACAGCTTCGTCAGGAACCGGGGCAGCAGCCCGAAGTAGTCCATGGCCTGCAGCAGAAACACGAAGAACTTCAGCACCAGACCGGGGATCAGGTTAAAAGCGCCCGCCAGTTTATCAAAACCGGTGTTCAGCGGCGCATCCTTGACTTCCTGCACCTTGGCGTTGAACTTCTCATATACCATTTCCGCCGTGTCCGCGGGATCGAACTCTACCTTGATGACGGTATCCGGTGAGTCCGTAGACATCTCCTTCTTGATGGTCATGTTGATCTCGATCTCCCGGTCACGGGTGAAGATCTTCTGTCCCGCAATAAAACGGTTCAATCCCGGATAGCGGGCGCAGGCACGGACATAGGCCGCCAGCAGCACATGCAGCACGCCGAAATTCTTCAGTCCGGCCTTGCGCTTTTCCTGAATGTACTGCTCCATCTTTGTGATCTCCACATGATCTTCAATGAAGTTGCTGGAGGTATTGCGGGTCTTCATCAGATAGGGAGACACCGCAAAAATGGGAGACAGCGTCCGCAGGCGGCGGCCATCGTTCCGGTCCCCAAACCGTTTGATGTACTCCCCTTCCGCCACCGTTTTTCTCTTCATGGCGATGGAAACACACAGCAGCGCCGCCATACAGCACAGCACGGACAATTCCTGCAGCAGCGCGTCAATCGTCCAGGCGCGGCCCAGATCCTCCACAAAAATGTGGTACAGCAGCGGCAGGGCAAACAGGGGAATCAGCAGCCGCTGGGTGGAAATGCGCCCCGTCACCGTGGTGGTATACAGCACCAGCACCAGCGCATACAGGCACAGGCACAGCACCGTGTGCAGCATGGATGGGAACGTCAGCGCCTTCAGGGCAAAAAACGCACATCCAAACCACACAGGAACCGCGGTGCGGAACAGGCGGTCCCGTCCGTCACGCAGCACGGTCGTCAAAAAAGTCAGATTTGCCAGCAGTGGCAGCACCACCTGCGTCCAGAAAAGTTCTCCGGAGACATCCCAGCCACAAGCCCATACGATACGCAGCACCGCGGAGGCCAGCATGAACACCAGTGACACAATCACCATCACGCTCAACTTCGGCAGCCAATAAACACTTCTATTTTCCATAATACGCTTCTCCCGTCAGATATCAAAAGCGGCACGCATCCCAAAGCCGCGTGCCGCCTTGCATCATTACGCTTTTACCGTTCCGTCTGCGTTGAACAGCGGCAGAGGTGCCAGGAACTTGATATCCGTGCGATTCTTTGCATCGCCTTCCGCCAGAACCGCCACACGGTCAACCACCGTGCCGCCGGCCAGACGCACCAGTTCCTCCATGGCATGGAGAGAACCGCCGGTGGAGATCACATCGTCCATCAGCAGAACGCGCTTGCCACGGAGCATTTCCGCATCGACACGGCCCAGATACAGCTTCTGCGTACCGGCAGTAGTAATGGAATGGTCCTCCACATAAATGGGATCGGGCATGTAGGCCTTGGGTCCCTTGCGGGCAATGAAGTATTTTGCAGCACCGCTCTGACGGGCCATTTCATGGATCAGCGGGATGCTCTTGGCCTCCGCCGTGAACAGGTAGTCATAGCTGTCAGCAGGGACCAGCTTCAGCAGTTCCCGTGCACAGGCCTCGGTGATCTCCGCGTCGCCGAAGCAGATAAACGCACCAATATACAGGTCATCCGTGATCTTACAGATGGGCAGCTCCCGCTGCAGTCCTGCGATTTGCATGGAATAGGTCAGCATTGTACCTTACCTCCCTTAAAATTCCTGAAAAACTTCCGAAAATATTATATCGTTTTTTGCAGAAAAGTCAATGACACCCTTTGCCCTACATGCACTCTGCGGCAAGTGTAAAAATCACTTTGACTTGTTTTCTCTATTCGAACATGGTATGGTGGTGTGTGAAAACATTATAAAAGTATATGACAGCGAGGTACATTCCATGAATCTCATCACTGTAAAGCCTGAACTTCACCGATTTGACAGCTGCCGTGAATTTGCGGAAATGTTCCAGATCGGAGAAAAGGACTTCATCCTTGCCAGCAAGTCCACCTACCTGAAACACTTCCATGACCTGAACACCGGTGCCGTCGTGGCCTTCAAAAGCGATTACGGTCCCGGAGAGCCTACTGACCTCATGTGCGAAGCCATCATGGCGGATGTGGAAAAAAGCGGCTGTACCCGGATCATCGCCATCGGCGGCGGTGCGGTCATCGACATTGCCAAGGTACTGGCGGTGTCTGACGGAAACACCATGGACGAGCTGTACGCAAAAGCCCCTGCCCTTACCCGAAAAAGAGGATTGGTCATCGTCCCCACCACCTGCGGCACCGGCAGCGAAGTGACCGCCATCTCCATCCTGAGCCGCGTGCGGCTGAACACCAAGCTGGGTCTGGTCTCCCCCACTCTGTATCCGGACAGCGCCGTGCTGATCCCCAAACTGCTGGAGGACCTCCCCTTCTCCGTTTTTGCCACCAGCTCGCTGGATGCGTTGATCCACGCCATGGAGTCCGCCCTGTCCCCCAAGGCCAACGCTGTGACCCGCATGTTCAGCTATCAGGCGGTTGACATGATCCTGCAGGGTTACCGTGCCATTGCCGAACAGGGTCCCGACGCCCGCATTGCCCTGCTGGAGGACTTCCTGCTGGCCAGTACCTATGCCGGTATTGCCTTCGGAAACGCCGGCTGCGCCGCCGTCCACGCCCTCAGCTATCCCCTTGGTGCCGACCGCCATGTTCCCCACGGCGAATCCAACTATGCCATTCTCTCCGGCGTGATCCGCAAGTACCGTCAGATCAAAACCGATGGCGAGCTGGCTGTTCTGGGTGAAAAAATCGCCGCAGCACTTTCCTGCGCTCCCGCGGACGCATTTGATGCACTGGAAACTCTGCTGGAAAACATTCTCAAGCGGAAACCTCTGCGTGAATACGGCTTGACCGAAGCCGATCTGGTGACCTATACCGATTCGGTTCTGGCCAATCAAACTCGTCTGCTATCAAACAATTTCGTTCCGCTGACGCGGGAGGACATTCTGGACATCTACCAAAGCCTGTATTAAACGAAAAACCGTGCGTGGGATCCACGCACGGTTTTTATTGCTGTTTCGTCAAATCATTTCATCCAAAGAGTACTTTCGCACCGGTTCCGGTGGTTCCTTGCTGCGGGTGGCCACACCGGCCACATAACCAGGAAAGGTCTCCACTTCATAATAGTACTCTCCATACTGCAGCGGGGACTCCGAGCGCATCATGGTACTGATGCCCGCTCCAGTGCGCTTGGCGCGGGCTTCCCGCCGCACCCAACTCTGGAAAAACTCCTCCTCTGTTTCTGCATCCGCCAGACGGCGCATACTCCGCTGGCTCACCGGACGAATCTTTTCAATATCCACGCCAAGCGGCTGGTCGGACAATCCCACCAACACCGCCCCCGTGGTATGACTGATATTGAAATGGAGGTCCGGATATGCGGGAAAGAACGGCTTTCCGTGCTCCGATAAGGCAATCTCCGGCAATTCCCGTAACCGGCAGCGCTCCATCAGCGCCATTCGTAAAATCAGGTAGGCGCACAGCGGTTCACGGCGCTTTTCCTCCACACGAAGCCGCAGCAGCCGTTCTCTGCGTTCCGTTGGAAGCAGGCGCAGCATGGCATCTGTCTCCCGCTGCGACAGCGGACGCTCCAGCCTTGCCGCCCACAGGTCCATCGCCATTGCGCTCCCTCCTCACCGTTACAGTTAGTTTTATTGTACGTCAGTCCACAGCAGGCTGTAAAGAAATGCCCCTGCCAAACTTTTTCAAAAATTTTTGTGAAAAAAAGAGGAAATCTGAAAATCACGGGGTATAACATAAAAGGTGCCCTATTTACTGTACTTTTTTTCAAGGTATGACAAACAGTATCTGTGGCTAAACTGAACGGAAGGAGCGTAGCAGCCATGGCATTTCCCCAGAGTTTTCTGGACGAACTGATCGCCCGCAGCGATATTGTGGACGTAGTCGGCAGCTACGTTCAACTGACACGCAAAGGCTCCAACCTGTTTGGTCTTTGCCCCTTCCATTCAGAAAAAACAGGTTCTTTCTCCGTCGCACCGGACAAGCAGATCTACCACTGCTTTGGCTGCAAGAAGGGCGGCGGCGTCATCAACTTTATCATGGAGGAGGAAAACCTCTCCTTCCCGGACGCTGTACGTTTTCTGGCTAAGCGGGCTGGTATGGAAGTTCCGGAGGAAGAGGGCGACCGTGAGGCCAGCCGCCGCAGACAGCGTCTGCTGGACCTGAACCGGGATGCCGCCCGTTTCTACTATCAGCTGCTGCAGCAGCCGGAAGGCCGCGCCGTACAGGACTATCTGGACCGCCGTCAAATCAAAAAGTCTACTGCCGTGAAATTTGGCATGGGTGCCTCGCTGGACCGATGGGACGTGCTGCTGACCGCTATGACAAAAAAGGGTTACACCAAGGCTGAGTTGCTGGATGCCGGTCTGGTGGTGCAGAACAAAAATGGCGGCCTGTATGATAAATTCCGTAACCGGCTGATGCTGCCGGTGGTGGACACCCGCGGGGATGTGGTGGCATTCGGCAGCCGCGTACTGGACAAGTCCGAGCCAAAATACATGAACTCCTCGGAAACACCGGTATACAGCAAGCGCCGCGTTCTGTACGGTTTGAATCTGGCTAAGAAAACCAAGCGTCCCAACATCATTCTCTGTGAGGGCAATCTGGACATCGTCACGCTGCATCAGGCCGGATTTGACAATGCGGTAGCCTCCATGGGCACCGCGCTGACGGTGGAGCAGACCCGTCTGCTCAGCCGGTTCACCAAAGAGCTGGTCCTGTGCTACGACAATGACAACGCCGGAAAAATTGCCACGGAACGGGCCCTGCAGATCCTGAACAACTCAGAGTTCAGTGTAAAGGTTTTGCAGTTGCCACGCCGCTTGGTGGAAGGAGAATACATCAAGCAGGACGCCGATGACTTCATTAAACTTCAAGGGCCGGATGCCTTTGAGCGGCTGCTGACCGGCAGCGAAAACGGCATTGAATTCCGCATGGCGCAGGTCGCAGGAAAATACGATCTGGCCAATGACGAATCCCGCGTGGCCTACTGCGGAGAGATCAGTGAACTGCTCTCCACGCTGCCCGGAGCCGTGGAGCGGGAGATCTACGCGCTTCGCGCAGCCGAAGCCGCGAAGATCTCGCCGGAAGCCATGAAGCTGGAGGTGCAGCGCGCTTTCAAGCGCCGCATGGCACGGGAACGGAAAGCCGAGACGCGAAAAAATCTGAATCCGGCACTGCGATCGCAGCCACAGGAGCGCTCTTTGCGGTATGACAACATCCGTTCCGCCCGCGCGGAGGAAGGGTTGCTCCGTCTGCTTCTGATGGACGAGAGCCTCTTTCCCCAAGCGCTTTCGCTGCAGGAGGAACAGTTCTCCTCTCCCCTGCTGGGCCGGGCCTTTTTCCGGTTATGGCAGGCAAAGTCCGACGGACGCAGCGTATCGCTTTCCCTGCTGTCAGATACCCTGACACAGGAGGAAATGAATCATGTCACCGCTGTCTGTCAGCAGCCGGAATCCCTGCAAAACGGCGCGCAGGCCATGTCGGACTACATACGCATTATCCAAACAGAGTATAACAAACGCTCCGGTGCGGCAATGGATCCGCTGCTGGCTGCAACAGAGAAATACAAGAACAACAAGGGTACTGGAGGAAAGCAGTAATGGCTAAGAAGAATGAATTGACACCCGAGGAGCTGGAACAGCAGGCAGACGCTCTGCTGGCAGCTGCTGATGCAGCAGAAGCCGCTTCCGTGGAAAAGGCTCCCAAAAAGAGCAGCAAGAAGAACGCCCCCGCAGAGGAACCCACCCCTGTGATGACGGATGAAGAGGCTAAAAAAGCCGGCATTCTCCGTCTGGATGACAAGCAGGTAGCAGCACTTCCTGCCGCCAGCTGGCTGGCCGGAAACGAAAAGCTGCGGGAACTGCTGGCCCGCGGCAAGAAGAAGGGCAAGCTGGAATCTTCCGAACTGATGGAGGTCGTGGACGACCTGAATCTGGAAAATGAACAGATGGACCAGCTGTACGACTCTCTGGAAGCCCTGAACATCGACATCAGCGCCGACGAAAGCATGCTGCCCGTCCTCTCCGATGACGAACCCGCCGCCGAGGAAATCGCCGACGTGGAAGAGGAAGAACTGGTCGATCCCAACACGCTGGTTAACAACTTCTCTATCGATGACCCCGTCCGCATGTACCTGAAGGAGATCGGCAAGGTTCCCCTGCTGTCCCCCGATGAGGAAACTACGCTGGCAAAGGCCATGTCCGAAGGGAACGCAGCCACCGAAAAGCTGGCTGAAGTACAGGAACAGCGTGAAGCCGGCGAAGCAGTTGAGCTTTCTGCCGAGGAAGAAGCCGCGCTGAAAAAAGCAGTGAAGGCCGGCGAACGCGCCAAGCAGAAGCTGGCAGAAGCCAACCTGCGTCTGGTCGTTTCCATCGCCAAGCGCTATGTAGGCCGCGGCATGCTGTTCCTCGACCTGATTCAGGAAGGCAACCTCGGTCTGATCAAGGCTGTGGAAAAGTTCGACTACACCAAGGGCTATAAGTTCTCTACCTATGCCACCTGGTGGATTCGTCAGGCCATTACCCGTGCCATTGCTGACCAGGCCCGTACCATTCGTATTCCCGTCCACATGGTCGAAACCATCAACAAGGTCATCCGCGTCAGCCGTCAGCTGCTGCAGGAACTGGGCCACGATCCCTCCCCCAACGAAATTGCTGCTGAAATGAGCATGCCGGTGGAAAAGGTGCGTGAAATCTTGAAGATTGCACAGGAGCCCGTCTCTCTGGAAACCCCCATCGGCGAAGAAGAAGATTCCCACCTCGGCGACTTCATCCCCGACGAGGGCGCATCCGAACCCAGTGAGGCAGCCTCCTTCACCCTGCTGAAGGAACAGCTGATGGACGTGCTGTCCACGCTGACTCCCCGTGAGGAAAAGGTGCTGAAGCTGCGTTTCGGCATCGAGGATGGCCGCACCCGCACGCTGGAGGAAGTGGGCAAGGAATTCAACGTCACCCGTGAGCGTATCCGTCAGATCGAGGCCAAGGCCTTGAGAAAACTGCGCCACCCCTCCAGAAGCAAGAAGTTGAAGGATTTCCTGAACTAAAACAGGGCAGAATCATATAACCACCGACAAAACCGGGAGCAAGCAGCTCCCGGTTTTGTGTTCTTTTGAAAAAAATATCGTGTTTCTTGTGTTTCTATGGTATGATACTCGATAGATATAAAAACCATTCAGGAGGGCCGGATATGGATTCTCGCGACACCTTACTGCTTGCCTGTGGCACATCTGAAAACCGTCAAGCGCTACGGGACGTTTTTGAAGACTCCTTTAATCTTCTGGAGGCAAATAACATTCAGCAGACCAAGCTGTTTCTGGAGCAGAATCATGCCTGCATTGCTGCAATCCTTCTGGATATTTCAGTCTCATCCAAGGTCAACTCCGTCCCCCCAAAGGAGATTTGCAAGGCCGCTGCCCAGCGTGAGATTCCCGTTGTCATCATTACAGACGATCCCACCCCCATGACGCGTGTTACTCTCTTTGAACAAGGCGCTACTGACGTCTACTCACTCGGCTTCGAGCCCTATATTCTGAAGCACCGGGTCCACAACATTGTGGATCTCTATCGGCACAAATGGCATCTGGAAAAGCTGGTGAACGAACAGGCAGAGATCCTGCAGCACTCCAACGATACCATGGTGGACACGCTTTCCTCCATCATCGAACACCGCAGCGCCGAATCCGGTCAACACAACCTCCGCATCCGCCGTTTCACCCAAATTCTATTGGAAGAAATTTTCAAAACTTGTCCTGAATATGGCTTGACGGAAGAAAGTATCCACCTGATTTCCAGCGCCGCTGTCCTGCACGACATCGGCAAAATCTCGATCCCCGATTCCATACTGAACAAGCCCAGCAAACTTACCCGCGCAGAGTGCGAAATCATGAAGACCCACTCTGTGACCGGCTGCAGTATTCTCGAAAGCCTCCAGGATGTTGTCAATCCGGACTATTACCGCTATGCCCACAACATCTGTCACTATCACCATGAGCGTTGGGATGGAAAGGGCTATCCCGAGGGACTCGCCGGCGATGCCATTCCTATCTGCGCCCAGGTCGTCGGTCTGGTGGACTCCTATGACGCTCTGACTACCAAGCGCGTCTACAAGGATACATTCTCCTTCGAACAGGCAGTCAACATGATCCTGAACGGAGAATGTGGTGCGTTTTCCCCGAAGCTTTTAGAGTGTTTCAAACAGGTGAGTGAACGGTTTGAAGAGCTGGCCCGTTTCTACGCGGACGGTAACTCCCCCCGCACAGAAAACTTTGATGTCACGCTGCCGCCTCCCTCTCTGCAGGACAACCCCAACTCCCTGCACTCCATGCAAACCAAGTTCCTTTCCATGCTCCACTACACCAACGCCACTGTGATTGAAATCGATTTGGATCAGGGGCTCTACCACCTGGTTTACAATCCCGACCCCAACCTGACACTTCTGGCCCCCAGCGTCACTTATCAGGAAGTCAAAGAGACGGTCCTTCAGCACATTTTGATCCCAGAGGACCACGAAAAATTCCTCACGATGACCTCTGTTGACATTCCGCGTTTCTTGCAGAACGGACAGCTGCAGCAAAAGTATCTGTTCCACATTCGAAACCGCCATACCGATCAGCGGGAACCTTATGACGTGACGCTTCTTCGTCTCGACCGTCACGATTCGGAACGTCGCCACCTCCTTATAGTATGTGAAAAGCAACTGCAGGCAGAGACATTCTCCGAATCCATTCCTGCTGCGCAGAATTCGCTGATAGAACCCTGCACGCTTTTGAACGACAGCCTTTTGACGCTGAAACAGGGTTACGGCAGCATTTCCGCACTGACCGGCTATTCTCCCGCTGAGCTGACATCCACCTTCAACAATCATCTGGCGGAGTTGGTCGTCCCACAGGACCAGAGCATGATCCGCCAGAAGTTTGATGAGCAGCTAACTTACGGTTCGGACGTACAGCTGACGTATCGCCTGCAGCATAAAAGCGGGCATGTGATCTGGGTCCTGCACAAGGGACGCCTCTCATACACTCCAGACGGCCAATCCTGTCTGCAAAGCGTTCTGCTGGATATTACCCGCGCAAAAAACGCTCAGACGGTATATAATATGACGCTGGAGCAGTACCAGCTGATCCTCAGTCAGACCGGCAACATTATATTTGAATGGGACCTGTCCACAGACACCATCATGTTCTCCAATACCTGGGAGGAGATCTTTGGTTACACCCCCATCAGGAAGGATGTCTACACCAGCATCCTCATGCGTTCTCACCTCCATCCAGATGACATCCCCCTCTTCTTTGACTGGGTCACTTCGCTGGAGCATGGAGCCACGCCGCTTCTGGAGATTCGCATTGCCAACTCCGAAGGACGCTATCTCTGGTGCCGCTTCCGTGCCACCGCATCCTTTGATCCCGACGGAAACGCCGCCCGTATTCTGGGCACGATCGTCAACATCACCGCTGAAAAGGAAGCTGCTTACGCTCTGCAGCAAAAGGCGCAAAGCGACTCGCTGACCAAACTGATCAATAAGGAAACCGCCCGCAGCATGACCGAGGAATATCTCAGCAACTCCGGCGAAGTCAAGTGTGCCCTGCTGATCATTGATCTGGACAATTTCAAGCAGGTGAACGATCAGTTCGGCCATCTTTTTGGCGATGCCATTTTGGTCCACGCAGCGCGTGAAATCAAAAAGCTCTTCCGCTCACAGGATATGGTCGCCCGCATCGGCGGTGATGAATTTATGGTATTGATGAAGGGCACCAACGATACGAACCTCATCAAAAATAGATGCGAGCAGCTGATCTCCCTGTTTGAGGAAATCACCAACACCCAACTGAATAACTGCATCCTGGGCTGCTCCATCGGCATCTCCCTGTGTCCTGCAAACGGCGTCACCTATCAGGACCTGTTCCAGCGGGCTGACCAGGCGCTCTATCAGGCCAAAAATTTCGGTAAAAACCAGTACATTTTCTACGACGGCAGTGATCCGGCATACCACACTCCCCGTCAGGCAGCCACAGCACTCAATGCCCGCATCGATTCCGAAGAACATCCCAACCTGTCCGCAGATAACATCGTACAGTATTCCTTCCAGCGCCTGTACGGTTCCGGTGATACAGAATCTGCCATCAACAGTATTCTGGAACTGATCGGCCAGCAAATGAACGTCAGCCGTGTTTATGTCTTTGAAAACACTCCTGACAACAAGTATTGCAACAACACTTACGAATGGTGCAATGTAGGAATCCCGCCGGAAAAAGACAACCTGCAAAATGTCAGCTATGAGACTGATATCCCGGAGTACGAGAAAAACTTTGACGAAAACGGCATTTTCTACTGCCCCGATGTTTCCGAATTGCCTTTGAATCTGCGGGAGATTTTGGAGCCTCAGGGGATCATATCCCTGCTGCACTGCGCAATCCGCGACAACGGCGTTTTCCGCGGCTACGTCGGCTTTGACGAGTGCTCTACCAAACGGCTTTGGACCAAAGAGCAAATTCAGGCCCTGACCTTCTTTTCTGAATTGCTGGGCGTCTTTTTGCTGAAGCAGCAGGCACAGAAAGCCATGTCTTTGAAGCTTGATAACCTGAATACCATTCTGGATAACCAGAATAACTGGATCTATGTGATCGATCCGGACACTCATCAGATACAGTTTCTGAATGCCAAGCTGAAAGCCACCTCTGCACATACAGAGGAAGGCCATATCTGCTACAAGGCCCTGCGGGGACTGGATGCAGCGTGCCCCGGCTGTCCCGCACAGGATATTCGCGAAAAAAAGAATGCCCAGCAAATCATCCATAATCCCAAAGAGCGTGTCAATGCCCTGTGTGAGGCCACTCTGATCCGTTGGGACGGCAAAGACGCCTGCCTGATGTCCTGTCAGGAAATCAAGTCCATGGAATAAGCAAAAAATTCAGGAGCTTTCGCTCCTGAATTTTTTATTCTGCTTTACCTAAAATCTGCCCGCCATCAGGAAGATACAGCGGCTGCATATCCTGCTCCAAGATTGCACTGTTGATCAGATGCATCAACTCCAAAACGCTGCGAAACCGTTCTGTCGTTCCTTTTTCCATCCATGTCACTTTCCCCTGCCAGCTGGAATTTCTTCGATACAGGACGTTAACTGTAAAGGTAGCTTCCTTTCCAGCGCAAAGTGTCGCATCTCTTGTTTCTCCGGCCACAAAACCGCTTCGTGGGAAAAAAGTCCGTACTGCATGAAATGCCTGCGGAATATTTTCTACGTCCATGCAGGCGTTCATTTGCAGCAAAAGCTGTGTCAGACTGGAAAACGCGCGGCATTCCTGCCGTGCCGGATAAAACAGGCGTCCGGCAGGCACCTGATGGTCATAGGAATCCACAGCAATCAGCATCGCCCTTGTATCATAACGCGCGGTTCGTACAGCATGAAACGCCCCCTTTCTCCCGTTTTCCTGCGGCACACGAATGTGCTCAGAAGGTGTAATACTTTTTCTATAAATTCTATAAAAGAGTTTTCTCACCTGCAAAAAGGTGATATGATGTAAAGGTATACGCCAAATACAAACCTGAAACTGCCGCAGGCAGTCAGGAAGGAAGTGTCTGCACATGAAGGAACTCCATGTTACCATGCTGGGCGAATTCTCCATTCGTTCTGGCGAACAAATCATCTCCGACTCCGATAACCGCTCTAAAAAAGTCTGGCTTCTGCTGGCCTATCTGATCTGCCGCGGAAACCGCCCCATCCCCGCCAAAGAGCTGATCGATCTGCTGTGGGGCGATGAACCATCCAGCAGCAATCCGGAAAACGCCCTGAAAATTACGCTTCACCGTGCCCGCACCCTGTTGGACCAGCTCTGGCCTTCTGCCGGTCATCAGCTGATCGTATACCGCGATAACGGCTATATTTGGAGCAGCACCTGCCCGCTCACGCTGGACACAGATGCCTTTACCCAGCACTGCCAGCCCCCTTCCGGCTCAGATGACGAGGCCCTCGCATCTTATCTAAAGGCACTGGACCTCTACCGCGGGGAATTTCTGACAAAACTCTCCTCCGAAGTCTGGGTCATTCCTATTGCGGCCCACTTCCATAACCTTTACATCCAGACGGTCCTGAACACCATTCCTCTACTGATCACAAAGCAGGCATACCAGCAGGCCGATGAGATCTGCCGGACCGCCATTGCTCTGGAGCCTTATGACGAATCCCTTTACCAGCTTTATATGCAGGTCCTTTCCGCAAAGGGTGACCAGATGCGTGTGATCGCAGTTTACGAAGACCTGAGTCAGAAACTGTTTACTGCCTTCGGCATCAAGCCCGGCGAGGAAACGCGGGCCGTATACCGTTCCGTGACCCATCAACTCACCGACCAATCTCTGCCCATGGATGTCGTTTTGACCCAGCTGCAGGAGACTGATGCCGCTGACGGCGCATTGGAATGTAAATACGATGACTTTAAAATTCTCTGCCACGCAGAGACCCGTTCCATCCTCCGCAGCGGAAAAGCCACCCACATCGCCCTGCTTTCCGTCAACGGTTTGCCGGATAAACCGCTTTCAAAACGCAGTCTGACCTGTGCCATGGACAATCTGGGTACGCAGATCCGCCTGAATCTGCGCCGCGGAGATGCCTTCTCCCGCTGCAGCACCTCTCAATTCATTCTGATGCTGCCGCAGGCCAACTGCGAAAACAGCTGTATGGTCTGTCGGCGGGTCATCGGCGCATTTACGAGAAAATACCCCCACTCTCCCGCCAACATCCAGTTTATCGTACAGCCGCTGGGGCAGAACGCCCTCGATCTATAACCATGTTCCGCCTCAAGTTAACTGCCTGAGGCGGTACTTTTTATACATAGGTCTTTGCCAATCTGGCCTGCACCACCCAACGGGTATCATAACCGGTGCCGGTACAGGTAGACATCGTCAAAATCCGGTCCTCTACCGTGGGAACCACACCGGTATCGATCACAGAACGCTCCAGACTGAAATCGATAAACGCCTGCTTGACTTTCTCTGATTCGATCTTCAAGCCATAGGTGATCTCCCGCACGCCCACCTCATGGGCTGCAAAAATATCATACCGGTGAACGCCGTTATCATCTGCAACGTATACGCTGGGATGCTTTCCCCAGTAATCTTGCTTGTTATAATCCCTCAAGGAACCGAACAGGGAACCATCCCGCATCCGGTGTCCGTAAACAAGCGTATTGAAATCGCTCAGGTCTGAACTGACCTGACTTTCCAGATAGATAGACCCTGCGGAACTCCATTCCTTTTCCCATGTATGGTTCAGATAGTATTCATTGTCCTCTCCCTGCAGCAGCGGATAAGAAAGGTGTGTCTCCGGAATGGAGATCCAGCCGACTACATCAGGGTTGACCTTCCGCAAAGCCTCCACATCCGTCAGGGACAGTTCTTCTGCATAAGGGTCCGGCTCTTCCTGCTTTTCCTCCATCACGTGAATCTCTGAAACAGGCCTTTCCTCCAGCGGCACCTGCTCCTGAGGAAGTTCTACCTCCAGCACCGCATCCGCTTGTGCCTGCGCGCTTTTATTCAGACTATACAGGTGACTTCCCACGCCGATCAAGCCAACCAGACACACCACGGCAAACAGTACCGTCAGCACGTTTCTCCCCTTCATACTCTCGGTCCTTTCTTTCCGTCCGGCCATCAGGCCATAGACTGTTTCACTATTTGACCCAAGAATACCATCCACCGGTTACAAATGCAGTTACTTTTCTTCCCGTTTTTTATCTTTTTAAAGTTCTTTAAAAAATTCTGTAACCTGGGTGGAAAAGATTCCCTCCTACATTGTTTTTGGCGCTTGTTGACAAATCGGATAAAAGATGTTACAATTTGGTTACAATTTTAAAAGGAGTGTTATGATGTCTCAGACGAACCCCGCAAAAGCGGAAGGACTGATGTATAAAGGCCATCCCCTCCGCCGGATCGACAACCTGATCTACTACGGCTCCATGGCTGATAAATATATCATCATGATGCAGGTCATGAATACGAAAAAGGAACAGGATCTGGAGCTGGCTTCCAAGGTCTCCATCCAGCTCCAGCTGACCGATCCCACCCTGAAATCCCGTGACCGCGTGGTGAAAAAGAGCGAAAAGGACAGTCTCTACGCAGCCATCGACGTCGCCGCCATCTGGCTGGAGCGCGCACTGAGCGGCAAGGAAAAGTAATTCATCCCTCTACGAAAGAACAACGAAAGGACGTACACCCATGACACACTTCACAGGAAAGGCAGTGAAGACTCTGATCCTCGCTGTCACGACGGTCTTGCTTCTGACCGGCGCCGCCTTTGCCGCTGAAGACACAATGGCTGTTGCCGTGGGCGCCACTACCGGTTCCTCTCTCCGTTTACGGGAAACCGCCTCTACTTCCGCCTCCATCGTTTCCACGCTGGATAAGGGCATTGCTGTGGCCGTGCTGGACACTTCCGTGGACGGCTGGTACAAAATCAGCTATAACGGCATGAGCGGCTTCGTTTCTGCCGACTACATGGTTCTCGACCGGGATAACGTGTTTGAAACCTACGGCCGCGTGAACGCCGACGGCGTCAATGTCCGTGCTGACGCTTCCACCGAAAGCGAAGTCCTCGCTTCTGTGGACAATGGCTCTGCCGTTACGGTCAATGGTTTTAAAGATGGCTGGTACGCTGTTACCTGCAAGTATGGCACCGAAGGTTATATCCGCAGCGATTTTCTGGATCTGACCTCCTCTGCTGCAAGCAGCAACAGCAGCAGTATTCTGGAGGCTGCCAAGCAGCATCTGGGCACCCGCTATAAGTGGGGCGGCAGCGCTCCCGGCGGTTTTGACTGCTCCGGCTTCACCATGTATATTTACAAGCAGTTTGGCTATTCTCTGCCCCACACCGCCAGTGGTCAGTGGGCCAGCGGGATCGGAACAAAAGTTTCCAGCATCAGTGCTCTGCAGCCCGGTGATCTGGTATTCTTTAATGATCCCAGCCGAAACGCAGGCAAAGCTTGCTCCCATGTAGGCATTTACGCAGGTAACGGTCAGTTCATTCATTCCTCTTCTTCCAAGAACGGCGTGATTTACAGCGACCTGACCAGCGGATACTACAATACCTATTTCAAGAGCGGTCTCCATGTGTAATCTCTTACATACGAAAATCGGCACCGAATCGGTGCCGATTTTCGTATGTTTTTTTACACAGATACTTGCCAAATACCGGCAGCTTTGCTATAATTCACATTTGTATGAAAAGTATGATTTTCGGAGGTGTCTTCATGCCCAGCGGCAAACACATTCTCGGTCAATCCAAAAACCGTGTGTTCGGCACGGCAAAGGTCGGTGACCGCGGACAAATCGTCATCCCGCAGGAAGCCCGCCGCTTCTTTGGGATCTCCCCCGGTGATACCCTGCTGATTCTCGGCAACGAATCCAGCGGTCTGGTAGTCACCAAACCGGAGATCCTGCACGATCTGGCAGACGAAATTTTGGGAAAAGAGGAATAAACCATGGAAATTGAAAAGATGTATGAACAGTTAGGCGTCAGCCGCGCTGTTTATGAATATGGAGAAACCATTCTGGCCGGTCTGCGTACCCGCTTTGAGGAGATCGATCAGACGGCTGAGTTCAATCAGGCGAAGGTGCTGGCTGCCATGCAGAAAAACCGCGTGAATGCCACCCACTTTGCCGCTACCACCGGCTACGGTTACGATGACGAGGGCCGCGACAATCTGGAGCGGGTCTATGCAGACGTGTTCCATACCGAAGCCGCTCTGGTCCGTCCCCAGATCACCTGCGGCACCCACGCGCTGACGGTAGCCCTCTCCGCAAACCTGCTGCCCGGCGACGAGCTGATGAGTCCTGTAGGCGCCCCTTACGACACGCTGGAGGAAGTCATCGGCATCCGTGAGAGCAAGTGCTCTTTGAAGGAATACGGCGTCACCTACGCGCAGGCTGATCTGAAGCCTGACGGCAGCTTTGACTACGACGCCATCCGCGCTAACATCAACGAGCGTACCAAGCTTATCACCATCCAGCGTTCCAAGGGTTACGCCACCCGCCCCAGCTTCTCCGTGGCACAGATCGGCGAGCTGATCGCTTTCTGCAAATCCGTGAAGCCGGATGTGAAGGTGATGGTGGACAACTGCTACGGCGAGTTTGTGGAGCGGCTGGAACCCTCCGACATGGGTGCCGATATGGTGGTCGGCAGCCTGATCAAGAACCCCGGCGGCGGTCTGGCCCCCATTGGCGGTTACATCTGCGGCACCCGCGAGTGCGTGGAGCGCTGTGCCTACCGACTCTCCGCCCCCGGCCTCGGCCAGGAAGTGGGTGCTAATCTGGGTCTGATGCCCGCCTTTTATCAAGGCCTGTTTCTGTCCCCCACTGTGGTGTCTGGCGCACTGAAGGGCGCCATCTTCGCTGCCAACATCTACGAAAAGCTGGGCTTTGCCTGTGTTCCCACTGCCAACGAAAGCCGCCACGATATCATTCAGGCCGTCACGCTGGGCAGCCGTGAGGCCATGGTGGCCTTCTGCAGAGGCATTCAGGCAGCCGCCCCTGTGGACAGCTATGTGTCTCCCGAGCCCTGGGCCATGCCCGGCTATGATTCCGATGTCATCATGGCAGCCGGTGCCTTCGTGCAGGGCAGCAGCATTGAGCTCTCTGCTGACGGCCCCATCCGCGAACCGTACGCCGTTTACTTCCAGGGCGGCCTGACCTGGTATCATGCCAAGCTGGGTATCCTGATGAGCCTGCAGAAATTAATGGATGCAGGCCTCGTATCTCTGTAAAGTAAATTCACTTTATCTATATTACAATTCAATGGAGGAAATAACTTATGTGGTTCTGGCTCTCTCTCATTACGCTGCTCTGCTGGAGCGGCAGTGACCTGTTCTCCAAAATCGGCTGCCGTGATGCTTCCGATAAGTACAGCCATCTGAAAATGGTTATGGCTGTCGGTCTTGTCATGGGCCTGCACGCCCTCTACGAAATCTTTGTGGGCGGCACGGTGATCAATGCAGAAATTATTTTGACCTATCTGCCTGTCTCTCTTCTGTATATTGGCTCTATGGCCATGGGCTATCTGGGTCTGCGGTACATCGAGCTGTCCATCTCCTCCCCCATCTGCAACTCCTCCGGCGCATTGGTGGCAGTTCTGACGCTGATCTTTGTGGGTGCCGAGGATTACTCTCCGCTGGCTCTGGTCGCCGTAGCACTGGTGTGCGCCGGTGCCATTGGTCTGGGCGTTGTGGATTTCTGCGAGGATGACGAACTGCGTGCCCAGCGTCAGGAAGCCGGCAACTATAAGTATGCCAAGAGTTTTTTGGCGCTGGCCCTGCCTGTGGCCTATTGCATCTTAGATGCAGCCGGCACCTTTGCCGATAACCGCGTGCTGGAAAAGCTGAGCCTGCTGGTGGAGGACTTTGAGGGCAGCGCCAACGTAGCTTATGAGCTGACCTTCCTCGCCGCCGGTATTCTCTGCTTCGTCTATGTAGTCCTCATCAAAAAGGACCGCCTGATCCCCAAGATGGAAGCACCCAAATACACTGGTGCCATCTTTGAAACCGCCGGTCAGTTTGCCTACATCTACGCCATCGCAGACACCGAGCATCTGGCGATGTCCGCTCCCATCATCTCCGCCTACTGCGCCGCATCTGTGCTGTGGAGCCGCCTGTTCCTGAAGGAAAAGCTGAGCTGGAAGCATTACAGCATGATTGGTCTTGTGCTTCTGGGCATTATCATTATGGGCGTGCTGGATCTGTAACATAAAAGGGTTCCATCGAAAAGATGGAACCCTTCTTTTATTTGCGTCCCGTTTGTGTATTGGGCTCCAATCTTGCCAGCGCAAAGGCAAGCAGAAATCCACCCGCACAGCACAGGACGGATAACAGCACTTCCCTACTGCCCTGATACGCCGTGGGGATGATGGCCAGCGTGGACGCCGCCACAATCCCCAAAATCCCGTGAAAGACCTCGGAATAATGCGCCCGAAGCAGCCGGTCCATCATACGTGCCAGCAAGACGATTGCCAGCAGCATCCCCGGCAGAGCCGCAGACAACACCGAAAGATCCAGCCGGGCCAATCCATCCAGTACCGGCTGGTAGAGCCCCAGTCCCATCAGGATCGAGGAAGAGGTCAGCCCGGGAATGACAGCGCCCATCCCCCACAGAACACCGCAAAATGTGTACCACCAGCCGTTCGGTACCACCGAAACCGTCCCGGCATAACGGACAAAGCACAACAGCGCAAAGGCCGGCAGTGCACATATGGCAAAGCAGAGCCATGCCCGCGAGGAGGAGCCTTGCCGGCCACTCTCCCGCAGCAGCTGTGGAACCGTTCCTGCAATCAAACCAATAAACAACCACGTTGTCACGGTACCGGAGCCATCCAGTGCAACTGCAATTCCCCGTGCAAAAGCAAGAAATCCTGCACACCAGCCGATGGCAAGCGGAACCAGCCATAGGCCATATTTCGGTAATGCCGTCAGCGGATGGGTCAGTAATTCCATAAACGGGCGGTAGATACCGAAAATCACGGCCAGTACGCCACCGGAAAGCCCCGGTAAAATTGCTCCCGCCCCGATCAGAATCCCGCACAGCAGGTTGCGCAGCCAGTGGATGGTGCATTTTCTACGCGGTTGCCTTTGCATACTCGCACCTCACGTTCCCTTCCTTGATAAACAGAGTTTTGCCGGACCGTTTCCATCCGATACCTTGGATTTTTTCTAAAATTTTTCCTTCACTTTATGGATTTCAGCAGTAGCTTTTGGTGCAGGACAGTGCTACAATAATCGTGAAATTTCCTTTCCTATCATCTGCGTCAAATCATCGAGGAGTTTACCATGCCAAGAACACGCAGTTACGAAATCGATATGTGCAGCGGTGCTATTCTGCCAAAGCTTTTGCAGTTTGCTGTGCCGCTGATGTTGTCCAGTATTCTGCAGTTGCTGTTTAACGCCGCAGATATTGTTGTCGTGGGCCGCTTTGCCGGCGACAACTCTTTGGCCGCCGTTGGCTCCACAACCTCTCTGATCAACCTGCTGACCAACCTGTTCATCGGTCTCTCCGTGGGCGCCAACATTTTAGCCGCCCGCGCCTATGGTGCCAATGACCACAAAGGTTTAAAGGAGATCGTTCATACCTCCATGCTGCTTAGTATGATCAGTGGTGTGATCCTTGCCGTTGTCGGTTTCTTCCTGGCCGAAACACTCCTGGGCCTGATGCAGTCTCCCCCCGCGGTCCTGGATCTGGCAGCCCTTTACTTGAGGATCTACTTTCTCGGTATGCCCGCTACCCTGATCTACAACTTCGGTGCCGCGCTGCTGCGGGCCGCCGGTGATACCCGCCGCCCCCTGTACTATCTGCTCCTATCCGGCATTTTGAATGTCGTACTGAATTTGGTCCTTGTTATTGTGTTCCATATGGATGTAGCTGGCGTGGCAATCGCCACCGTGGCCTCCCAGTGCCTTTCCGCACTACTGGTGGTCCGCTGTATGCTGCTGGAACCCGGCGGCGTCCATCTGGTGCTGCAGCACCTGCACATTCACCCCGCACAGCTGAAGGAAATTCTACGCATCGGCCTGCCGGCAGGTCTGCAAAGCACCCTGTTTTCCCTGTCTAATGTTGTCATCCAATCCACTATCAACACCTTCGGTGAAATCGTGGTTGCCGGAAGCGCAGCGGCAGCCAATATTGAGGGATTTCTCTATGTAGCCATGAACGCCTTTTATCAGGCCAATGTATCGTTTACCAGCCAGAACATGGGTGCCGGACATCATGACCGTATCCGCCCAATTCTTTCCCGTACATTGATCTGTGTTCTTGCCGTAGGTCTCTCATTTGGCGGTTTGATCATTCTTCTGGGCACACATCTCCTCGGCTTCTACACCGACAGTCCTGCTGTCATTGCCGCAGGTATGGATCGTTTGATCATTCTCTGCTCCACCTACGTTCTCTGCGGCTTGATGGAGGCCTATGTAGGCTCTCTGCGTGGCCTTGGCTATTCCGTTATGCCTATGATCGTTTCTCTGGTAGGCGCTTGCGGCCTCCGGTTGGTGTGGATTGCCACCATTTTCCAGTTGCCTCGGTTCCATACTATTCAAATGCTCTACGTTTCTTATCCTGTCAGTTGGTTTTTAACCACTGCAACCCATGCCATTTGCTTCCTGTTGGCGATACGAAAACTGAGGAAACAGTTTGCAGACATATAAAAAGCTGTGTGCCAAAGGCACACAGCTTTTTTCTTACAGTCCGAACCGTGTCTTAATTGCCAGTGCCACACAGGCACCCAGCAGCAGCGTCAGTGCGCCGGTTCCCCAGAGCAGATTGTAGGTGACCGCCTCCTTATCCCTTCCCCGCAGGTCTGCGGCAGAAAGGAATGCCCGAAGCGCAATCAGCGCAAATACGACTGCAATCAAATCCGCCGCCAGCCGAAGCTCCAGCGCCGCCGCGCCCAGATACAGCAGGAATCCCACCCCGGAAATTCCGGTCCAGCGATTGATCTGCGGAACCGTCCGCAGCAAGAAGCCTTTGTTCTCTTTTTTCATGGTCTCTGTCTCTCCTTAATATCCATTTACGATCACATCCAGCACCCGTCCGGCCACATTTCCAGCCACAGCATTTCCCCCGCCGCCGTGTTCCACCAGTACCACAAAGGCGTAGGGTGCCTCTTCATTCTGCAGGAAGCCCGCAAACCACGCATGAGGCGCCTCATCCGCTCCCACTTCGGCTGTGCCGCTCTTAGCGCACAGTTCCATATTGGGAAAGCGGCTGGTTCCATAGGTCTTTTCCACGTTGGCGGTCAACAATTCCGTCATCTTTTCCGCAGTCTCGGGTTTTATCAGTGTACCTGTCTTACGGGTCACATGCGGTATGGAGGAAATCCCAAGGGGCGACACCGTTTTTTCTACAAGATATGGCACCGCCGCCTTGCCGCCGTTTGCAATAGCGCCCATGTATACCAGAAGTGCACAGGGATTCATCCGGTCGTGATACTGTCCCACGCCGGCCCAGCCTAATTGGCCGTCGGTGATATCCTGCCAGTTGAATACGCTCTTCGCCGTAGGCAGCCCACTGACAGAGTAGCTGCCTGTCAGCCCCGCCTTTTCCGTGTAGTCCTTCAGCGTATCCACTCCCAGTTCCACCGCCATTTCCGCAAACGCCACATTGCAGGAGTTGGCAAAAGCATCCGAAAGGGATTGTACCCCGTGGACGCCGGAGCAGACAATGGTCTCCTCCCCCAGCTGTACGCTGCCTTGACAATCCCACGTTCTCGTCTCCGCGTCCGGCAACTGTTCCAGCGCCGCCGTCAGTGTCACAGTCTTAAAAACAGAGCCGGGCACCGCAGTCGTAGAAAGGAAGCGGTTCAGATAGGCACCTTCATAGCGTTCGTTGGTCTCGATGTCCTCCGGCACTGCCAGCGGGTCATAGGACGGTCCTGACACCATACAGAGAATTTCACCTGTCTTGTAGTTGTAGACCGCCACGGTTCCCGCATGCCCGTTCAGCGCCTGATAGGCCTCGTAATTATAGCGGGCGTCGATGGTCAAATAGAGTTCATTTCCCTTTTCCGCGCCATAGGCGCCGTTCAGGAGATCGTAGCCGGTCAGCCGGTCCGCAAAGGCCTGCAGTGCGCTGGTTCCGATATTCCCCTGCAGGTCACCTACCGCGTGAAGCGTGGCCTTGCGGACCGTTTCGCTGTCATAGTAGGTCCTTTTTCCATCTTCCACCGCAGACAGCACGTCGCCGTCCCGATCCAGAATGCTTCCCACGGAAAGCACGCCACGGTTATCGTACAAATGTCGGTTAAAAGCCGAGGATGCCCAGCTTCCGCCATCCGTAACCCAGCGGAATACAAAAATAGCCAATCCTGCTGCCAGCAGCATCGCCAGCACTGCGCAAACGACTGCGCGCCGTTCAATCTTCCGCATCGTATGCCTCCTTTCTTTCGAAAGGATCATCCCAGTCCACACGCGCTCTGGCCTGTTCGGTCAGGCGCTTCTGCATCCCCCTCCGAATGGCAAAGCTGGCGTTTTCCCGGGTATCGGTAGCTTTCAGAAATGCCAGCAGTCCCCACGCGCTCATCATGGCAGAACCACCATTGGAAACAAAGGGGAATGTCACACCGGTCAGCGGCAGCAGATCCACCGCGCCGAACACATTCAGGCAGGTCTGGAATACCATCAGCGATCCCGCCGCGCAGGCGGCAATGATATAGAAACTGGAACGCCCCACACGACAGGCCCGTACCGCAAACACCGCCAGCGTAATGATGGAACCTACCGCCAGAAGCGCGATCAGCAGCCCCCATTCCTCGCAGAGGATACCAAACACCAGATCGGTATCTGCCGCAGCAATGCGCTGCAGCCAGCCATTCCCGGCCCCCATTCCAAACAGGCCGCCTGATGCCGCTGCCGACATGGTACGGGTTTGCTGGTAGCCTGTGGTGGAAGCCGCCTCCCATGCGTGGCCCCACGAAGCAAAGCGGCTGAGAATGTAGGGCTTGAACTTCAAAATGATTCCTGCGCCGAACACGGCTCCCCCGCAGATCAAGGACAACGTAGCAAAGTCACCGGAGCGCAGATAGGCAATGACCAGAAAGGTCACAAAGAAAATGGCAGCCGTGCCGAAATCGCTCATCAGTCCCAACAGGCCAATACAGACACCCGTCAGCACGATAAACAGCGTCAGATTCCGCTTATGGAACAAGCGCTCCAGCGTGGCCGCCCCCGCAAATATATAGCAGATCTTGGCAATCTCCGACGGCTGGAACGACATCCCGCCAATGGAGATCCAGTTGACCGCGCCGTATTTCCGGCTGCCCAGCACTAGTGTGATACCCAGTAAACCGATGGCGGCTGCCGCCATGCACCAACGGTATTTCTGCACGCGGGAAAGGTCCCGCAAAAACACGCCCAGCACCAGAAACAGCACCAGTCCCAGCACAATGGCAGCAAATTGCTTAAACAAGCTTGCCGGCGCGCTGGAGGCCGTCACCGCCAGCGAAAGGGTGGAGAGAAAGAACGCTATGGTCTCCATCTCAAATCCCACACACTGCCCAATGCGCAGCACGAAAAAATAGATCCACATCACAGCTGTCAGCCCTAAAAAGGTGAGCGGGATCGCGGCAGACGCTGCCTCTCCCTCGGCAATCACCAGCTGCAGGCAGGTCAGAATCTGGAATACCGTCAGCCACACAAACGACGGCCAAATGGCAACAGGCCGCTCTGCGTAACGTTGCTTTTCCACTTCCTCCCGGTCCACCACCGTTTGGGGCAGAAATACCAGCGGCACACCGCCCAGCGTAATGGTATCACCCAATTTGACGGTCGTAGCTGTCTGCACCGGCGTGCCGTTTACTGCCGTTCCTCCCTTGGAGCCAAGATCATACAGTTTCCAGACATCGTCCCCACTGCGGCACAATGCCGCATGCTGACGGGAAATACTGGGATAATTCAGGGATACATCCGCCATGCGGCTGCGTCCGATGATGTTTTCCCAGTGGGTCAGCAGAATGGGCGTGCCGTTCGGAAGGCTCAGCTGGGCCCAAACCTCAGGCGTATGTGGGATCTTTAAAAGCGACCGCACCGCCCGATACAAAATCAAAACTGCCAGCGCCGGAAAGAAAAAGCGCAAAAGAGTCGTAAACCACACACCAAACAGCGGATTCTTTGACAAAAAAGTTGTAAAATTCGTCAGTACCGCTTGAAACGGCTGCAAGATCTGTTCCACCAGGCTGCGCCCTCCTTCCCGAAAATTTGTTTCAGTATATCATCTTTTCCCGTCGCTGTATACCCCGCTGACAGGTCACATGGGCTGAATTTACAATCATTTCAAAATTTTAAGTTTTTCCATTTCTTTTTAAAAAAACCGATATTTCTCTAAAATGTATGTTTTTTTCTCCTCTTCACTCTTGACCTTGCGCTAAAAATCCATTAGAATAAATCAATATGCATTACATCTGTTAAGCGGATTCTATTCCGTTTCAATATATCGAACGAAAGGTCGATCAATATCATGAAACATCCCTATAAGACGCGGGAAGGCGGCGCAACGGTGACGATTTTCGTCCCCTATGACTGCAATAACCATTGCCCTTTCTGCATCAATAAAGGAGAATACGCCGATCTGACAGGCTTCTCTCTGGAAAAGATCTGCCAGAGTATCCGGCGCATGGATTCCATCACCCCCTACTGTGACTTTGTGTTTACCGGTGGCGAACCCTTTGCCGATATTGAAAAGCTCCAGATCATGCTGGACCAGATCCCCACTACCCACAAAGTCTATATCAACACCACCCTGCCCGTCTCTGAGTGCCAGTCCGAAGAGGATATTCTGGCATTTGCCGAGCGTAACAAGGACAAAATCACCTGCATCAATGTCTCCCGCCATATGCAAAAGTATGTGGTGGAGTCCAACGACGGACTGCTGGCCCGTCTGCCGGTTCCCTTCCGCATCAACTGCGTGCTGTATAAGAACTATCCCGCAGAAAAGCTGCCCGATTTCATGGAGCGTTTCCTGAAGGTTCCCGGTGCATCCATCCAGTTCCGCTTCGACTACACCGCCACCACGCCCGAAAATCTCTACGAGACCGAGGGTGACAAGATTCTGCACGACTTGAAGCAGATCGCCAAGTACACCGGTCTGGACGGCTGCCGCATGCGCAACGGCTTCCACTTTGACTACAAGGGCATGGAAATGACCTATCATAAGACGCTTCCCTATTCCACCATCGTGGAAACCGATCCCGTGGACGGCGTGACCTACGACATTCTGTATGATATCCTCATCAAGCAGAACGGCGACATCCACTCCGACTGGACCGGCGTGCTGATGGATGTGGACGCTTACGAAAAGGTCGTGTTTGAACCCTACGACCTGAAGTGGCTGGAGCGCGTCAATTAACAGCAAATGAAAGCGGCGGAACCTTCCGCCGCTTTTTCCATATGGGAGGAAATACTATGAAAGACATCAAAACCGTTGGTATCATCGGCCTTGGCGCACTGGGCACCCTGTATGCCCATCTGTTTACCCGCGCGCTGGGCCGCGACCGTGTCCTTGTGCTGGCAGATGCCGAGCGCACAGAGCGTTATCAGCAGGAAGGCTTTTCCTTCAACGGCGAAGCCTGTGATTTTCAGTATGTGGATGCTGCCAAAGCAACTGAGCCTGTGGACCTGCTGGTCTTTGCCGTCAAATTTGGAGGCTTGGATGCTGCGATTTCCACCTGCCGCCATCTGGTCACGCCGGAAACCACCCTCATTTCCGTTCTCAACGGCATCAGCAGTGAGGAAGTTCTCAGCACTGCCTTCTCTCCGGAACAGGTAGTCTGGTGTATCGCGCAGAAAATGTCCGCGAAAAAAGAAGGAAACTGTGTCACTGCAAATCCCATAGGAGAACTAGCTCTTGGTATTCCGACCGGAGCAGATGCCGCCCATTTCCACCGTCTGACCGCATTCCTTGGGGGAATTGATTTTCCTTTCTCTGTGCCCGAGGACATCCGCACCCAGATGTGGAGCAAACTGCTGTGCAATACCGGCTGCAACCAGACAACCATGGTGTACCGCTGCGGCTACGGCGGCATCCAAGCTGCCGGAGAAGCCCGCGAAACCATGCTGGGCGCTATGCGGGAAGTGGTACAGGTGGCAAACGCCGAAGGCGTTCCCCTGTCTGAGGCCGACATCAACAGTTGGGTCTCCATTCTCGATACCTTCCCCGCAGACGGAGAGACCTCCATGCGGCAGGACAGCAAAGCCGGCCGCAGGAGCGAAGTGGAGCTGTTTGCCGGCACCATCCGCCGTCTGGCGGCAAAGCACGGCATTGCCGTTCCGGTCAACGACCGGCTGTATGAACAGATCCAGTCCATGGAATCTGCTTACTAACCATCCATAAAATCCCCCGTGCCGTTTGGCACGGGGGATTTCCTTTTACCAGCGATTCTTTACTTTTTCTGCAAATCCGAGGAAGTCTTTCAATTCTATCACAGAACCGTCATCCAGCACCATGCGACCATTGAACTTGCCGAACACCTGATGCTGGTCGCTCTCAATCACCAGCACACTGGTGCGGGACGCACGGTCCAGCACCGGCGTGAAATCCATTTCAAACCGGCCGTCTGAGGAAGTGAAGGTCCACGGAGAAAGGAAATCATCCTTCCCATCAGCCGTCTTGGGAATGTTGAAGCTGACATGTTCAAATTTATGGGCCTTACCGTCCACAAAGATCATGTTTTCACTGGCAGCGGACGTATCGCCAAAGCCGTAACCGATGTTGAAACCCACCACATGGCCATCCACTTCGCCGTGGCCTGCGCCCCAGTACCAAGTATTGCTGTACGTCCAGACACCACGGCCCCAGTCCAGCAGGCCGAAGCTGTCCTTCGGCTCAAAACGGTATTCCGTGCCTGCGGCGTTGACCGTACCGGAGGCGCGCATACCCACGATCTTCTGATTGTAATAGAACGCTTTTGGTGCATCTGGAAATGGCGTGGCAATGACCATGCTGTCTTCCGGCTCCTCCATCAGCAGAATATCTGCGTCAAAGGGCTTTCCATCCGCAAAGTTATCCATATGGGCTTTCAGATGACGCACGCCGTTTTCCACGGTAAAAGTAAACTCTGACTTTCCGATCACCAGATGGCTGACGCCACACGCACTGGAGGAAGGCAGATTCGTCTTTCCCATGGGCAGCACACCAATCGGACTGACGGTCCGCTCCGCCGGTCTGGTAAAATCCAGAATGGAGGCGCTGAGCATGCTCATGTAGGAGTTATCATCCAGCGTCAATGCAATGCCGAAGCGGTCATTGTAGATGAGGTAATAATCCCACTCCTTGATGCGCAGCGCCGGAGCCTTAATGTCCCTCCGGTCATATTCCCGCACCAGCGAGGTGGCATAGCCAGCCTCCTGCAGGCATCCCTTTTCGTCCAGCAGCTTTCCGGCAGATATGCGGTGTTCCATTTTTGTCACCCTTTCCCGTTTTTCTCAGCGTACCACACCTGTGACGCTTACGCAAGAACTGTTACTTCAGGAAAATCCGCTTTCCGCCCTGATATGCCCGCACCACGCCAATGCGCTGGGCGCTGGGCACGCAGCCTTCCAGTTCTGCGAACAGGGCATCCGCATCCGCCGGATCCACCGCCATCAGCAAGCCGCCGGCCGTCTGAGGGTCGTACAGCAGGTCCTGCTTACACAACTCTACTTCTCCCTCTTCCACACCGCACGCTGCAAAGGCACGGTTGCGGTACATGCCCTCCGGCAGGATCCCCATACGGGCCAGTTCTAACGCCTCGGGAATGAAATCGACCTTGTCTGTATGCAACTCCACTTCCACATCGCTTCCCTGCGCCATCTCATACAGGTGGCCCAGCATACCAAATCCCGTCACATCCGTGCAGGCGTGAACGCGGTACTTCACCATCGCATCACGGGCTGTCTTATTCAGCGTGGTCATCAGCCGGTAGGCCAGTTCCATGCTCTCTTCAGACACCAGATCCGCCTTGCTTCCGGTGGTCAATACGCCAATGCCCAGCGGTTTCGTAAACAGCAGCACATCTCCTGCCTTGGCACCGGAATTGGTCAGCACGCGGTCAGGATGCACAAAACCAGTCACAGCCAGACCATATTTCGGCTCGTCATCCAGAATGGAGTGGCCGCCGGTGATCAGCGCACCAGCCTCATAGACCTTGTCATAGCCGCCCCGCAGCATATCGTGCACAGCAGAAGGCGGCATCTTGGCCGGAACCGCCATAATATTCAGGCACAGCTTCGGCTCACCACCCATGGCATACACATCCGAAAGGGCGTTGGTCGCAGCGATCTGTCCGAACAGATAGGGATCGTCCGCAATGGGCGGGAAGAAATCCACCGTCTGTACCAATGCCAGATCATCGGACACCCGGTACACCGAAGCGTCATCACTCTTGTCAAAGCCCACCAGCAGATTGGGATCGTGGTGGACCTGAATGCCCTCCAGCAGCTGAGACAGCACACCCGCACCTACCTTGGCGCCGCAGCCGGCACATTTTGCCAGTTTTGTCAGCTTTACTTCGTTTTCCGCCATGTGTTTTCCTCCTTCAGAATCCCGCTGTGCCGCAAAATGGCCTCCAACACGCCTCCGCCGACAGAAAGTGCTTTGTCAGAGGCGGTGTAACAGTGTTCCACTTTACACCTCGGATCAATATCTCCGGCTTTCATTCCCTGATGAACCGGGGTTCCGTCCGGCAAAATCCCCCGCAGTACGCCCGACAGGGTACAAACCATGGGCACACCGTTTACCGTTGCGGCGATATCTCCCACCTGCACCTGTGCGCCGATCTCCAGCAGTTGATGGAATACACCGTCCGCCGGTGCCCGCAGCACCCGCTCTCCGGCAAAGCCGCCGATCAGTCCGGGAATGCCGGTATTGGGAATGGCACTCCCCTCCCAGATCACCCGACCGAGCGTGTGCCCCCGCATGGTCTCCACCACGGCATGACAATCCACACCCGCGGTAAAACCGGGGCCAACTCCAACCACCGTGGGCGCATTGGTGATGTTCGTGCCAAGATTCTTTTTTGCAAGAATGGCATCCACTACCGCATCCGGCTGCAAAACAGGGATGCATTCTCCCTCCGGATCTGCCAGCACAGGGATCACGCCCTCCTGCAGCAGGGAATGCACCTGCGCGGCATCATCCGCCCGCATGGCCTTTACATCCTCCACCACGGTTTCACCGTGGACAATTGCCTGGGAAAAGCAGACCGTCCGGCGAATGGCGGTAGGTTTTTCCGTATCAGTCATCGCTACCTGCAAGCCAGCCCGCCACAACCGTAAGGCAATCCCAGTGGCCAGATCACCGGCACCGCGTATCAGTACGAGCATACCACATACTCCCCTTTCCAAAGGCTGCCTGCCAGTACCGGACATGCCAAGCTCTTTGCCAGCGCCTGTGCATATTCCAATTCCTCTGCAGTCTCAACCTGATTTACAAAAATTCTATCGTGCAGCCTCTCTGCCAGTAAGACAGCAGCTTCTGTCTCCGGGGTGGCGATGGCATCCACCGTAGCTTTTGCCAATGCAGCATACCGCTCGGGGCGGTGAGCTGCCTCTGCAATGGCTCGGCCAAAGCCGGAAGCACCCACTACGCAAATCGTCTGGTTGGCTTCCGCAGGAATAACCGGCTCATGGGAAGCGTGGGCCTTCAAGGGACGCTGCGCGGAACCGTCAGCCTCCACCAATACATAGTCGAACCACGCTGCCAGCTGCGCCATGGACATTAGGGATGCCGTCAACTTTCCACTATCCGGTAGGAACGTTCCCGCGCAGAGCAGGCGGTGCTGCTGTCGCAGGCGATCCAGTTCTTCTGCCGTTTCCGCCCATGAAATCCCCGCAAAGGGCATGATTTTGGTGGTGGTGCACAGCAGTACCCTGTGGTGCTGTGCCAGTTCCTCACCCAGTGTTCGCAGGAGGGTGGTTTTTCCACCGCCGCCAATCACTGCCGTTACGCCGTCGCGAATTTCTAACAGCTCCTTCAGCACAGGGGCCCCCTCCTTTCGTTCTTCTTTTATTAGAATAACACCTCCCATTTCCTCCGTCAAGGCGAAACATTGTCTTCAAGAGGCGCATGTTTTTTACAAAAAAAGAACCGAAAGCTGTTGCTTTCGGTTCTTTTTGATTATATCCCCAAAGATCTCCACCAGTCACCTGTGGCATCACCAAAGCCTCCTGTAGGGTCCTCCACAGGGGTATCCGGTTCCGAGGGTTCTACCGGCACCTCAGGCTCAGGGATCAGCGGTGTGTCGCCTTCCTCGCCGAGCTCCGGAGGAATATAGTTGGGATCATTGGGATCCAGATAGGGATACTCCGGATCGAAGGGGAATCCTGCGGAATGCACAGGACAGCCAATCACCTCGGGATAAACCTCCGTGCCATCCTCCGCGATGTTGGGAACAAGACCGATGGCCTTCTCCATATTGACCAGCAGATACGGATCATCCTCTGCCGTCTTAATCTTGTCCTTCTCTTCTGTGACGCCTGCATTATAGTCGATACGGACATAATCAAGGACACCCACCTGCGTCACACACTCCGGTGCGCAGTTGATGGTTGCCAGGCACTTGCCCTCTGTGCAGTAATCCTTCATCACATGGAGGGTACATTCTTCCGTAGGCACCAGAGACTCAGGCACTTCCGTTGTGAATGCACGGCTGGTACCGCGGACATCCGCCAGACAGGCCGGTGTACAGAGCAAGCCGCTGTCCGCACAGACAGTCACCGTTTTCAAACCACTATCCGGTTTGGAGAAATCCTTATTCTCCAGATCCTGATGGATCTGCTCCATCACTAGCTTCCACATGGTAATGGCCGGGTTGCCGCCGTCATAACTAATTTTGGCGCTGTACTTATAACCCGTCCAGACGGCCGCCACATAGTAGGGCGTATAGCCTACGAAGTAACGGTCGTAGTTATCGGAGGTCGTACCGGTCTTGCCGGCAATGGTCATGCCGCTGAACTTGGCCTGCGTACCGGTACCGGCAGCAACAGCATTTTTCAGCAGCTTGTTCATCAGATACGCCGTGGTCTCCTTCATGGCTACATGACTTTCCGTCTCATTTTCCAAAATCACATTGCCGGAGGCATCTGTCACACGAACATAGGTGCGAGGCGTTGTGTAGACACCATTGTTAGCAAACGCCGCATAGGCCGCCGCCATCTCCACGGTGTTCAGGCCGTAGGTCAAGCCACCCATGCCAAGGGGGCTTCGATCCATATCCGCGGAGACCAGCCCCAGATTCAGATTCTCAGTTGCAAACGCAAAAGCCTCTGCCACACCCACACTTTGCAGTGTCTGCACTGCAATGGTGTTGATGGAGTGCTGCACACCGGCAGTCACGGTTGTCCAGCCTCTGTATCTGTTAGGAGAGTTCTTAGGCCAGGGCGTCGTGCTGTCCGGAAGGATCTCAATGGGATAGTCATCAAAAGTAGTTGCAGGTGTCACTGCACCGGCATCAATCGCAGGTGCGTACACCGTCAGCGGCTTGATAGAAGAACCCACCTGCCGCTTATCGGTAGCGTAGCTGAGTAACAGATTGCCTTCCTTGGGCCCCATGTCGCCTACAGTTGCCACGATGTTGCCGGTGTAAGGATCAATGATGGTAATACCGGAACGGATCGGCTGTCCATCGCGGCTGGTCAAATCCAGATTACTGCGGTCTTCATAGACAGATTCCGCAATTTCCTGAATCTCGGGATCCAGCGTGGTATAGATATTATAGCCGCTGTTGTAGATGCGGATCAGCGCCTCCTCCGGCGTGATACCCAATTCTTCAGCCAGATCATCGCGGACATCGCGGATCACCTCGTCAATGAACCAGGAGTCGACCTCAACGCCGCCCGTAGCGGCAGCCACGATATCCTCGGCATCCGTGGAGCCGTCAGTGAACTGCAGAACTTCCTCCTTGGCGGCTTTTACTTCCTCTGCGGTCAAATAGGGCGTGAAGCCGCCCTCAACGGTGCCGTCCTTGCCGACCTCGCCCATTTTGTCCAGAATCAGGCCCTGACGCTTCTTGTTCAGCTCACGGGGAGTCACCGTAGTGCCGTTCTCCTGCGTGTAGGTCACATTATACATGGGACCGTACAGCGAGGGGTTGTTGGTGATAGCAATCAGCGAAGCACATTCCGCCACCGTCAGTTCCGAAACATCTTTTCCAAAGTAATACTGCGCCGCCGTCTGCACGCCATAGCATCCTTTGCCCAGATAGATCATATTGAGATAAAGCTCGAGGATCTGCTCCTTGGTGTAGTTCTTCTCGAACTCCAGCGCACGGAAAATTTCCCGCACCTTGCGGTTGACGTGGGGCTTATTATCCTTTGTCATATTTTTTAGCATCTGCTGGGTAATGGTAGAACCGCCGTAGGTATTCTCCATACCCAGGAACATATGCAGAACTGCGCCGCCGGTACGCTTCCAGTCCACGCCTTCGTGCAGGAAGAATCGCTCGTCCTCAATGGCCACCGCCGCCTGCCACAAAGTATCAGGCATATCCTCAATGTCTACCCAGATACGGTTCTCGTTTCCGTGTACAGTCTGATACTCTACCCAATCTCCCGTTTCCTTGTCCTCATAGTAGACGATGGAACTGAGCTTCATGGTATAATCATCCGCATTCACCTGCAGTGTCGGCGCCAGCGTGGTGTTAACATATTTCATAAAAATGCTTCCTACCATCACTGTTGTGCAGACACCAATCAGAATCAGGGTGAACAAGACCAGGGAAATATTCCCGATAACTCCAAAAATCCGTCCAGCTGCACTTTTCTTACGCTGCTTTGGCCGTTGTCTCTTGTGCTCCAAAACCAGGCTCCTCCTTCTGCGTGAGTTATGGTAAAACCTTCTGTTTTCAGCAAAGGTTCATAATACACCAGATTATCTATTCTATTGTACCATCCTGTGTCAACCATGAAAACCTCCTATTTTGCCGAAAAAATGTTTCTTCCCTGCATATTTTTCTGCTTATTTGGCAGGATATACCCCGTAAAAGCGACAGTCTTTCCCTCTTTTTCACTTCCAACGCCCTTGCAATCCTGTAAAATTTCAGGTACAATACCGTCATCACACAAAAGGAGGCCACCCCATGAGTGAAGATTTCGGCCCGACTTTTATCACCGTAACGGATGACGAGGGCAAAGAGTTCGTCCTGGAATTTGTGGACGCACTGGAGCATAACGGCCAGCTGTATCAGGCCTTTTTCCCCGCCGAGACTGAAGGCGAAAACGAAGATGATCCCGACAACGGTCTGGTGATCCTGAAGGTCCTGCAGGAAGACGGTGAGACGCTGCTGTCCACGCTGGATTCCGAGGAAGAAGAGGAAGCCGTGTACGAACTGTTCATGGAAAACCTGTTCAGCGACGAAGAGGAATAATTCCGATCCAGAAAATCTAATACCCTGCGGGGTTCGTGATAGACCTTTTTTTAACCCACATTTCGTTATACGGGATGCCGGATCAACCCGTGGTTCGCAGGCCTCCCGACTGCTGTTTGCGGTTGGAAGTTGGAAGCGGTAAAGCGAGTTGGAGGCAACCCACCTGTCCGTAAAGGTGCAGGTTATAACGGGGTCTACACGGCTTCTGCGGGGTACTTTATTTTTCTGGAGCACATCCCTTTTCAGTTTGTTTTCAGGAACACAGTTTAAGATTTCCCTTGCACAATAAGGTGCTATCAATTATAATTATTGAGTATGTAATTTCCACGATTACTACCCCATTACTTGAGAGGACTGAATCACATTATGAGCGCATCAAGAGAAAAGAAGAACCGTCAGGAACTGGCCAACTCCGGTTGGGTCGATCCCAAGGTTGTAAAGGAAGCTGAGCAGCGCAAAAAAGAAAAACGCAGCAATGCCGTGTATGGCATCATTGCCGCGATTTTTGTCATCGTGATCGCCGTGGCTCTGGTCTGGCGTTCCAACATCATTCAGAAGAACAGCACCGCTGTCACTGTGGATGGCACCAAGTTCACTTCTGTTGAAACCAATTTCTATTATCAGAATGTCTTCAGCAGCTTCTACAACAACAATTACTATCTCCTCAGCTATCTGGGCTTTGACCCCTCCACCCCCGCGCAGAACCAGACGCTGAACAGCACCGCCGCCGCCATGCTGGATGCCGAGGAAGGCATGACCTGGCACGCATATTTCCTGCAGGAAACTGCTTCTGAAATTGCCACGCTCCAGAACGGTCTCAAGGCAGCCGAAGCGGAAGGTTATGTCTATCCCGAAAGCGTACAGGCCGAGTATGAGGACGTTATGTCCCAGCTGAAAACTGCAGCAGCAAACAGCAATGTCTCCACCGATGAATACCTGACCAATATGCTGGGCGCTAACATGACCGAAAAGGTCTATGGCGAGCACCTGCTGAAGACCATCCAGTTTGAGACCTACATGTCCAGCCGCCACGATGCCCTGTCCTACACCGATGCCGAGCTGGAAGCGCGCTATGCCGCCGATCCCAGCAGCTACGATAAGGTTTCTTACGAGTATGTGTTTATCAACGGCACCCCCGAAGAAACCAAGGACGCCGATGGCAATACTGTAGCCCCTACCGAGGAAGAAGAGGCCGCTGCAATGGCAGTTGCTAAGGACGCTGCCGATGCCATTCTGGCTGACCTGAAGAGCGGCAAAGCTCTGAAAGATCTGGCAGGCGACTTCTCCTACAGCTCCAGCGAAAGCGCTTCCCACACCGGTGACATTGTCACTGACTGGCTGTTTGACGAGGCCCGCAGTGAAGAAGACTCTGCGATTCTGGAAGGAACCAACGGCTACTATGTGGTGCTTTTCCACGAGCGTTATCGCGAAACCTACAATACTGTGAATGTCCGTCACATCCTGATCCAGCCTGAAGCCGGCAAACTCGCCTCCGGCGCAGAAGGTTATGAAGCCGAGCAGGCCGAACTGAAGGCCGCCGCCAAGGCCAAGGCCGAAGACATTCTGGCTCAGTGGAAGTCCAGCGAAGCAACCGAAGACTCCTTTGCCCAGCTGGCGAAAGAATACTCCAGCGACGGCTCCAAGTATGTTGGCGGTCTGTATACCCGCGTCTATCAGGGCCAGATGGTCACCGAGTTCAACGACTGGATCTTCGATGCCAGCCGCAACGTGGGCGATGTGGACATTGTGGAGACCACCTATGGTTATCATGTCATGTTCTTCTCCGGCACCGATCTGCCCCGCTGGCAGGCTGTCGTGTCCGATGAGCTGGCTTCCGAAGAAGTGACTGCCTACTACGAATCCCTCTCTGCTGACAGCAAAATCGAACAGAGCAGCTTTGGCATGCAGTTCGTAGGCTGATCATCCCACGATCTCTGAGGAGTCGGCTGCACGCCGACTCCTCTTTTAAGTATCTCAAAGGAGGTTCCTGCATGAGCGAACGCTTTATACGAAATGAAATGCTGTGGGGCGCCGATGCACAGCATTGCCTTGCGAATGCCCATGTGATCATTTTCGGTCTGGGCGGTGTCGGCAGCTACGCAGCGGAATGTCTGGTCCGTGCAGGAATTGGAGAACTTACACTGGTGGACAGCGATGAAGTCTCTATCTCCAACATCAATCGCCAGCTGGAAGCATTGACCTCCACCGTTGGAATGCCGAAAGCCGAGGCAGTAGCCGCCCGTATCCGTGACATCAACCCGGATGCTGTCCTGCATCCTTTCCATGAAACCTACAACGCAGCAAACCGCGATCAGTTCTTTCCCGCAGGCTGCCAATATGACTATATCGTAGACGCCATTGATCTGGTCAGCTGTAAGCTGGATCTGGCAGAAACTGCTCAACGGTTACAAATTCCTCTGGTGATGGCATTGGGTACTGGGAACAAACTGGACCCCTGCCAGCTGCAGGTCACGGATATCTCCAAAACCTTTGGCTGCCCCCTTGCCCGTGTCATGCGAAAGGAACTGCGCAACCGCGGTATCCTGCACCAGAAAGTGGTGTTCAGTCCGGAAGAGCCGGCTCCAACGCAGCAAATGGAAGCTCCCCCTCCCGGTCGGCGCAGCGTCCCAGCCAGTAATCCATGGGTCCCTGCCACAGCCGGACTGCTTTTGGGCAGCATTGTTGTACAAGATTTGATCGAGACTTTCAAAAGAAACGAGTGATTTACCATGCTGACAGGTACTATTGTGAATGCTCTGGCCGTTCTGGCCGGATCTGCCACCGGACTGTTGCTGGCCTTTTTGGCAAAGCGTTTTTCCAGACTTCTTCCTACCAACAGCGCAGACTTGGGTGATCGGCTGCAAACCATTATCATGCAAGGACTTGCCCTCTGCACGATGTATATTGGTATCAGCGGATCCCTGAAGGGCCAAAACACATTGATCGCCATCATCTCCATTGCATTAGGCGCTCTGATCGGTGAGCTTTTCGATCTGGACAAGCGGATTCATCGTCTTGGTGACTGGTTCCAGCACAAGCTCTCCAAAGTAGCCGGTGAAAAGTCTTCTGTTTCCGAAGGCTTTGTGACTGCCAGTCTGCTGTTCTGCGTCGGAGCCATGTCTATTGTGGGCTCGCTGGACAGCGGCCTTTCCGGCAATCACACCACGCTCTACGCTAAATCCCTGTTGGACGGTATCAGTTCCATCGTGTTCAGCGCCTCCATGGGTATCGGCGTGGCCCTCTCCGTCATCGTGATCCTGCTCTACCAGGGCGGCATCGCTATGCTGGCATCCGTCCTTGCTCCCCTGCTGAGCGACGCTGTGATCGCCGAGATGTCCTGCGTCGGTTCCCTGCTGATCATCGCGATTTCGCTGAATATGCTGAAGATCACAAATATTAAGGTTATGAACCTGATCCCGGCAATTTTCCTGCCAATCTTGCTGTGTACATTTATGTGATTACATAAAGAGACCCCGGATTTGCTTTCCAGCAAATCCGGGGTTCATTTTTATTCTTTCTGCTTTCGCACAAACTCACAAATACGGTCAAATGTCTCCTTACTCAGATCGTGCTCCACTTTACAGGCATCCTCTGCCGCCTGCTCCGCCGACACGCCCAGTATCGTAAACAGCTTTGTGATGGTCGTATGCCGTCCGTAAACCCGTTTAGCAACTTCCAGACCGCTTTCATTCAGGGTAATCAGACCATCTGCCGCCATGGAGATATAGCCGCTTTCCCGCAGCTTCTTCATGGCAATGCTAACACTGGGCTTGGAATATCCAAGCTTGTTGACAATGTCAATGGAGCGAACCTGCCCACTCTCCTGCTGCAGAACCAGAATGGTTTCCAGATAGTCCTCTGCAGACTGATGAATCACCACAGCTTCCGCCCCCTTCCCGTTCATTCTTCACTTATCTTAACAAGTTTTCGGGTTGATTGCAACCCTTTCCGGTATCTGCCAGTTGAGTAAAAAGAAGGGGCACAAGTGTGCCCCTTCTTTTTATATACATCGCGATCTTACTTCGCAGCCTTGGCAGCCTTGATAGCCTCGATCAGCAGCGGGGTGACCTTGAACAGGTCGCCGCAGATGCCGTAGTCGGCGATCTCGAAGATGGGAGCGGTGTCGTTCTTGTTCACAGCGATGATGCACTCGGAATCCTGCATGCCAGCCTTGTGCTGGATGGCGCCGGAGATACCCAGAGCAACATACACCTTGGGATGAACGGTCTTGCCGGTCTGGCCAACCTGATGGTCGGCAGACAGCCAGCCAGAGTCGATGGTGGCACGAGAACCGCCAACAACGCCGCCCAGAACCTCTGCCAGCTCCTCAGCCAGCTTGATACCCTTCTCGACATCCTTGCTGATACCACGGCCAACAGACACGATGAAGTCAGCGCCAACCAGGTCGACCAGCTTCTTGGCGGCCTTCACGACCTCGACAACCTCAGTGCCCAGATCCTCTGCCTTCAGCTCGAAAGCGGGCTTCACGATCTCGCAGGCTGCTGCCTTGGCTTCGTCGAACTCGTTCTTCTTCATAACGCCCGGACGCACGGTTGCCATGCAGGGACGGAAACGGGGGCAGATGATGGTTGCCATCAGATG
>JAFYQM010000052.1 GCA_017547085.1 Oscillibacter sp.
GCTGCCATGAACCTCAAAAAACTGGCAAAATGGAAATGGAAGAGCACACATCCTAGCTTACTTAAGTTGATCTTTTCCACCATAATGATGAAATTCCCGGTTGCTGCTTGATGCGCAACCGGGTTTCTCGACAGACTGAAATCCGCGAAAGCAATTGCTTTCGCGGATTTTTTTGTTGGATCAGCGGTTGGCTGCGATCTGCATGACGTCGGCCATTTCATCGGGGCCGATCTTGACGAAGTTGCCGAAGGGGAAACCGTTGGGACGTTCAGCTCTGTGAGCGACCATTGCGGGGATATCCTCTGCTTTGGCTTGGATCCCGGCAAAAGAAGTGGGGAGTCCCCAGCTGCTCCAGGTGGCACGCAGTTTCTCAATACCTTCCCGTGCGGTACGCTCGGGATTGCTGTGATCCATTTCACAGCCCATGACATTGACGGCGAAACGGGCGAAGCGCATCACATCGTGGGACATGACATATTCCATCCACGCAGGCAGCATGATGGCAAGACTTGCGCCATGTGCGCAGTCATAAAAGGCAGACAACTCGTGGCCCATCTGATGGCTGCCCCAGTCCTGCGCACGACCAACACCACAGGTGTTGTTATGGGCCAGCATGCCGGCCCACATCAGATCGGCTTGGGCGGCGTAGTCTTTGGGATTGGCCACGGCTTTGGGCGCCGCGTTCAAAATGGTTTTCAGCAGGGCTTCGCACAGCTGGTCGGTCAGTTCAACATCAGGCGTGTTGGAGAAGTAGCGCTCCAGAATATGGGCCATCATATCCGCCGCGCCGCTGGCGATTTGATAGGGGGGCAGAGACATGGGATAACGGGGGTTCATGATGGCGAATTTGGGGCGAATGATATCGGTTCTGGGGTTTCCCCATTTCAGATTGCCCCGCTCCTGGGTGATGACCGTGCTGTCGCTGGCCTCACTGCCGGCAGCAGAAATGGTCAGTACCACGCCTACAGGCAGGGTGGATTCAATTTTTGCCTTGCCGGTGAAGAAATCCCAGAAGTCACCGTCATATCCAACGCCTATGCCGATGGCTTTGGCGGTGTCGATAACACTGCCGCCGCCCAGTGCCAGCAGGAGGTCCGCCTGTTCGCGGCGGGCCAGTTCAATGCCTTCGTAGACCTTGCCGCTGCGGGGGTTAGCCTGAATTCCGGACAGTTCCACCCAGGGAATGCCTGCTTCCTGCAAAGAGGCAGTTACTGCGTCATAAGCGCCGTTGCGCTTGACGCTGCCGCCGCCGTATACCAGCAGGACTTTGCTGCCGCCGAACTTACGAACCAGTTCAGCGGTCTTTTTTTCCTCTCCGTCACCGAAAGCGAACAGGGTGGGACAGTAAAAAGTAAATGCATCCATAGAAGATACCCCTTTTCTTTAATAGCCAAGCTGGCGGTTTACCACATTTTTCAGCGGCTGATTTGCGGCATAGCGCTTCAAATCGGCGCAGAACGAATCCACAATGGCGTTGCAGGTGTAATCGAGGGTCATGTTGCCGGATACGTGGGGCGTGATAATCAGGTTCTTTGCAGACCACAGGGGATGGTCCACAGGCAGCGGTTCGGGATCCATGACATCCAGTGCCGCACCGGCCAGATGACCAGATTCCAGCGCGTCCATCAGTGCGGACTGATCGACGGCGGTTCCGCGGCCCACATTGACCACATAGGCACCTTGCGGCAGCATGGCAATGCGCTCACGGTTCAGCAGGCCGATGGTCTCCGGTGTACCGGGCAGAGCCATGATGAGATTGTGGGCATTCTTTAATACTTCGTTCAGTTGAGAGATGGGCAGTACTTCGTCGAAGCCGGGAACGGCTTTGCCGCTGCGGCTGACACCCACAATTTTGGCGGCGCCCATGCCCCGCAGACGGGAGGCGACTTCCTGGCCGATGTTGCCGGTGCCGAGGATGGTGAATGTATTTCCATAAATGGAGCGGATGGGCAGCTGGTTGTCCCAGCGGCGGTTACGGACGATCTCGATATATTCCGGCATCCGCCGCAGCATCATTAAAAAGACCATGGTAACATGCTCGGCGATGGTCACACCGTATACGTTGGAGTTGGTGAGGATGCAGTCGGGATTGGCAAAGATGCCGTCATTTTTGCAGTAGGGGTCCACGCCGGCGTAGGCACAGCAGTACCATTTCAGCGTGGCAGGGGCCCTGCGCAGCAGTTGGGGAGAGTGGGCGAACAGCACTTCGCATTCCTGCAGGCAGGCTGCCGCGGCATCCAGTTCATCCTCGGAGAAAAAGTGAGGCGTAAAGCCGGTTTCTTCTGCTGTTTTACGGATCTGCTCCTTATGTGCCTCTGTCAGAGACTGGGGTTTCAGGCAAACGCAAATATTTCTGGACATGGTTCAGCCTTCCTTTCGAAGTTGTTCATAAATCTGTTCCGCGCAGCGGATGCCGTCTGCGGCGGCGGAGAGAATGCCGCCAGCATAGCCGGCACCCTCACCACAGGGATAGATGCCCCGCAGGGCGGACTGACATGTTTCGTCCCGCAGGATGCGCAGCGGGGAGGAAGAACGGCTCTCCACGGCGGTCAGCACCGCGTCAGGGGCGTCATACCCCCGCAGCTTCCGGCCCAGAACGGGCAGGGCCTCCGCGATGGTTTCCGCCACAAAGGGGGGCAGGCAGTCCCAGAGGTTGGTCCATGTGACGGCAGGGCGGTAGCTGGGATGGACTGTGCCTGCGCCGGTGGAGGGGCGCTTGGCAAGGAAGTCCTCCACTCGCTGGGCCGGTGCGGCATAGTTCCCGCCACCAAGCGCATAGGCGGCATCTTCCAGCTTCCGCTGGAATGCAATGCCTGCAAGGGGGGAATCGCCGTCGAAGTCCTTCGGCGTTACATTGACCAAAAGGGCACCGTTGATATTTTCCTTGTCACGGGCGAACTCGCTCATGCCGTTGGTGACCACGCGGCCTGCTTCCGAGGCAGCGGCTACGACCCCGCCGCCGGGACAGACGCAGAAGGAAAAGGCACTGCGGCCGTTGGAGAGGTGGCAGGCGAGCTTATAGGTGGATACCGGTAGACCGGGGTGCCCGGCGTATTGGCGGTACTGGGCCATATCGATATCCCTCTGGCGCTGTTCGATACGCACGCCCACGGCAAAGGGCTTTTGTTCCATGGGAACGCCCCGTGTGTGAAGCATTTCGAAGGTATCCCGCGCAGAGTGGCCGGGACAAAGCACAAGATGGCGGCAGGGCAGGGAATATATCCCCTCCGGTCCATTCACGGTGATGGCACACAGACGGCCATTCTCTGTCTCAAAGTCTGTCCACTGGCTCTCGAAACGAATGTCCGCGCCCAGTGCCAGCAGCTTTTGGCGCAGGTTGATCAGAGAAATGTGCAGATAGTCCGTGCCTACATGAGGCTTGGAGTCGATGAGGATATCCTCCGGTGCCCCACAGGCCACCAGCTGCTCTAAAATGAAGCGGTGGCGGATGTCCTTGGTGCCGGTGTTCAGCTTACCGTCGGAAAAAGCACCGGCGCCGCCCTCGCCGAACTGCACGTTGGAGGTGAGGTCCAGCTCGCCTGTGGACCAAAAACGTTCCACGTCCGCTTTCCGGCCTTCCACGGCACGGCCGCGCTCCAGCAGGATGGGGCGCAGTCCCGCTTGTGCCAGAATCAGCGCGGCAAACAGACCCGCAGGGCCTGCACCCACCACCACTGGCGGAGTATCCGGCGGGGAGAGGGGAAGCGGCGGCTGGTAGCCGGGCTTTGGTTCTGGACGGGAGACCTGTTTGCTGCGGCAGCGTTTCCAAACGGCGGCTTCCTCTTTGACCTGCACTTCCACCGTGTAGACGAGATGCACATCTTCCCGTGCGTCGATGCTGCGGCGCAGGATGCGCAGAGACAGGACATCGGCTTCTTTCATTTTCAGAATCCGGGCGGCTTCGCGGGTCAGCTTTTCCGTGGAGTCCCCGGGTTTGCATTTGATGTTTTCAATTCTCAGCAAGGCTTGCGGTTCCTTTCTGTTGTGTGCTACTATTTTACCATAGAAGCGGGTGTGGAGAAAACCTTTTTGTTCACAAACGCTTTAATCTTTTTTAAGTTCTCTTTAAGCTGCAAAGACTATACTGCAGACAAAGGTCAGAACAAGGAAAGAATTCAAAAACAGTACAAACTGAATTCATACGTTTGACATAGGTTTCCGTTATTGTTTCTGAAAGAGAAACAGACGGCATATACTTCAGGAGGAAGCATCATGTACGATGATATGAAAAACTATTACCACTACAAATACGAGCGGGGCGGAGACCGGCCCGGCCAGCGCTACGAGACACAGCCTGTTCAGCAGGCACCGCAGCAGCCGGTGCAGCAGAATCCGGTCCAGCCGCCTGTGCAGGAGATGAATCCGGTGAAAAAGCAGAAAAAGAGCCGCACATGGCTGAAAATTGCCGCACTGGCGCTGACTTGCACGCTGCTGGGCGGCGCAGTGGGCGGCGGCATGGCATGGGGCCTGATGTCCCGTGGCAAATCTGCGGGCGGCAGTGCGGAGGTACAGGTCTCCAACCGGCCTGCCAGCGAGGTGAGCATCCAGAAGGTGGATGGGGTCAGCGCACTGACAGACGCGGAACTGTATGCCTCCAATGTAAACAGCGTAGTATCCATCAACGTGACCGGTACGTCCGGCACCAACTTCTTCGGCCAGCCAGTCATGACGGCGTCTGCCGGTTCTGGCTTTGTGCTGACCCGCGACGGCTATATCGTCACCAATTATCATGTGGTCAAGAATGCGGAGACGGTGAAAGTCACCATGTATAACGGTGATGAGCTCGAGGCCAAGTATGTGGGCGGCGATGAGGATTATGACATTGCGGTCATCAAGGTGGAAGCAACCAATCTGCAGCCTGTCACACTGGGTGACAGTGATACTCTGAACGTGGGCGACCATGTGCTGGCCATCGGCAACCCGCTGGGTGAGCTGACCTTCTCCATGAGCGGCGGCATGGTCTCCAGCGTGAACCGTGCCATCAATGTGGACGGCACGCCGTTCAATATGATCCAGACAGACGCCTCAATCAACTCCGGTAACTCCGGTGGCCCGCTGTTCAACCAGTACGGCGAAGTGGTGGGCATTGTCTCCGCCAAATACTCCTCTTCCGGCAGCGGCGCCAGCGTGGAGGGATTGGGGTTTGCCATTCCCATCAACGATGTGTTTGCCATGATCGAGGATATCATGACCAACGGCTTTGTCACCAACAAGCCTTATCTGGGTATCAACGGCGGTACGCTGACGGAGCAGATGGCGGATCAGTACCGGTTTGACGTTACCAGCGGCGTGTTTGTTTACTCCGTGGAGAAAGACAGTGCGGCAGAGAAGGCTGCCCTGCAGATGGGCGATGTGATCTTGAAGGTGGATGAACACGAGGTGGAATCCCTCGAGGATCTGAACGCAGTGAAAAAGAAGTATGCCGCAGGCGATACCGTCACCCTGACGGTGTACCGTTCCGGTGAGGAGATCGAGGTGGAGCTGACCTTTGACGCCGTGCCTGCCGACCAGCAGGCCGCGGAGCAGGAACAGCAGCCCCAGAGCGGCCAGCAGTACGGAAACCAGTACGGCAATCCTTTCAATCCCTTTGAAGACTTCTTCCGCTACTTTTACGGGTATTGAGAATGCCGCAGAACAAGAATGATAAAAACACGCCATGCAGATGCATGGCGTGTTTTTTACAGTGTCAGAGTACGGAAAAGGCCTGCGGCAAAGGCGCGGTGTCCCGCTTCAGAGAAGTGGACGCCGTCATAGGTTAATTCCACGCTCCATTGTCCCGCGTCGGCAAAGAACATGCCAAGCTTGCGGGCAAGAGTGGCATACTGTGCTGCCAAACGGGCGGATTCTGTCAGCAGGCGCTCCTCACAGACCCATGCGCCCCGCTGCATGGGAGGCGGAGACACCAACAGGATGCGCACGGACGGCAGTGCACGCAGGAATGCTTCCATCCGTTCGGCAGTCTGTTCTGCGCCAAAGTCAGGATGGCAGAGCAGATCGTTGCTGCCCAGCATCACCACGAGAATATCAGGGGCCTCGCGGGAAAGCAGTTCTGTGATACGGGTGACTTCTGCAGGCTGGCAGGGGATCTCCCGGCCATTCTGCCCCATGTTCAGAACAGTCCAGCCGGTGTCACGGGCCAGAGCGTCTGTCCAGCGGACATCCGCAGGATACCGGTCATCCAGAAAGGAGCGGGGATCGTAGCCATAGGTGTTGGAATCGCCGAAACAAAGGATCTTCATATTAAGATTCCCTCGCAGTGGTCCACCTCGTGCTGAATGATCTGGGCGGGGAAGCCGGAGAAGGTTTGGTGGCGCTGCTGCAGGGTCATGTCCTGATAGGACACCTCGATGGTTTCATGGCGCACGGTCTTTCTCACACCTTTCAGGGACAGGCAGCCCTCTTCTGCTTCATAGGTTTCTTTCGATTTTTTGGTAATGACGGGATTCAGCATCACCAGCGGAAAGCCGTTCAGACTGACAATGATGATGCGTTTATTGACGCCGATCATGTTGGCGGCCATGCCGACACAGCGATCCGCGTTGGCGCGAAGCGTGTCCATCAAATCGCGGGCGGTGTCCAGATCGTCGCGTCCTGCAGGGAGTGCCTTGCGGTTCAAAGAAAAAATATCGGTTACAATGGGTCTGACCATAGTATTTATCACCTCTATGTTATGATAGCATGCCTTCCGGCGGGAGACAAGCAAGCAGTTGACGGGGGATGGGCGTTTTTCGGCCAAAGACAGACGTTGACGAGGAGAAAACAGAATGCGATGGAGCCTTTCTCGGCAAATTGCCTACCGTGCGGGAAAAATGACGAAAAACTTTCCCTGATTCCACCAAAAGTTTTTTCGCCATTTTCGTTGCAGAGGAAGAGAAAGTGTGGTAGTATGAACGACATTGAGAGACAAATGACCGTGTGAGGTGGACGAAATGTCGAAAGCAGTCAAATATTATATCGTTGCGGCAGAAGCACTGCCCGAGATTTTTATAAAAGTTGCAGAAGCCAAGCGCATGATGCAGACCGGCGAAGCGGACACCGTGGGTGCTGCAACCAAGCGGGTTGGCATCAGCCGCAGTGCGTTCTATAAATACAAGGATTCCGTACAGCCTTTCAATGACATGAAGTCGGAACACATTATCACATTTTACGCGATGCTGAAGGATACTTCGGGCGTGCTGTCGAGAGTGCTGTCGGTGTTTGCGGCCTCCGGTGCCAACATCCTGACCATCAACCAGTCCATTCCCACCAACGGCTGCGCGGCGGTGACCATTTCCGCCGAGACCAGCGACATGGCGGAGAGTCTGGAACAGCTGCTGACAGATGTGGGGGCACTGAACGGTGTGATCAAGTTTGAGATTCTTGCAGGCTGAGCAAGTGCTTAAAACGAATATGTTCGAAAGATAAAGATAGATAAGGAGAAACGATTATGGCAAAGTTTGCGATCATGGGTCACGGCACCCTGGGTTCCGGTTTGGCAGAGGTTGCCCGCGTCAATAAAGATGAAATCGCCGCCCGTTTGGGTGAGGCGGTCGAGGTCAAATATATTCTCGATATCCGCGATTTCCCCGACAGTCCCGATGCGGATAAGTTTATCAAGGATTTTGCGATCATTGAAAACGACCCCGAAGTGGAAGTGGTGGTGGAGTGCATCGGCGGCACCAAGGTGGCGCAGGAGTTTACCCGCCGTGCTCTGCAGGCCGGTAAGCACGTTGTGACCGCCAACAAGGAACTGGTAGCAACGTTTGGCAAGGACCTGCTGGCGATTGCTGCGGAAAAGAACGTCAACTACCTGTTTGAGGCCAGCGTTGGCGGTGCGATTCCCCTGCTGCGTCCCCTGTTCCAGTGCATGGCAGGCAACCAGATCGAGGAGATCGCCGGCATCCTGAACGGCACCACCAACTACATCCTCACCCGCATGGTGCAGGATGGCGCATCCTTTGCTGATGCCCTGAAGGAAGCACAGGCCAAGGGCTATGCCGAGGCAGACCCCACTGCCGACGTGGAAGGTATCGATGCCGGCCGTAAGATCTGCATCCTGGCCAATCTTGCATGGGGCAAGGAAGTGGCTCCCTCCAAGGTCAGCATGACCGGTATCAGCGCCATCGACCTCAAGGATGTGGATATTGCCGCCTCCGCAGGTTACAAGGTGAAGCTGCTGGGCCATGCCCTTCGGTTGGACGGCGGCAAGGTTGCTGCCTATGTGGCGCCCCATCTGGTGTCTGAAAAGATGCTGCTGGCCAGCGTGGACGATGTGTTCAACGCCTGCATGATCCGCGGCAATGCAGCCGATGAAGTGATGTTCTACGGCCGCGGCGCCGGTAAGCCCACTGCTTCCGCGCTGATGGGCGACGTAATCGATGCCATCCAGCACCGCGAGAAGCGTCGTGAGCTGGGCTGGAGCGAGAGTGCCGATCTGGCTGACAGCGCCCTGCTGCCCATGAAGTGGTACCTGCGGGGTGACTTTACCGCGGCTGACGCCAAGGCTGTCTGCGGTGAGGTAGAGGAGATCGCCCCCAATGCGGTGATCACTGCAGCCATGAGTGAGATCGACGCCAAGGCAGTCGCTGAGAAGCTGAGTGCCGCGGCCATGCTCCGCGTACTATAATGAGAATGGCAGCATGGGGCTGCCGGCGAGACAAAGAAAAGAGGGCATAACACTATGAGTTTGATCGTACAGAAATTCGGCGGCAGTTCCGTCAAGGATGCGGCACACATCCGCAATGTCGCCGGTATCATAGCAGAGACGTATCTGCAGGGAAATGATGTGATGGTCGTCCTGTCCGCACAGGGCGATACCACAGATGACCTCATTGCCAAGGCAGAGGAGATCAATCCCCGCGCCTCCAAGCGGGAGATGGATATGCTGCTGGCCACCGGCGAGCAGATTTCCGTGGCGCTGTGCGCCATGGCGCTGGAGTCCATGGGGCTGCCCTGTGTGTCCCTGACCGCATGGCAGGTGGGCATTATTTCCAGCCACGTTCACTCTGACGCACGCATCCGCAAGATCGATCAGGAGCGCGTCCGCAAGGAACTGGACCAGCACCGTATCGTGATCGTCACCGGTTTCCAGGGTGTGGACCGCAGCGGCGATATCACCACCCTCGGCCGCGGCGGCAGCGATACCAGTGCAGTGGCGCTGGCGGCTGCATTCCATGCAGACCTGTGCCAGATCTACACGGATGTGGATGGCGTCTACACCACAGATCCCCGCATCGAGCCCAAGGCCCGCAAGCTGGAGGAAATTACTTACGACGAGATGCTGGAACTGGCATCTCAGGGCGCTGGCGTGCTGCATAACCGCAGCGTGGAGCTGGCAAAGAAATTCAAAGTTGATATGGAAGTCGTGTCCAGCTTGGAACGTAAGCCCGGCACGAAAGTTAAGGAGGTCACCAACGTGGAAAAAACCAATATTGCCGGCGTGGCAAAGGACACCAGTATTGCCCGTGTCGCCCTGATCGGCCTGCAGCATAACCCCGGCGTCGCATTCCAGGTCTTCGACCTGCTGGGCAAGCACAACATCAATGTGGACGTCATCCTGCAGTCCATCGGCCGTGACGCCACCAAGGATATCACCTTCACCATCCATAAGAAGGATCTGCTGGATGCGGAGGAGCTGCTCAATGCCAATAAGGAAGTGCTGAAGTTTGACCACATTGAAGCTGACGAGCATATCGGCAAGGTTTCCATCGTGGGCATTGGTCTGATGAGCAACTGCGGCATGGCTGCCAAGATGTTCGAGGCTCTGTATGAGGCCGGCATCAACATCCAGATGATCAACACCTCCGAGATCCGCGTCTCCGTTCTGCTGGACGAGGAAGATGTGAACCGTGCAGTCAAGGCGATCCACGCAAAGTTTTTTGACGAAATTTGATCTGATGAAAAGGGGACGCACGAATTGCGTCCCCTTTTTATGGATTTTAGGATTTACTTTAGGACGGTTTTGTGCTACAATAAACCGATTTTGAAACAGAGAAGCATTTTTGAGGAGGCACATTTATGAATGCGATCGTTACGGTTGTCGGCCAGGATAAGGTGGGCATCATTGCCGCTGTCTGCGCATTACTGGCAGAGTACAACGTCAACATTCTGGATATTTCCCAGACCATCATGCAGGGCTCTTTCACCATGGTCATGGCTGTGGATGTGGAGAAGGCCACGGTGAGTGTGGGCGACCTGCGTACGGCGCTGGAGCAGCTGGGAGAGAAGATGGAGATCGCCATCCGCATCCAGCGGGAGGAGATCTTTAACGCCATGCACAGAATCTGAGAGGGAGGGTCAGTATGCTCAATCAGAAAGACATCCTCTCTACCATTGAGATGATCGACCAGCAGCATCTGGACATCCGTACCATCACCATGGGCATTTCCCTGCTCAGCTGCTGTGATCCCGATGCCAAGCGGGCCTGTGACAAAGTTTACGACAAGATTACCCGCTATGCTGAAAGATTAGTGAAGACCGGCGAGGACATCGAGCGGGAGTTTGGTATTCCCATCGTTAATAAGCGTATTTCCGTTACCCCTATGGCTTTGGTGGCGGGCGCCAGTGAGACGGAAGACTATGTGCCCTTTGCACTGGCCCTGGATCGTGCGGCTAAGACCTGCGGCGTCAACTTCATCGGCGGTTATTCCGCACTGGTGCAGAAGGGCATGACCCTCGCGGACGAGAAGCTGATCCGTTCCATTCCCGAGGCGCTGGCCCGGACAGATTTGGTGTGCTCCTCCGTGAACGTGGGCTCTACCAAGGCGGGCATCAACATGGACGCCGTTGCTCTGATGGGCCGTATCATCAAGGATACCGCGAAAGCCACGGAGGCGCAGGACGGACTGGGATGCGCCAAGCTGGTGGTGTTCTGTAATGCCGTGGAGGACAACCCCTTTATGGCAGGCGCGTTCCACGGTGTTGGTGAGGCGGAAAAGATCATCAATGTGGGTGTGTCCGGCCCCGGCGTGGTGCATCATGCGCTGCAGGCGGTGAAGGGCCAGCCCTTTGATGTGGTGGCGGAGACTGTGAAAAAGACCGCGTTCCGCGTGACCCGTATGGGTCAGCTGGTGGCACAGGAGGCCTCCCGCCGTCTGGATACGCCCTTCGGCATTGTGGACCTCTCCCTTGCACCCACGCCTGCCATCGGCGACAGTGTGGCCCGCATTCTGGAGGAAATGGGTCTGGAGGTCTGCGGCACCCATGGTACCACCGCGGCGCTGGCACTGCTGAATGACGCCGTGAAGAAGGGCGGCGTGATGGCGTCCTCCTCTGTGGGCGGCTTGTCGGGTGCCTTTATCCCTGTTTCCGAAGACGAGGGTATGATCGCTGCCGCCCGTAGTGGCGTGCTGACCCTCGACAAGCTGGAGGCTATGACCTGTGTCTGCTCCGTGGGCCTCGACATGATTGCCATTCCCGGTGACACTCCGGCGGAGACCATCTCTGCCATCATCGCGGATGAGGCGGCCATCGGCATGGTCAACTGCAAGACTACGGCTGTCCGTGTGCTGCCTGCCGTGGGTAAAACGGTAGGTGATACCATCGAGATGGGAGGCCTGCTGGGCAGCGCCCCGGTGATGCCGGTACATCCCGAGTCCGCGGCGGAGTTTATTGCCCGCGGCGGCCGGATTCCCGCGCCGATGCACAGCTTGAAGAACTGACGAAAAAGCCCTGAACCGTATGGTTTCAGGGCTTTTTTGATGCAGTAAAAATCAATAGTTGCAAAATCAAGGAAAATAGGTAAAATAAATGCATAGGATATTGATAAAGCTTTTCAACAGGAGGCAACCGTATGGAACACGCGAAGGGCAAGCTGATTCTTGCAGTGCTACAGGGCGACGATTATGAGACCACCGTGCGCGCTTTGAATAAAGAGGGCTTTTTTGCCACGCTGCTCAGTTCCACCGGCGGGTTCCTGAAGAAAAAGAGCACCACGGTGATGATCGGCGTGGAGAACGAAAAGGTGCCGCAGGTGATGGAGATTCTGCATCGCTGCACTAAAAAACGGACGGAAACGACATACCAGAGCCTGTCTGTGTCTCCCGCTGCCGGAATGCCCGCCATGCCCATGATGAAGACGGTGGGCGGCGCGGCTGTGTTTGTGCTGAATCTGGAACAGATTGAAAAGTTTTAAGGACGATTAAGGAACGCGCCTCCCGAACGGGAGGCGCGTTTTTCGTCAGAGAGTGGAAAATTTTGCTCTGTCACGGTCAATCTGCTTCTGGTAGCGATCCTGCTCGGAAAAGACGCAGCCACAGTATTTCTGCATATAAAAGCCCAGTTCCCGGGCTTTTTTGTTCCCTTCTCGGAAATTTGGGCGAAAATCGCGGTAGAGAAACTCAACCCCGTATTCCTTCGCATAGCGCTCTGCGGCCTGCACGATGCCCGCGTGATCCTGATAGAGACTGCACAGCAGTGTAGAGGTGAAATGGGTGAACCCATGCTCGGCAGCATATTTGGCCGTTCCGGCGAGGCGGTGTTCATAGCAGTACACGCAGCGGTGGTCGATGTCCGCAGCCACCGCGCGGACAAAGTCCTTCAGACCGTAATCTTCCTGCATGCGCACCTCCATACCGATGGTGGGTGCAAATTCCAGCAGGCAGTTGCGCCGTGCTTCGTATTCCTTCCAGGGGTGAATATTGGGATTATACCAGAACGCTACCGGCTCAATGCCCTCTGAACGCAGCGGATCAATGCAGGAGAGGGAGCAGGGGGCACAGCAGGTGTGCATCAAAACCGTATCCATAGGAGTACCTCGTTTCTTTGGCGGGATTCTAAATCAAAGTCAGTATACCATATCATCTGGAAAAGGCCAAGAGGAAAAGGAAGAGCAAATCTTAACGACTTCTTTGCGGAATGTTTAAAATTTTGACATGGAAACTAACGAGAAAAACGAGTAAATTACATACTGGTAAAAACTGTTGTATTGCGTCGAAGATACAATGCGTTGTCCCGAGAAGGAGGAAGTCCCCTTGAGAGTAGGATTGGACATTGGCTCCACCACCATCAAATGCGTGGTGCTGGATGAGGCGGAAACCATCCGTTACAGTACATATGAGCGGCATTTCAGCCACATTGTGGAGAAGTCGGAGGAGTTGCTGCGCCGTATTGCGGAGCAGTTCGGAGACTGCGCAGAACTGGCAATTTCTGGTTCCGCCGGCATGGGCATGGCGGACAGTGTGGGTGTGCCCTTTGTGCAGGAGGTGTTTGCCACCCGTGTGGCGGCAAACCGTTTGGCTCCCGGTACGGATTGCATCATCGAACTGGGCGGAGAGGACGCTAAGATTTTATTCCTCACCGGCGGCAGTGAGGTGCGTATGAATGGTTCCTGCGCCGGTGGTACCGGCGCGTTTATCGACCAGATGGCGACCCTCCTGAAAATGAGTGCCGATGAGATGGACACTGCTGCAAAGCAGGCGGAAAAGACCTATACCATTGCCTCCCGCTGCGGCGTGTTTGCCAAGAGCGATGTGCAGCCTCTCATCAATCAGGGTGCCCGTACAGCGGATATTGCCGCCAGTATCTACCACGCTGTGGTGAACCAGACCATTGCAGGTCTTGCACAGGGACGGCCCATTACCGGAAACGTATTGTATCTGGGCGGCCCGCTGACCTTTTCCGGGTGCCTTCGAAAGTGCTTTGATGAGGCGCTGGGTGTTATCGGCACCTGCCCGGAAAACAGCTTGCTGTTTGTGGCGCTGGGCGCAGCTTTTTATGCGGATCGAACCAGCAACCTGACGGAGGTGGCCGACCGGCTGCACCAGCGCGGCGCATCGGAGACCTACCGTTCCCAGCCGCCCCTGTTTGACAATCAAGAGCAGTATGAGGCGTTCCTTGCGCGGCATGCCAAGGCAAGTGTGCCCCGGATGCCCTTTGGTGCGGACTATGCCGCGCCGGTACATATTGGTATCGACTCCGGCTCCACCACGGTAAAAGTGGTGGTGATCGATGAGGAACAGCGCATTCTCTTTACGGATTACCGCCCCAATCTGGGCAATCCTGTGCCGCTGATCCGCAGCGTGCTGCAGCAGCTGTATGACGAGCATCCGGCGCTGCATGTGGCGTCCGTTACCACGACTGGCTACGGTGAGGATTTGGCGAAGGCTGCCTTCCACGCTGACTACGGCGTGGTGGAGACCGTGGCACATTTTACTGCGGCCCGTCACTTCCTGCCCCAAGTGGATTTTATTATCGACATCGGCGGACAGGACATGAAGTGCTTCAAGATCGATCAGGGAGCCATCAGTAATATCTTCCTGAACGAGGCCTGTTCCTCCGGCTGCGGCAGCTTCCTGCAGACCTTTGCGCAGGCGCTGGGCTATGAAGTGAAGGAGTTTGCCAAACTGGGCCTCTTTGCCGACCGGCCTGTGGATCTGGGTTCCCGTTGTACCGTGTTTATGAACTCCAGCGTGAAGCAGGCCCAAAAGGATGGTGCCAGCATTGCGAATATTTCTGCGGGCCTTTCCATCTCTGTGGTAAAAAACGCCATCTACAAGGTGATCCGCGCGTCCTCTCCTGAGGCATTGGGCCGGAATATCGTGGTGCAGGGCGGTACGTTCTATAACGAGGCCGTGCTCCGCGCCTTTGAGAAGGAAATGGGTGTGGACGTGATCCGGCCCGATATCGCGGGACTGATGGGCGCCTACGGCGCTGCTCTGTACGGACAGGGCAAAGCAGCGTCCGGTCAGGTCAGTTCGCTGCTGGATCGCAAGGCACTGGCGGCATTCCGACAGGAGACACGCAGCGAAATCTGCGGAAAGTGCGGCAATAACTGCCAGCTGACCATCAACACCTTTGCCGACGGCGAGACCTTTATCAGCGGCAACCGCTGTGACCGTCCCGTCACCGGCGAGGCAGACAGCGGCGCGCTGAATCTCTATGCGTATAAGCGGAAGCTGATCCTCAGCTACAAGCCCAGCGAAAACCGCCGCGGAAAGATCGGCCTGCCGCTGTGTTTGAATTTTTGGGAACTGCTGCCTTTCTGGCACACGTTCTTTACGAAGCTGGGATTTGCGGTGTATCACAGCCCCCTCAGCAGCCGTGACCTGTACTTGAAGGGACAGGGGACGATTCCCAGCGACACCGCCTGCTTCCCTGCGAAGCTGGCCCATGGACACGTTCAGTTCCTCAGCCGTCTGGGACTGGACGCCATTTTCTATCCCTGCATGACTTATAACATTGACGAGGGGCTCAGTGACAACCACTACAACTGTCCCGTGGTGGCCTACTATCCGGAGGTCATTGCAGGCAACTGTCCTGAGATCAAGACGACGAAGTTTATCTACGACTATGTGGGCATCCACCGCCCCAAGGACTTTACCAAGAAGATCCACGCCATTTTACGCCGCGATTTCCCGGATATCGGGAAAGAGGAGGTGCGCCGTGCCGCGGACGCCGCCTACGCCGAGTATGCCAATCACATGGCGCTGGTGCGGAAAGAGGGCGCGCGCATCATCGATCAGGCCCGGGCAGAGGGACGCCGCATCATTGTGCTGGCGGGCCGGCCTTATCATGTGGATCCGGAGATTAATCACGGTATTGATACCTTGATTACCCGTTCCGGTGCCGCCGTGGTGACGGAGGACGCCGTGTCCAACCGGGTGGATAAGTTTCCCACCACCGTGCTGAACCAGTGGACCTACCACGCCCGCCTGTACGCGGCAGCGCGGTACTGCTGCACGCAGAAGGATATGGATTTAGTGCATCTGGTTTCTTTTGGCTGCGGTGTGGACGCTATCACCTCCGATGAAACGCAGGAGATCCTGCTCTCCGGCGGAAAGCTGTATACCCAGCTGAAAATCGACGAGATCACCAACCTCGGCGCGGTGCGCATCCGCCTGCGGAGTTTGTTTGCCGCGCTGGAGGAACAGGACGAAAAGGAGGCGTGAGACGGATGGAACAGGAATACACCAACTATCCCCGGTTCACGCCGGAGATGAAAAAGACCCATAAGATTCTCATTCCCAACATGGCACCGGTGCAGTTCCAGCTGCTGGCGGCCTCCATGGAGCAGCAGGGCTACACCTGTGAGCTGCTGGAAAACTGCGGCAGTGAGGTCTGCGAGTTGGGCCTGAAATACGTCCATAACGATACCTGTTACCCCGCGCTGCTGGTGATCGGTCAGTTTCTGGATGCCCTGAATTCCGGCAAATATGATCTGGACCATACCGCTCTCATCATCACCCAGACCGGCGGCGGCTGCCGTGCTTCCAACTACATCCATTTGCTGCGCAAGGCTCTGGTGAAGGCTGGTTATGGACAGGTGCCGGTGGTGAGCCTGAACTTCTCCGGACTGGAGAAGGACTCCGGCTTCCCCATGACGATGCCGTTCATGCGCAAGCTGCTGTCCTATATCTACTACGGTGATTTACTGGTGGCGCTGCGCGCCCAGACGGAGCCTTACGAGACGAAAAAGGGTGCGGCAAAGGCTGCACAGGAGAAGTGGCTGGACATTCTCTGTGACAAGATTCACCATGACCGCAGCTGGAGCATGCGGGAGATGAAAAAGCTGATGCCGCAGATGGCGGCGGATTTTGCTGCCATTCCTGTAAACCGTGTGCCCAAGGTCAAGGTAGGCGTGGTGGGCGAGATCTATGTGAAGTATTCTCCCCTCGGCAACAACGATCTGGAGCAGTTCCTGGCAAGTCAGGACTGCGAGGTGAATCTGCCGGGACTGATGGGCTTTGTCCAGTACTGCATCTACAATTACAGCGAGACAGCACGTCTGTACGGCGGTAATTTCTTGCAGCGCCATGGTTCCGACTGGCTGCTGCGCGGCATCGAAAACACAGAAACGCTGCTGATCCGTACCCTGAAGCAGCACGGCTTCCATGCACCGCTGCCCTTCAGAGAACTGGTGAAGCTCTCGAAAGGCATCATCGGCATGGGCAATAAGATGGGCGAGGGCTGGCTTCTGACCTGCGAGATGATCGAACTGGTGCAGGCGGGATACGAAAACATCGTCTGCGCCCAGCCCTTCGGCTGCCTGCCCAATCACATTTGCGGCAAGGGCATGATCAATAAGATTCGGGAACTGTATCCCACCGCCAACATCACGCCCATTGACTACGACCCCAGCGCAACCCGCGTCAATCAGGAAAACCGCATCAAGTTGATGCTGGCTGTGGGACGGGAGCGTTTGACGGAGCGGCCGGTGCATTGACCGGACTTGGAAACCTGTGGTAAAATGCCTCCAACGGGAGGGATGTGCATGAAAGTCCTGATTCTGATGGGAAGCCCCCGGAAAGAGGGGAATACCGCTTCGCTGCTGTGGGTGTTCTGTGAGGAACTGGAACGCCGCGGCGCTGAAACGGAAATCGTCCGTTTATATGACCTTGATATTCGGCCCTGTATGGCCTGTCGGGCCTGTCAGCAGGACTGGGCGGCGTTCGGCTGCCCGCAGCAGGATGATGTGCAGACCTTGTTTGATCAGGTGCTTGCCTGTGATCTGCTGGTGCTGGCGACTCCCATCTATGCGTGGTACTGCACACCGCCCATGAAAGCGCTGCTGGACCGGCTTGTGTACGGCATGAACAAGTTCTACGGCGAAAAGCAAGGCCCGTCCCTGTGGGAGGGGAAGGCAGTGGCGCTGCTGGAGACCTGCGGATACCGTGTGGAAAAGGGGTGCGATCTCTTTGAGGAGGGCATGCGCCGCTATTGCAAGCACTCCGGCCTCAAGTATTTGGGCAGCCATGCCGAACGGCATAAAAGCTATACGCTGCCGTTTATGGATGAGGAAAAAGCGGCGCGGGTCCGTGCCTTTGCGGCGGGACTGGTGGAAAGCATTTAAATGCAGGAAAGAGAGCTGTTTTTTAACAGCTCTCTTTTTGTATTTCCTATGGGAAATGAATTGACGAAAAGGTGACGATGGAGGTATAATATACTGATTTATTATGCAGATATGAACGGAGGAAACACTATGTGGATCGCAGAAAAATGGCAGGACTATGAGTTGCTGGATTGCGGCGGCGGAGAAAAGCTGGAACGCTGGGACAAGCAGTTTCTGGTGCGTCCCGACCCGCAGGCTATCTGGGAAACGCCCCACCGGAACCCCGCGTGGAAACGTGCCAATGCCCGCTATCTGCGGTCCCAGACCGGCGGCGGACACTGGGAGAAGAATACCCTGCCTGAAAGCTGGAAGGTGCATTACGGTGAACTGACGTTTCAGGTCAAGCCCATGAACTTTAAGCACACCGGTCTGTTCCCCGAGCAGGCGGTGAATTGGGACTTTGCCATGGAGAAGATCCGCAATGCGGATCGCCCCATTCGGGTGCTGAACCTGTTTGCCTATACCGGCGGCGCCACTGTGGCCTGCGCCAAGGCAGGCGCCAGCGTGTGCCATGTGGATGCGGCCAAGGGCATGGTGGCATGGGCCAAGGATAACGCCCGTCTCTCCGGCTTGCAGGACGCTCCCATCCGTTGGATCATCGACGACTGCGCCAAGTTCGTCGAGCGTGAGATCCGCCGCGGCAAGACCTACGACGCCATCATCATGGACCCGCCTTCCTATGGACGCGGCCCTGGCGGCGAGGTGTGGAAGCTGGAGGAGAACCTGTTCCCCTTCGTGAAGCTGTGCGCACAGGTGCTGTCTGATAAGCCTCTGTTTGTGATCATCAACTCCTACACCACCGGACTTGCTCCCTCTGTGCTGGGCTGGCTGCTGCATCTGTTGGTGGCGGAGAAGTACGGCGGCAAGTGTACCTGGGATGAACTGGGCCTGCCTGTTACCGAGACGGGACTGGCACTGCCCTGCGGTGCTACGGGCCGCTGGTTCAGCGAATAAAAAAGAACTGCGCTTTGCCGCCGTGCGGCGAAGAAACTTGGAAATCGAGAGAAAGCGATTGATTTCATGAAAACAATGATCGAGACAAGAGAATTGCGCTTTGCCTATCCCGCGGACGAGGGAAAGGAACCGGTGTTTGCCCTGCGCGGTGTGGATATTGCCATTGAAAAGGGCAGCTTCACTGTGGTTTTGGGCCACAATGGTTCCGGAAAGTCCACGCTGGCCAAAACCTTCAATGCAGTGCTGCTGCCGGTGGGCGGCAAAGTATATGTGGAAGGGATGGACACGCTGGATGAAAACCTGCTGCTGGCGATTCGTCAGCGGGTGGGTATGGTGTTCCAGAACCCTGACAATCAGATCGTCGCCAATGTGGTGGAAGAAGATGTGGCTTTTGCACCGGAGAATTTGGGCGTGCCTACGGAGGAGATCCGCCGCCGTGTGGATGACGCGCTGAAAGCGGTGGGCATGAGCGAGTTTGTGACTCATGCGCCTCATCTGCTCTCCGGCGGTCAGAAACAGCGCATCGCCATTGCCGGCGTCATTGCTATGCAGCCGGACTGCATCGTACTGGACGAGGCGACCGCCATGCTGGACCCCATCGGACGGCAGGAGGTCCTTTCCACTATTCACAAGCTGAACCGTGAGAAGGGGATCACCGTGGTGCTGATCACCCATCACATGAGTGAGGCGGAGGATGCCGACCGCATTATCGTAATGGACGATGGCAGAGTGGCTATGGACGGTACGCCGAAAGAGGTATTTACACAGGTCGAAGAACTGCGTTCCATGGGGTTGACAGTGCCGGACACTGTGGATTTGCTGGACCGCCTGCGCCACAGCGGTGTGGACGTTCCGTTGGACGCGCTGACTGTAGAGGCCTGCGCAGATGTGATCGCGCAGGCTATCGCAAGAAACTGAGGAAGGACGAACGCAATTGGAACCGATTTTACAAATCCGGAATCTGACCCATACCTATGGTGTCGGTACGCCCTTCCAGCGCAGCGCGGTGGAGGGCATGAGCTTCGATGTGTACGACGGGGAATTTCTTGGTGTCATCGGACATACTGGCTCCGGCAAGTCGACCCTGATCCAGCATCTGAACGGACTGCTGAAGCCCACTTCCGGTCAGGTGCTGCTGCGGGGACGGGATATCTGGGCAGAACCGAAAAAAATCAGAGATGTTCGCTTCAAGGTGGGACTGGTGTTCCAGTATCCGGAATACCAGCTCTTTGAAGAAACAGTCTATAAAGACATTGCCTTTGGCCCCGCCAATATGGGCAAAACCGGTGAAGAACTGGACCGCTGTGTGCGGGAAGCCGCCCGTCTGGTAGGGGTGCGGGACGATCAGCTGGATAAGTCTCCCTTTGAACTCTCCGGCGGTCAGAAGCGCCGCGTGGCACTGGCAGGTGTCATGGCCATGGAACCGGATGTGCTGGTGCTGGACGAGCCCACCGCAGGTCTTGACCCTGCGGGACGGGAGAACCTGATGGCCAATATTCGGGACTATCACCGCAATAAAAACAAGACCATCATTCTCGTCAGCCACAGCATGGACGAGATCGCCCAGAATGTGGACCGCATTCTGGTGCTGAAGAATGCTCATGTGCTGATGAGCGGCGTACCGGCAGAGGTATTCCAGCGGGCGGAGGAGTTGATTTCCGCCGGACTGGATGTGCCGCAGGTGACCCGTGTGGCCCGTGCGCTGCGGGAGCGTGGATTGGATATCGACCCCGCCGTTTACACGGTGGAGGCACTGGAAAAGCAGTTGCTGGCGCTGCGGAAAGGCGGTGCCGCATGCTGAAAGACATTACCTTAGGCCAGTATTTCCCGGGAAATACCGTGGCCCATAAGCTGGACCCCCGCACGAAGATTTTGCTGGTGGTACTGTATATCGTGGCCCTGTTCTGTGCCAAGGGCATCGTGACCTATGCTGTCATGGGGCTGTGCCTTGCGGTTTGTGTCCGCATTTCCAAGGTTGGTCTCAAGCAGCTGGTGCGGGGCTTAAAGCCGGTGCTGTTCATCCTGCTGTTCACCGGTATTCTGAACCTGTTTTTCACCCCCGGCGACCGCTATCTGGTGGAGTGGGGATTCCTGCGCATTTCCGATGTTGGTCTGCGGAATGCCATTTTCATGGTGCTGCGTATCATGCTGCTGATCATGGGCACCTTCCTGCTGACCTACACCACCAGTCCCATCAGTCTGACCGATGGCTTGGAGCGGCTGTTGAACGGCTTGAAAAAACTGCGTGTTCCGGTGCATGAACTGGCGATGATGATGTCCATTGCCCTCCGGTTCATCCCCACGCTGATCGAGGAGACAGACAAGATCATGTCCGCGCAGAAGGCCCGCGGTGCGGATTTTGAAAGCGGCAACCTGATCCAGAAGGCCAAAGCGTTGATCCCCATCCTGGTGCCGCTGTTTATCAGTGCGTTCCGACGGGCTGACGAGTTGGCAACAGCCATGGAGTGCCGCTGCTACCACGGTGGCGAGGGCCGTACCAAGCTGCATGTACTGCAGTATGCGCGGCGGGACTATATCGCCCTGTTGTTGGGTGTGCTGGTGATGGTGCTGGTGATGGTGCTGGCCCGTTTCGGCCTGTAATCAAACGAAAAGGGGGCTTTCTGCCATGAAGAAGAACGCTTTGCAGATCATAACGCTGATTCTGTGCGCTGTGCTGCTTGTGATGAATGTTCGTCAGGGCAGAAAGCTGGAGGAATACCGGCGGCAGGTGGAGAATGATCTGGCGAATCAATACAATACGCTCCGCAATGACTTAAACAATCTTTCCAATAGCGTGGAGCAGAAGCTGGAGGAGGGTGCCCAGCTGGTGGCGGACTACGGTCTGGAGCCTGTGGGCATGAACAAGGTATCTCGCAGCTTGCAGGCCGATGTCGTTGTCACTCTGAAAGAGTGGGGGGCGGACACTGCGGTGGAACTGTTGGCCAAGCTGGACGGCAAGGAAACTGTTTTGCCCATGACGACTTCCGGCAGTGGGGAGTTCGCCTGCGCGCTGGAAGTGCCGACGGAGCAGAACTGCGAGCTTTGGTTGGATGTCACGATTACTTCCGGTGGTATGACCCGTCGGGAGCAACTGGGCGGCTGGGGTGAACTAAGTATGCTGCTGCCTGTTCAGATGTACAGTTGGGGCGGCTCGGCACCTGTTTTCAGGGATGGTTTTTTGAGTATCGGACAGCAGACCGGACATTTAGAGGGACGGGACGGTGCACCTGCAAGGGCGTACGACATCTGCTACCGCCTGTATGTGAATGGCGAAAAGGTAAAAGAGGAAGCCCGCTGTGAGAATTGGCTGCAGGAATGTGCCGAAGGCGATGAAGTCTGCCTGACCCTGTTCTGCCGGGACGAGTACGGTCTGGGTTATGAGTTCACCATGGACGAGTTTGTGTGTGACGAGGATGCAAGTGATCTGGGAACGGGCAGTGTTGTCAGCAATGGAACGGCATCCCCACTTTTGAGCTGGGATTAAGGAGAATCTATGCGAAATATCGCTTTAAAACTGATGTATAACGGCACGGCCTATCACGGCTGGCAGGTGCAGAAGAATGCTGTCACCGTCTGCGAAACGCTGCAAAAGGCATTGAAGCAGATCACCGGAGAGGAAGTCCATCTCACCGGCTGCGGCCGCACGGATGCCGGCGTTCACGCGGAGCATTATGTGGCAAACTTCCGCACGGAGTCCCGTATTCCGCTGGAACGGCTGCCTTTTGCCATCAACACCCATACGCCGGAGGATATCGCCGTAAAAGAGGCGCTGGAGGTGGCGGAGGATTTCAACGCCATCGGCTCCTGTGTGAAAAAGGAATATACTTATCGCATTTATAACTCACGGGTGAAAAATCCGTTTTATGTCAACCGCGCATATTTTTACCCTAAGCGGCTGGACGAGGAGTTCCTAAACCGTGCGGCGCACCAGTTTGTGGGTACCCACGATTTTAAGGCTGTCCGCAGCGTGGGTACGGAAACAAGGACCACCATTCGCACCATTTACTGGTGCGATGTGACCCGCAGCGGAGACCTGTTGGAACTGAAGGTCTGCGCCAACGGATTTTTGTATAATATGGTTCGTGCCATCACCGGTACGGTACTCTATGCGGCGGAGGGAAAATTCCTGCCGGAGGATATCCCCGCTATTTTAGAAAGCGGTGACCGCCGTTTGGCGGGGCCTACGGTGCCGCCCGGTGGGCTGTATCTGACAAGACTTTGGTATGAGGATGAACGACTCAATGGATGAGGGAAAGCGCACAAAACGAAATATCTGGAATGACGATGACGAGGACGAACTGGAGCAGCCGAAAAAACGGCGGGCCTTGCTGGGCGTTTTGGGCTTTTTCCTGATTCTGGTCGTGGTTTTGGGCGTGGTGCTGCTGGCTGCGTACCGTGACGGTACGGGCTTTGATGTGCTGCGCCGGTATCTCCACTACGGCAGCGCAGAGGAGTCCGGCGGTGAGCCGGTCTATGACTACGATGCCGATCCCGGCAACCAGTTTGCTGTGCTGGAGAAGCATTTGGTGGTGCTTTCTGACACAGGCTTGAAGATCCTTTCACCGGATGAGAAAACCATCTGGTCAACGGCTTTAAATTTGAAAGCCCCCGCGCTGGATGCAGGCAGTACCATGGCGGTGGCCTATGATGTGGGCGGCACGGTGCTGTATGTGGTAAACGCCTACGGGGAAGAGATGCGGATCGAAGCCGATCCGGAGGAGCCCATCATTGCCGCATCGCTGAACGAGCATGACTGGCTGAGTATTACCACGGAGAAACGAAACTACAAGGGGTGCGTACAGGTTTACGATCCGGAGATGGAACTGGCGTTTGTCTTTAATTCCTCCAGCCGCTTTGTCATGGATGCCTGCGTTGTAGGCGAAGGAGAGAAGCTGGCGGCGGTGACGCTGGGACAGGAGGACAGCACCTTTGTCAGCAATGTGGTGCTGTATGACCTGCACGAAACGGAGCCTTACGCCAATTACAGCATTGAAAACGGGCTGGTGCTTGCCATGGATGCTGAAGAGGACCGGATCGTTACGGTGTCGGATACCTGCCTGACTTGCGCCAATGCAAGCGGCAAGATCGTATCGACCCATTCCTACGGCAGAGAACACCTGAGGGAGTATCATCTGGCTGGTGACGGCTTTGCTGTGCTGCTGCTGAGCCGGTATCAGTCCGGCAGTCTGGGGCGTTTGCTCTCTGTGGGAACAGATGGGACCCAGCTGGGTTCTCTGGATGTGAAGGAAGAAATTCTGGACATTTCCGCAGCCGGCCGGTATCTGGCCGTTCTGTATGCAGACCGCGTGGTGGTTTATAACCCGGATCTGCAGGTCTATGCCTCCCTGACGGGGATCGATCAGGCACGAGGCGTACTGATGCGGCCGGACGGCTCCGTGCTGCTGCTGGGGGCTGAATCGGCCCACTTGTTCCTGCCCTGAGACAGGGCGGAAGTTCACAAAACGTTTACAGGAGGGGTGGTAGGCAAGGATGTCAGCACCTGTTATAATAGACGTGCTTGTGGTCGTCTTTCTGGTTGCCTTTGCGCTCTGGGGCGCAAAGCGGGGACTGCTGCGGGCCCTGGCGGGACTGGTGATTCTGCTGGTGTCGTTGGTGGGCGCCGGTATTTTTGCCGGTTCTTTTGCCCAGACTGTTACCGATTGGGTGACGCCGCTGGTAGAACAAAAGGTTTCTGCAAAAGTTGAGGAGGCCATTACGGCAAAGGTCGGCACATCTGAGTGGAGAGACCTGCTTTCTCAGGTGGATCTGGAGGATCTGCCGGTGGATGAATTTTTAGGACGCATCGGCGTGGATGACGGGGCATGGGATTCTTTGCTGGAACGGATCCAAACAAAGGTTTCCGACAGTGGTGAAGCCATGACGGACGCCGTCACAGAGGCAGCGGCCGAAGCGCTGGTGTACCCTGTGGTATACGGTGTGCTGTTCGTAGTGGCATTTGTGCTGTTGCTGTTGCTGCTGCACGTGCTGCTGGGAGCCATGGGCCTTGTGATGAAGCTGCCGGGACTCAAAACACTCAACGCTTTAGGCGGTGCGGCTTTCGGACTGGTCGAGGGCGCGCTGCTGCTGTTTCTCGCAGTCTGGGTGGGACGGCATCTGGGCATTTCTTTTGAAACGGAACTGCTGGCCGAGGCCCATATTTTACGTATTTTCACGATGCATACGCCACTGAGCGTGCTGTCGTTTCTAAACCATTGACGCGCAGAGGCGGACAGCCTGTCCGTCCCGTCGGTGGAATTTCTGGAGGTATCAAATGCAGCCTACACTTTGTTCAAGATGTAAGAAGAATATCGCGGTGGTCTACATCTCCAAAATGGAGGGGGACAAGACCACCAATGAGGGCCTGTGCCTGAAGTGCGCCAAGGATCTGGGTTTGCCGCAGGTGGACGACATGATGAAGCGCATGGGCATTTCCGATGAGGATCTGGAAGCCCTGAATCAGGAAATGACGCAGGCCATCAACGGCATCGAGAATATCGAGGACCTGCCCGGCGGAGATGGGGAGGATGACGAGGAAGATGCCGGTAAGACGGCTACCTTCCCGTTTTTGAACCGTCTGTTCTCCGGCGGAGAGACACCTGCGTCCAGCGAGGGCGAGGAGCCGAATCGCGGTGGCCGCGATAAGGAACGCAAGGAAGGGAAGAACGGCAAGCGGAAGTTCCTTGAGAATTACTGCATCTCCTTGACCCAGCGGGCCAAGGATGGCAAACTGGATCCCGTGATCGGCCGACAGCAGGAGATTGAGCGCGTGGTGCAGATTCTGAACCGCCGCCAGAAGAACAACCCTTGCCTGATCGGTGAGCCGGGCGTTGGTAAGACGGCCATTGCAGAAGGTTTGGCCCAGCGCATCGTCAGCGGCGATGTGCCCTTCAAACTGCAGGACAAGGAAGTGTACCTGCTGGATCTGACGGCATTGGTGGCAGGCACCCAGTTCCGTGGCCAGTTTGAAAGCCGTATGAAGGGCCTGATCGATGAGGTCAAGAAGCTGGGCAACATCATTCTGATGATCGACGAGGTCCACAACATTGTGGGTGCCGGCGATGCTGAGGGCAGCATGAATGCTGCCAATATCCTGAAGCCTGCCCTGTCCCGCGGCGAGATTCAGGTGATCGGCGCTACCACGTTCAACGAATACCGCAAGTCTATTGAAAAGGACACGGCACTGGAGCGCCGTTTCCAGCCGGTGACGGTGAATGAGCCTTCCATTGAGGACTCCATCCGCATCCTGCAGGGACTGGCTCCCAACTATGAGAAATACCACGGCGTGAAAATGTCTGACGGCATCATCCGTCAGGCGGTGATGCTGTCCGAGCGGTATATCACCGACCGCTTCCTGCCGGATAAGGCCATCGACCTGATCGACGAGGCCTGCTCTGACCTGAACCTGAAAGATCCGGACATCTCCCGCCGCATGCAGATTCAGCGGGAACTGGACGATTACGAAAAAGAGCGTCTTTTACTGGAAGAGCGGCAGGCCAGCGGCGAGGAGCCGGACTATGAGCGCATGGCATTCCTCAAGAGCCGCGACCTGCAGCTGCATACCGAGTTGGACGCGCTGCTGGAAAAGGGCGATCCCCAGCTGAGCATGGAGAATCTGGCTCACGTCATCGAACTGTGGACGAAGATTCCCGCCTCCCGTATCCGTGAGCAGGAGTTCCAGCGCCTCAGTCAGCTGGAGGGCCGCCTGAAGAGCCACATCATCGGGCAGAACGAGGCTGTGGAGGCTGTGGCTGCCGCCGTGCGCCGCAACCGTGTGGGTATCTCGCCCAAGCATAAGCCCGTCAGCTTTATTTTCGTTGGCCCCACCGGCGTGGGTAAGACGGAACTGGTGAAGCAGCTGGCAAATGATATGTTCAATTCCCCTGAGGCTCTGATCCGTCTGGATATGTCGGAGTTTATGGAGAAGCACTCCGTTTCCCGCATTGTGGGTTCGCCTCCCGGCTATGTGGGCTATGATGAGGCCGGTCAGCTGACAGAGAAAATCCGCCGCAAACCCTATGCCGTCATCCTGTTTGACGAGATCGAAAAGGCTCATCCCGATGTGCTGAATGTGCTGCTACAAATTCTGGATGATGGCCAGATCACAGATGCTCACGGCCGTAAGGTGAACTTTGAAAATACCATTATCGTGATGACCTCCAATGCAGGCAGTGCGACCAAGGAAGGAACGGTGGGTTTTGACCGCACCTCTAACCAGCAGGACGCCGACCGTGCCATGAAGGCCCTGCAGCAGTTCCTGCGGCCGGAATTCATCAACCGCGTGGATGCCGTCATTACCTTCAACCGCCTCAGCGAGGAGCATTTCCAGGGCATTGCCCGCATCATGCTGGAGGAACTGGTGGCATCCCTGAAGGATAAGGCTATCGCGTTCACCTACGACGATGCACTGGTGGAGTTCCTGACGCATAAATCCTATTCCAGAACCTATGGCGCCCGCAATCTGCGCCGCACCATCCAGAAGGAACTGGAAGACCCCATGGCAACGAAGATCATCGACAGCTATGAGCATCCCATTTCTCAGGTGAAGGCCACCGCGGAAGATGGAGCCGTGAAGCTGTATACGCTGTAACGGCAGAAACGGAGGAATCCATGGAGTTGTTTCGGAAGAATATCGACCCCCGCTGTGCCTACTGCCAGAAAGGGCAGCAGATCAATGAGTTGGAGGTTGCCTGCGTCAAGCGGGGTATTGTGCCGGTAGAGCACCATTGCCGGGCATTCAAATATGATCCCCTGAAGCGGGTGCCGCCCCGTCCGGCTGTGCTGGATACCGGAAAGCTGAAAGAAGAGGATTTTTCCCTGTAAACTGCAACAGGCACCCACAATGGGTGCCTGTTTTCACAAAGGAGGTCTATCATGGAACTGCAGAGAGTTTGTATGCTGTGCTACAGTGCAACCGGCGTTACGGAAAAGGCTGTGGCTGTTTTTGCGGAGGAACTGGCTGCAAAATTGCAGCTTCCGCTGGAACGCTTTGCGTTTACCAAACCGGCAGAGCGGAGGGAGTATTCCTTTGCGCCTACTGACATTGTGGTGGTGGGAACGCCTACCTATGCGGGGAAGATGCCCAATAAGCTGCTGCCGGATTTCCAGACGAAGCTGCATGGCAACGGTGCGCTGGCGGTAGCAGTGGTGACCTTTGGAAACCGCAGCTATGATAATGCATTGGCAGAACTTTGCTCTGTACTGGAGGCGGATGGGTTCCGTACCGTGGCGGCAGCTGCCCTTGTAGGACGCCATGCCTTTACGGACGAACTTGGCTATGGCCGTCCTAACTGGAGCGATGGTTTTGAGACGAAAAACTTTGCAAAACGAGTATCTGACAAGGTAAAAAGTTTGACAGATATACCGGTGCCTGTGCAGGTGCCCGGAGACGCTGCGGCACCCTATTATACACCGTTGGGGACAGACGCCCAGCCTGCAAAGTTCCTCAAGGCCAAGCCGAAGACCCATCTGAGCCGGTGCAACGGCTGCGGCGCCTGTGTGCGGCAGTGTCCCATGGGAGCCATTGATCCGAAGAATGTGTCCAATGTTCCGGGGACCTGTATCAAGTGTCAGGCCTGCGTCCGCAAATGCACGAAGCGGGCAAAGTACTTTGATGACCCAGCTTTTTTGTCCCATGTGGAGATGCTGGAGCGTACCTACGCGGAGCCGAAGGATAACGAATTTTTCCTGTAAAAAACAAAGCTGAACGGAGGGATCCGTTCAGCTTTCTTTTTCGCAATAAGCCCGATAGATATCGGTGTGATCGTAGATGACGGGCCAGGGGCCTCCGGCGTCGCCGGTGGCGCAGATAAACAGCCGTCCGTCCGCGGCCTGTCCGCAGCTGACGGCACAGGAGCCGGAAGCTGCCACATAACCGGTTTTGCCGCCTACAATCTGGAACTCGCCAGTAAAGCGGTCCTCAATGCGGCGCAGGAACAGGTTGGACAGATTTTGTCCCTCAGGATGCATGTTGGTGGGGGGGATCTGGTAAATGCGGGTATTCAGAACCTCCCGGCACAGGTCATTTTCCATAGCGGCCTTCATGATCATGGCCATGTCGTAGATGGTACAGGCGTGGTTTTCTTCGTACAGGCCCACGCAGTTGGTGAAGTGGGCGGTTTCGGAAAGACCCAGTACGGCCAGTTTTTCGTTCATCAGTTCTACAAAGGCCTCGTGAGAGCCTGCCACATGATTGGCGAGGGCCAGTGAGGCGTCCGCACCGGAGGAGAGGATCGTGCCATACAGCAGGTCGCGGACGGTAACGATCTCTCCGACTTCAAAGCCGACGATACTGCAGCCATTGACAAAACAGAAGTCCGTGATCTCGCGTGTGATGGTGACGGTCGCATCCAGATCAGTAATATGCTCGGCTGCGACCAGCAGGGTCAAGACCTTCGTCATGGAGGCGGGATTCATCACCGTATGGGCATCTTTTTCTGCCAGAATGGTGCCGCTGGTGACATCTACCAGAACGACATAGCTGCTGTCAGTCGTTTCTCCCAGCTGAACGGTGGTTTCTGTTTTCATAGCAGAGTAGGTGTAGTCAGGCAGTTCGCCGGGGTCCAGTTCCGGCATGGAGACCGTGGGAAGGCTGGCTTCCGGTTCTGCTTCCGGTTCCGGTGCGTTGGACTGTGTGTACCACAGGATACCAAGCCCTGCCAGAAGGAGAAGGAATGCGGCAACGGGGAACAGCTGCTTCAGCCGCTTGAGGCGTTTCGCCTGTTGTTTCTTTTTGCGGGCGGCGGCACGTTCTGCGTGGCGGGCGTTGCGTTCCTGCTCGCTGGTTACATATGTGTATTGCTGAGCCATGGTGAACTCCTTGCAGAAAAAGAATCAAACATACTATCTTTATTAGTATAACAGATAGATTCGGAAATTTCACCATATTTTTACGGAAGAAGTTTTTTCCTTTTTAGGAAAAATAAATGTCAGGTCAGGCCCTTTTTCCATAGTCTGAGAGTGAAAATACAAGGTGGGAGGGCATTTCTATGACGACCAGTTTTTTTGTCGGTGCAAACAGCGGCGAGGGATTCCAAAATCTGTTCCCTGAAATGGTGGATCTGGAGGATACCTATGATTTTATGATCCTGAAGGGTGGCGCCGGCGTGGGTAAAAATACATTTATGCGGGAGATCGGACGCACCATGGAAGCGGCGGGCGCGGAAGTGGAGTATCTCTGGTGTTCCGGGGATCCGGGTTCTCTCGATGGTGTGGTATTCCCGCAGCTGCGGTGTGCCATCGCGGACGGCACTGCGCCCCATGTGATCGAACCACGATACCCTGCGGCGGTGGACCGGTATGTGGATCTGGGGCGTTTTTACGACCTGACCGCCGCCAAGGCGGATGCGGAGGCAGTCAAGGAACACACTCGTACCTACAAGGCTGCCTATGCCCGGGCTTATCATTGCCTGAAAGCGGCACGGCAGGTGGAGGAGGACGCTGTGGCGGCTGCAAGAGCAACCTTTGATGAAGCACGGGCCCTGCGCCGTATGGATGGCATCATTCAGCGGGAAATGCATGGTAAGGGCGGAAAACAGGGGAAGACCCGCCGCCGTTTTCTGGGTGGTATCACATATCAGGGGTATATCTGGCGGTATGACAGTGTGGATGCACTGTGCGAAACGGTGTATGAGTTTGCCGACAGTTGGGAACTGGCCGGGGCGTGCCTTACCAAGCTGCACGTCGCTGCGGTGGAAAAGGGATGGGACACGATTGTTTGCTATGCACCGGAGCAGCCGGAGCGCATCGAGCATTTGCTGGTTCCGGACCTTTCGCTGGCCTTCGTAACTTCTCGCCCCGGAATGGAATACGGAAAGAAGCCCCATCGCCGCATTCGTCTGGATGCGATGACGGCATCCGATGGAAAGGCTCAGCAGCGGTTTCGTACCCGTATGACCCATGTGTTGCGGCAGGAGGCAGTGGAGGCACTGAAAGAGGCAAAGGAGAACCACGACAAGCTGGAGGCGGTCTACAACCCCTATGTGGATTTCGACGGGGTGCGTACATTGGCTGCACTGGAGGCAGGGCGGCTTCTCAGTTGGTTCAATGCATAAAGGAAGGACGAAAGCATTTTGCTTTCGTCCTTTTATTTGTGTGTTTAGAATTTGCGGCGCCCGCGGTAATTGCTGCTGCGTCCGCGGCCTACGCTGCGGCCGTAGCGGTAGCGGCGGCGGCTGAACAGAAGCTTCCATACCAGCAGCAGGAGGATCAGCGCCAAAATCACGATGCCGGTGACACGCACGGAAGTCTTTGCCAAAAATTCCTGCGTATCCCGCCAGAACACCAGCATTTTAGAGGCCTCCACATCGTGCATGGCCAGAAGATCCACGGTGGCATATACCGTTCCGTCATAGCTCAGTTCCATGACACCTAACTTCTGCCCGGCGGTGACAGGCGCTTCCACGGTTTCGTGGAACAGCGTCACCTTGCGCTCCAGATGCTCCGGTTCCAGACCGTTGAAAATCAGAACCTCCTTGTCCTCTGCGGCACTGACGACTACGCGATCCACCTCGGATAAGGAAACGGGGACTTCCTGAATGGGTTCTTTGGCCTCGATGATGTTCTTGTAGGTGAAGTTGTCGAAACCATAGTTAAACATGCGGGTGGTTTCAGAAAAGCTGCGGATGTTGCCCACACCGTTTTCCTCCACGCGATCAGCACCTAAAATCACGCTGATGTAATGAAGGCTGCCGCGCTGGGCGGAGGAAACCAGACAATGGCCTGCATCGTCGGTGGAGCCGGTTTTGATGCCGTGGGCTTCAGAGTTCCGGTAACCGATGACACGCCAGGTGGACAGCAGGTGGTTAGTGGTCCAGTAATCACGCTCTTTGCTCATGTTGGTGGCGGGAATGACCACATGGGCCGTATCGGCGATGGTCATAAAGGCCTCGTACTCCATGGCTGCCTTGGTGATGAGATACATGTCCCACGCCGAGGTATAGTGCTGAGGATCGTGGTATCCGTGGGGATTGACGAAGTGGGTGTTCTCGCAGCCAAGCCGTGCGGCTTCCGTGTTCATCTCCGTCACAAAGGCGCTGACAGAGCCGGATACCGCTTCCGCCAGAATCTGGCAGGCCTCGTTGGCGGAAACGACCATCATGCAGTAGAGCAGGTTTTCCACCGTCATCACTTCACCCGCTTTGATACCGGCACTGCTGCCATCGGGGGAAAGTCCGTCAAAAGCGGTTTGACTGGCGGTGATCTCCTGATCCATGGAGAGCGTTCCTGCGTCAACGGCTTCCAGTACCAGAAGCGCGGTCATGATCTTGGTCAGGCTGGCGGGATACAGCTCCTGATGTTCGTTTTTGGCATATGCAATGGAGCCGGTTTCCGCATCCACCAATAACGCGGCCTTAGCCAGAATGTCCGGATCTACAGGCAAAACAGGATCTTCCGTACCGGCGGCAGAGGCAGATGGTGCGACCCAAAGGGACATCGTTAGAACGATGGTCAAAAAAACCGATAAAAAACGTCTTGTTTTCATGTGCAACTCCTGCAATCTATGTTATAATAATTTATCCAATATCATAGCCGGTTGAACGGGAAAAAACCGTACAATTCGACATATTCCAAGTATAGCAAAAAACAGACGGGAGTTCAACTGTGAAGAAAAAAGGAAACGTGACAAAAAGCGAGGTCCTTTTACTGGGCCTGACGGCGGTTTTTCTGTGCAGTTTGCTGATATTGCAGGCACAGGACCGGAAAGCCGAGCAGTTTGGTGCTGCAGTGGAAACCGAAGTGGCGCAGGAGACCTTTTTGCCGGATGTATCGCCGATAGATTTGAACAGCGCCACGGCGGAGGAATTGACCGTCCTGCCGGGGATCGGACCGGCGCTGGCGGAGCGCATCGTGGAGTATCGCAGGGAACATGGCGAATTCGAGACAGTGGAGGAATTGATCCATGTATCCGGCATCGGGGAGGCGAAACTTGCTGAACTGAAAGACCGTGTGACAGTAAATGGAGGAGACACATGAAGATTCTGGTGGTGGATGACGAGAGAACTTTGGTCAAGGGCATGAAGTTCAATCTGGAAAATGAGGGCTATCAGGTAGAATGCGCCTATGATGGCGCCGCTGCCGTGGAGCTGGCACGAAACGAGCGGTTTGACCTGCTGATTCTGGATGTCATGATGCCGGAACTGGATGGTCTGGAGGCATGTATGCGCATCCGGGAGTTTTCCAATGTGCCCATCATCATGTTGACGGCCAAGAGCGAGGATGCGGACAAACTGATGGGCTTTGAATGCGGTGCGGACGACTATTTGACAAAGCCGTTCAATATTCTGGAACTGAAGGCCCGCGTGCGGGCGCTGCTCCGGCGTGCTGCGGGCGTGCAGCGCAATCAGGGGGCTGTGCTGACGGTAGGCAATCTTTCCCTCAATACGGAGGAACGGGTGGCCGTTCGGGATGGTCAGGTGGTGGATCTCACCGCCAAGGAATACGATCTGATAGAACTGTTGATGCGTAATCCCCGCCGTGTATACAGTCGGGAAAACCTGATGAATGTGGTATGGGGTTACGCCTATGCCGGCGATTACCGTACGGTGGATGTCCATATTCGCCGTTTGAGAGAAAAATTAGAAGCGAATCCGGCGGAGCCGGATCACATCATGACCAAGTGGGGAGTGGGGTATTATTTCAAGGAGTAAACGGGGGCTGTTTGGCAGCCTGCAGGTCAAATTCGGCCTGAGTTATATCCTGATTATCGCAGCAGTGCTCCTGCTGCTGAATACCTATCCGCTGATCGTTTCGCAGGACATGGTATTTCGCTCCAAGGAGACGACCATGGAGAGCAGCGTTTCCGTTATGGTGTATTCCCTGTCGGGACTGGAGCAGTTGACGCAGGAAAACGTGGCGGAGGCTATGGCGGTGGTGGAAGATACCGGACTTTCCCGTATTCTGGTGACGGACAATGTGGGGAAGATTCTGTATGATACCCGAGAGACGGGCAATGCCGTAGGCGACTATACACTTTACACCGAGATCGTGCAGGCACTGCGGGGAGATGACGCGTTTTCCTGTATTTATAAAAACGGTGCTTTCCGCAGCAGGGCGTCCTCGCCGGTGCTGTATCAAAACCGGATCATAGGCGCCGTTTACGCCTATGAGTACGATACGGAGCAGGCAGCGTTGCTGGAGGGCCTCCAGTGGAACCTGTTGCGCCTGTCTGCCATGATCGGCGCGGTGGTTTTGATGCTGAGTCTGCTGCTGTCCCGCATGCTGACGGGAAAGATCAGCCAGCTTCTGACGGCTATCCGCAAGGTGCGGGAGGGTGCGTACAGTCACCGGGCGGAGATCCGCGGTCACGATGAGATCGCCCAGATCGGCGATGAATTCAACAGCCTGACGGACCGCCTCCAGACGACAGAAAATGCGCGCCGGCGCTTTGTGTCGGATGCGTCGCATGAACTGAAAACGCCGCTGGCTGCCATTCGGCTGCTGTCGGATTCCATTCTGCAGGCAGACCACATGGATCCGGAAATGACCCGGGAGTTTGTGTCCGACATCGGACAGGAGGCGGAACGCCTGTCTCGCATTACGGAGGACCTGCTGCGCCTGACCCGGCTGGACAGCGGTGTGATGGAAGCTTCGACCGCCGTGGATGCGCTGCCGGTTTTGGAACAGGTCATGCGGATGATGGATCTGGTGGCACAGGAAAAGGGAACAAGCCTCACTTATCAGGCGGAAGAGGGCTGTATCATCAGCAGCACAAAGGACGAACTCCATCAGGTGATCTACAATCTGGTGGACAATGCGGTGAAATACTCTGCGGGCGGTGACATCCAGGTGACGCTGGTGCGGGAGGAAAATCAGGTCACCCTGACGGTTGCGGACAATGGCCCCGGCATCCCTGAGGAAGATATTGACCGTATCTTTGAGCGCTTTTACCGTGTCGATAAGGCACGCTCCCGTGCAGCCGGCGGAACCGGCTTAGGTCTGGCAATCGTCAGCGACACGGTGCGGCGGAGAGGCGGCAGCGTCCATGCAGCCAACCGTTCCTGCGGCGGCGCGATGTTTACGGTCTGCTGGCCGGTAGCAGAGGAGGCGGAGGTATGAAGAGATTCCTTTCCGTCCTGTTATGCTTCGTTTTACTGATGACCGGCTGTGCTCGTTTCGCTGCAGAGAAGACGCCGGAGGGAACGGCCTATCACCTGTATTTTCTCGCAAAGGATTTGGATGGTGTATCCGGTGACGGCGCGCTGCAGGCAGAGACCATCTACTTGCAAGAAAGCGATACAGATGCATACCATCTGGCAAAAGTTTTGATGCAGGAGCTTCTGTGTGGTCCCGCGGGAGAAGAACTGGTCAGCCCCATTCCAGTCGGGACCTCGATAGAAGGATTGAAAATTCAGGGCAGCCGGGCAGATGTGGACCTGTCGTCTTCCTACCGGTCTCTTTCCGGTGTGGCACTGACACTGGCGGATTATGCCATCACGCTGACACTGACGCAGATCCCTGAAATCGTGTCGGTGCGGATCACGGTGCAGGGACAGGAACTGGCATACAGGGAAAAGCAGATCTTTACTTCCCGTGAGGTGCTGGTGGCACCGCAGGGAGACGTAGTCAGCACGGTGGAGGCAAAACTCTACTTCCTGAACGGGAGAAATGTTCTGGTTCCGGAAGCGCGTACACTGGAACTCTATGAAGGTGATACGCAGGTGATAGCCGTGGCACGGGCACTGGAAAACGGCCCTGAGGACAAGGAACTGAAGGCGGTCGTTCCGGAGGGCTTCCGGCTGAAGTCCCTCTGGGTGGAAGAGAAGACGTGTTATGTAAATCTGTCTTCCGCCTTGCTGAAGAGCCTCCCTGAAGATACGCGGCTCAAAATGACCATTCGGGGACTGGCGTATTCGCTCTGTTCGCTGGATGCGGTGGAGGAGACGCAGTTTCTGGTGGATGGTGAGTTTGCCCAAAGTTACGGTCTGGTGAACATAGAGGACCCCTTTGTTCTGCCCAAGTGATGAAATAAAAAGTGCGGGATATACAGTCCCGCACTTTTTTATACGCCGAAGAACAGACGGACGGCAAGGGCGGAGGCGAGAAAGCCTGCGATATCTGCTGTCAGAGCGGCGGGCACGGTATGGCGGGTGCGGTGGATCCCGGCGGAGCCGAAATACACAGCGATGGTGTAAAAGGTGGTTTCCGTACTGCCCAGCATTACGGATGCCACACGGCCAACATAGCTGTCAGGACCGTAGGTAGTCATCAGGTCGCTGGCAACAGCCAATGCACCACTGCCGGACACCGGACGGATCAGCATCAGCGGCAGCAGCTCAGAAGGAATGCCCAGCCAGTCCAGCACGGGTGCGCACAGCGCGGCCAGCCATTCCAATGCACCGGAGGCACGAAACATGCTGACGGCCGTCAACAGGCCTACCAGTGACGGGATGATGCGCAGCAGGACGGACAGCCCTTCTTCAGCTCCATGGGTCAATGCGCCGTAAACATCCACTTTTTTGCCCATGCCGTATAGGGCCATCCCTGCCAGAAGAACAGGGATGATGAGAGAACTGAAATTCATGTGCGCCTCCGATCCCGCAGAGAAAGCAATTTGGCGGCAACCAAACCTGCTGCTACGGACAGAATGGAGGCCAGCCATACAGACGGAAGGATGTCAAAGGGCGTCCGGCAGCCGGAGGCGGAGCGGAGAGAGGCGACGGTCGCGGGAAGAAGTTGGATGGATGCGGTATTCAGCACGACCAGGAGGCACAGCTCGTTGCTGGCAACCCCGCCGCAGCCCTGTGCCATACGGCGGGCAGCCTGAATACCAAGGGGAGTGGCCGCGTTGCCAAGACCCAGCAGATTAGCGGAGACATTGGCAGAAACGGCAGCCAGCGTTTCCGGATCACGGCTGGCCTCCGGCAGAAGTCGGCGCAGGATGGGGTGAAAGAGGTTTGCCAGCTTTTGGGAAAGACCGCATACATGCATGATCTCCATGACGCCGCTCCACAGACATAGAATACCTGCCATAGACAGGCTCAGTTCGATGGCGCTTTCTGCGCCTTCCAGCGCGGCGCTGGCAACCGCGTCCAGTGTTCCGGTCAGGACTCCGAACAGTAACGATATGATGACCATCCCACTCCAGACCCATGTCATTGCCACAAAATCATGCCTCCTTTGATGCTGTTTTACGCAAAATATGAACGAAATTTAAACTTTACGGGGGAGAATTGACAAATAATACCGAAATATGATAAGGTTGAAAGCGAACTTCAAGAAAGGGGGAGCGACGATGAAGTCGACCGGTATTGTAAGAAAAGTGGATGAACTGGGACGAATTGTGCTGCCCATCGAGATGCGCCGTACCCTGGATATTGGGGAAAAGGACGCATTGGAAATCTATGTGGAAGGCTCGTCTGTCATTCTGAAAAAATACAAGCCCAGCTGTGTTTTCTGCGATGGAACGAAGGAGATTATGCAGTTCAAGGGGAAGAGTGTTTGCCCCAAATGCATGAGAGAACTGAAAAATCTGTAAAAAGAACGCCTCTGCGGATTCCCGCAGAGGCGTGTATCTTTTTGTGATATTACTGTTCCAGCGCAGCGGCATACAACTCGTTTTTGGAAAAGCCGGTATGCTCTGCCACTTCCTTAGCTGCATCCTTTAAGCGCATACCCTGTGCTTTTAGGGTCAGGACCTGCGCAACGGCATCTTCCATGGTGACGGTGGCTTCCTGACGGGGTTCTGCTCCGCCAACTACCAGTACGAACTCACCCTTGGGGGTGTTTTCTGTGTAATGCGCTACCGCTTCGCCCAGCGTACAGCGGCGGGTCTCCTCATGGAGCTTGGTCAGTTCCCGGCACAGGGCAATGGGACGATCCGCGCCGAAGGCGGCACAGAGATCCTCCAGTGTGGTTAGCAGCTTGTGAGGTGCTTCGTGGAAGATCATGGTGCGTTCCTCATTTTTCAGGGAGTCCAGCCGTTCGCGGCGGCTTTTTTTGTTGACGGTGAGGAAGCCCTCAAAGGTGAACCGACCCGTGGGCAGACCACTGACAGCCAACGCATTCACTGCTGCGCAGCAGCCGGGAATGGAGAGGACTTCCACACCGTTTTCCGCGCACAGCCGTACCAGATCTTCACCGGGATCGGAAACAGCCGGTGTGCCCGCGTCTGTCACCAGTGCGCAGGATTCCCCCGCCAGCAGACGGGCCAGAATAGACTGCCCTGCGGAGACATGGTTGTGCTCGTGGTAGCTGACCATGGGCTTTTTGATCTCAAAGTGGTTCAGCAGCTTGACAGACACGCGGGTGTCCTCCGCGGCGATAAAATCAACGGTTTCCAGTGTTTCTACCGCGCGGGGGGAAAAGTCGCCCAGATTGCCGATAGGGGTGGCGACCAGATAGAGAGTACCGCTCATGGCGTTTCCTCCTGTGATGTTCTGAAATAAATGGCATCCAGCTCTGTGGTGGGGGTTCCATCCGCCTGCTGCAGGATCAGGGGCGGTTCTACGGTCAGACCGGCTTTTCCACCCCGTCTGGCTTCCACCAGAACCAGTGACGGGGCTGCTGCGGCCATGTGGGAGACCATACGCAGCCGCTTGGGCTCCAGTGCGGCGTTCCGCAATGCACACAACAGGTCGGTCAGCCGTTCCGGCTTGTGCACCAGACAGAAGCTGCCGCCCCACCGCAGCAGAAATGCTGCGGCCTGACAGAGTTCCTCCAACGAGCAAAAGACTTCGCTGCGGGCTGTCCGCAGGGCGTCGCAGCCGGAGAGGTATCCGCTGCCGGGAGGATAGTAGGGGGGATTGCATACCACCAGATCAAAGCTGCCGGTGGCAAAGTGGGCTTTGACGTTTCGCAGATCGTCGCAGCAGAAGGTCAGGCGGTCGGAAAGACTGTTTTCCACAGCGGCCTTTTCCGCTAACTGCACGGCTCTCTCCTGAATTTCCACGCCGGTGACGGACAGCTGCGGCTGCCGCTGCAGCAGGAGCAGACTCAGCAGGCCCGTGCCGCTGCCCAGATCGCAGACCCGCAAGCCGGCTTTCAGCTTTGGCAGGGAGGAGAGCAGGAAAGAATCCGTGCCGGGCCGGAACAGGGTATCGTCATAGACAAAGCGGTAGCCGCCCGGTTTCAGGGGTTCCCAATGCTCCAAACCATCACCTCCCGTAACATAACAATGTTATTATAGAGGAAAAAGAAAAACACCGCAAGCTTTGCTTGCGGTGTTTTATGTATCCTCGAATTATTCCTCGGGGACGATGGCGCCGTTGGGGCAGGTGTCGCAGCAAGAACCGCAGTCCAGGCATGCACCGGCATCGATGACGTACTGATCGTCACCAGCGCTGATAGCGCCCACGGGGCAAGCATCGGCGCAAGCGCCGCAGCTGACGCAAGCAGAAGTAATCTTATAGGCCATGATAGCACCTCCGTTTGAAATTACACTTATTGTAGCACACAATTCCAAAAAAGCAAGGGGAGGATGAAGTCAATCATACAAAAATTTTGAAAAAATTTTCAGGAATCGACATAAAAAATGGTTTGTTTGAACTAACTATTCACAAAAAGTTTATATATTGGTCAAGGAAAGTCAAAAAATATGATTGACATTTTGAAAGGACATGCTATACTGAAGTCGGAAAGTCAAGGAAAGTCAAAGCTGAATTTTCGGCAGAGACGGAAAGGAGTAGATCGAAATGGGTATTTCCGATTTGATCGCCAGTTTCCTGCAGGACAGTCTGGACCTCTCTGAGGACGGCGTTCTGGAGGTACAGCGCAACGATCTGGCGCAGCGGTTCAACTGCGTGCCCAGCCAGATCAACTATGTGATGTCCACTCGCTTTTCTCCCGAGCGCGGCTATATTGTAGAGAGCCGGAGAGGCGGCAATGGATACATTCGCATCACTCGCGTGCGGGTAGACCGTCAGACCCTGCTGATGCATGTCATCAACTCACTGGGAAGACAGGTGGACCTGCCTTCTGCCAGAGCGATCCTCAGCAATCTGGTGCAGTCCGGCGCTATGGAAGAATCGCTGGGACAGGCACTGCTGACTGCGGTAGGAGATAAGGCGCTGGTGGCTGTGCCGCGCGAGATACGGGACAATGTGCGGGCCGATATTATGAAGCAGGTTCTGATCCTGCAGGTATAATGCGGATACATCATGTTACCGCACTTTGCCTACGTTTCAAAGGTCAGACAAAGTCAAATCTGTAATGTTTGCCGCGTGTAAGGCATCTGCGGCAAAAAACGTGGAATATCAGGAGGTATGGATTATGAAATGTGAGAATTGTGGTAAGAATGAAGTTACCTTTGGTTACCGGAGTAATATCAACGGTCATGTGACTGAGAAGCACCTGTGCAGCGAATGTGCCGAAAAAGAGGGCTATGCAAAGCAGATGCAGGTTTCTGGCCGTTCGCTGATGCAGGACTTCTTTAACGACGACTTCTTTGGAAGACCGCTGTTTGGCGATGTCTTTGCACCGCAGCGCAGCCTGTTGGGACGGATGCTGGAGAATCCCTTTGACGATTTCTTTGCGGAGATGCCTGCTTTGCAGGCTGCGCCTATCCAGCAGGAACGTGTGCAGGAGGCAAAGCAGGAGGACTTGGTCAGCAAGGAAGAGCAGAGCCGCTTCTCCCGTATGCGTAAGCTGAATGCGCTGCGGCTGGAGATGAAGCGGGCTGCCCGTGAGGAGAATTTTGAACGTGCCGCACAGCTGCGGGACGAGATTCGTGCGCTGGAAGAAAACAAGGAGAGCGCATAACACGAAGGAAAGGAAGAAATATCCATGAATGAACATAAATTTACGCCCTCCGCGGAGGAGGTGCTGCGTCTTTCTCAGGAGGTTGCAGGAGAGCTGGGCCACGGTTATGTGGGGACCGAGCATCTGCTGCTGGGATTGCTGCGGGAACGGGGAAACACCGCCCATCAGGTGCTGAAGGAGGCGGGGCTCACCGATGACATGGTAGAGCAAATCATTAAGAAAAGTGTAGGAGTGGGACTGCCCGGCAGCAACCCTGCGCAGGGTCTGACCCCCCGTGCCAGACGCGTGGTGGAGATCGCAGTGGAGGATGCTTCCCGCGGCGGCTATGGAAATATTGGTGCGGAGCATCTGCTGGCCGGCATTCTGCGGGAAGGCAATAATATGGCGGTCCGCATTCTCCGCACAGCCGGTGTGGAGGCCAAGCCGCTCTATACCGCTCTGATGCAGAAAATGAATGATGCACCCCGGGGCAAAAACGGTGATGGAAAGCCGAATACACCCCGCGAGGATATCAGCAGGAGCAAGACTCTGCGGGAATTTACCCGCAACCTGACGGCGGACGCCCGCGCGGGACGGCTGGACCCGGTGATCGGACGGGATGAGGAGATCCAGAGAGTGATCCAGATCCTCTCCCGCCGAAGCAAGAACAACCCCTGTCTCATCGGCGAACCGGGTGTCGGCAAAACGGCGATCGCTGAGGGTCTTGCCCAGAAAATTGCACTGGGTGATGTGCCGGACGAGCTGATGGATAAGCATATTCTGACGCTGGATCTTTCCGGCATGGTGGCCGGCACCAAGTACCGCGGCGAGTTTGAGGAGCGTATCAAAAAGCTGATGGAGGAGGTCAAGAAGTCCGGAGACGTGATCCTCTTCATCGATGAACTGCACACCATTGTCGGCGCAGGCAGCGCCGAGGGAGCGGTGGATGCCGCCAACATCATCAAGCCTGCGCTGGGACGAGGTGAGATTCGTGTCATCGGCGCTACCACGCTAAATGAGTACCGCAAATATATCGAAAAGGACGCTGCACTGGAGCGCCGGTTCCAGCCGGTGCAGGTGGGCGAGCCTTCTCAGGAGTCGGCCCTGCAGATTTTGCAGGGGATTCGTGAGAAGTATGAGCAGCACCACAAGCTGCAGATCACGGATGAGGCGCTGGAGGCTGCAGTCAGCCTGTCTGCCCGCTATATCAACGACCGCTTCCTGCCAGATAAGGCCATCGACCTGATGGACGAGGCGGCGTCCTGTGTCCGCATGGAGACCGAGACTGTCACGCCGGAACTGAAAAGTCTGGAGGAGAAAATCGCGGCACTGGTCAAGGACAAGGAAGCCGCCATTGCTGCACAGGACTACGAAAAGGCTGCCCAGCTGCGGGATATCGAGAAGGATTACCGGGAGCAGGTGGAGATCGAACGGGATGCCCGCCGGAAGAATTTGTCTCAGCACCGGCCTGTGACCGCAGAAGATATTGCTGCTGTAGTGGCAGGCTGGACGGGAATTCCTGTTACCCGGCTCACAGAGGATGAAAGCGATCGCTTGCTGCGCATGGAGGAGATCCTTCATCAGCGGGTGGTGGGGCAGGAGGAGGCCGTCCATGCGGTGGCCCGCGCCATTCGGCGTGGCCGCGTGGGATTAAAGGACCCCGCTCGTCCCATCGGTAGCTTCCTGTTCCTTGGCCCCACCGGCGTGGGCAAGACGGAACTGTGCAAATCGCTGGCTGAGGCCATGTTCGGCGAGGAGAGCGCCATGATCCGCATCGATATGTCCGAATATATGGAGCGCCACACCGTCTCCCGTCTGATTGGTTCTCCTCCCGGCTATGTGGGCCATGAGGAGGGCGGCCAGCTGACGGAAAAGGTACGCCGCAAGCCATATTCTGTGGTGTTGTTCGATGAGATCGAAAAGGCCCACGAGGATGTGTGGAATATCCTGCTTCAGATTTTAGATGATGGCCGTATAACCGATTCGCAGGGCCGTACCGTGGACTTTAAGAACACGGTGGTTGTGATGACCAGCAACATCGGCGCCAGAAGTCTGACAGCTGCCGGCAGTAAACTGGGCTTTTCCGCCGAGGAAAAGCAGGAGGCTGACGCGGAAAGAGCATTTGCGGAGGCAAAGGAAACTGTGATGGCGGAACTGCGCCGCACCTTCCGGCCGGAACTGCTGAACCGAATTGATGATATTATTGTGTTCCGAGCCCTGACGGAGGAGGACATCTGCGAGGTAGCTCGCCGGATGCTGGCAGTGGTTTCCGAGCGGATGGAGGCTATGGGCATCCATCTGGACGCCGGCGAGGATGCCATTGCCGAGCTGGCCAAGGAGGGCTTTGATCCCAAGTACGGCGCGCGTCCTTTGCGCCGAGCCATCCAGAGCCGCGTGGAGGATGCCGTGGCAGAGCAGATGCTGGAGGGAACGCTGCAAAAGGGTGATACCGCGAGACTTTTTGTGGAAGACAATAAACTCTGTGTTGCATCGTAATTTGCAGCAAGAGCGAAGACGGCGCCGGAGTCATGCTTCGGCGCTGTTTCCTTGACGGGCAGTTGTATGAAACGGCTCGTTGTGGTATGATCGTAAAAAACATCAGGATGGAGGAACTGAAGATGCAGAAGATCCTGTTTGTCTGCCATGGCAATATCTGCCGCAGTCCTATGGCGGAATTTGTGATGAAGGATCTGGTGAAGAAGGCTGGACGGGAGTGGGAGTTTGAGATCGCTTCTGCCGCCACCAGTACGGAGGAGATCGGCTGTCCGGTGTATCCGCCTGCGCGGAGAAAACTGGCGGAGCACGGCATTGGCTGTGCAGGAAAGACGGCACGCCAACTGCAGCGTAGTGACTATGAGGCATATGACCTGCTGATCGGTATGGACAGTGCCAATTTGCGGAATATGCACCGCATCTGCGGCGATGATCCGGAGGGAAAAATCTCGCTGCTAATGGACTGGACAGACCGCCCCGGTGATGTGGCAGATCCGTGGTATACCGGAGATTTTGAGGCAACCTGGCGGGATGTGCTGGAAGGCTGTGAAGGGGTGCTTGCGGCTGTGACAAACCGGGAAAAATAAGGTGTCCGCACAGGCAGGATAGTTCTTGCAGTTTCTGTTTATTTGTGGCATAATAGCTGAATACAGAATCAGTAAAATCTTGGAGGGAATGCAATGTGCCCGCAAAAAATTGCTCTGCTGACGGATTCCTGTGCAGATATTGCGCCGGAACTGGCGGCGGAGAATCACATTTATGTGGTTCCTCTGCGGATTCTTTGTTCTGATGGAGAATATCAGGACGGCGTGAACATTTTCAATACCGATATTTACCGTTATCTGCAGGCGGGCGAGCTGCCCAAGACATCTCTGCCCTCCACGGAGGATTTTGGAAAGGTCATGGAGCAGATCATCGCCGAGGGTTATGACGGCGTGATTGCGGTTATGATGTCCAGCGGCCTGTCCGGCACCTATAATCTGGCGCGTCTGGTCGCGGAAGAGTGCGCGGAGCATATTGCCATGCGGGCGTATGACTCCTTGAACGCTTCTCTGGGACAGGGCATGATTTTGCTGCAGTTGGCCAAGGATATCCAAAACGGCATGGGGTGGGAGGAACTGACCGAACGCCGTGTGCCGCAGCTGATCGAAAACACCACGGCCTTTTTCTCTGTGGATACACTGGAGTACCTGCAGAAAGGCGGCCGCATTGGTAAGGTGACGGCCACAGCCGGTGCACTGCTGCAGATCAAGCCGGTGCTGTCCTTTGCAGAGGATGGCCAGCTGACCTCTGTGGCCAAGGTGCGGGGACGCAAGCAGGTAATGCAGAAGCTGATGGAACTGACGGCTCAGTGTGCCGAGGGACACCAGCGTTACAATCTGGCCATCGCCAATGGCGGTGCCCCGGAGGAACTGGCGGTACTGCGTGCGCAGCAGGTCGAAGCATTGCCCAACCATGATCATATCTGGGAGGGCGAGATCGATGGAACCCTCAGCGTCTATATCGGCGACGGTATTTTGGGTGCTGCCCTGCAGGCATTAGATTAAGTGATGAAATAGAAGAGCGGAGCTTCCGAAAGGAAGCTCCGCTCAGCCTGTCGAAAAAGTCTGCTAAATGCAGACTTTTTCGTATTTATGGAGTAAAATGGAATAGGGTGATGAAAATGCTGGAACGCGGAAAGATGGATCGAGACGCGATAGAAATCGTAGGAATAGATAGTCTGGTTCC